>JBBRYE010000270.1:0-1528 GCA_038237895.1 Sphingobacteriales bacterium | reverse complement strand
GTCCATAATAAAGAAGCACTTTTTGTCGATGTTAAAGAAGTATTATCAATTATTAATCTCCCGCCAATATTTATAGTGATATTTGCATTGGCAATAAAATCGATAGAAACATTCTGAAGAGTGAGTTGACCAGAATTATTTATTATTATTCCCTGTGACATTGCAGAGGTAACTAATGTTTGTGAATTTATTAATTCAGTGCCATTTACAATGTATGGCGCAGCAACTGTTTTAAATAAGGCGATAAAACAGAATACTATACTTAAAAAAATATTACGTAAATTCATTTGAGTTTAAATTGTTTAAAGATGGATAATTTATTTCTTAGATTTTTGAAATTGTACCACCAATTCTTAAAGCCATAATCTTGCAGCAAGGCATTTCAATTTTTAAAAAGTCCATTCGAAATTCAAAGGTGGAGGGGTTATTTAAATAGATTGTACTTAATCCGTCACATTAAAAAATTTAACTTTGCTTTGATTATAAAGAACCTTTCTAACGAAAAATGGTAATGCTAAAACAGTATTAGAATTGTACTGTTGGTATCTTTTTTTTTCTCCCATAGGCTATCCAATTAAATTTTATAGTTGGGGGCAATTTAAGCTTGATTGGGAATTACTTTATTGTTAATTTGAATTCGTTGGGTTTTGACATGAATTCGTCGGGTTTGGGTTTGAATTCGTTTCGTGTTCCTTGCAATTTAGGAGCTTTTTAATCCCATAGATGAATCCAATCCCTTTAGGGAAACGCTCACAAATATGCCTATTTTTTCCAAATCAATGTTTACTTGGAATGAAAATCCAGATTCTTAACTCCTTTCTTTCTAAATATTTCATGTAAATAAATTTAAAGCCCGCAACGAAATATGATACAACAAAATGTCAGTTAACTAATAAAAGCTTTACCAAGTTTACAATTGTAAAATAAATTTCAATCTGAAATCATCACCCTTCAACCATAGAAGCTTAGTCTTATGTCGTTTAGGGCATAAGTGTAAATGCAAAAACAACATATCACCAGTGGCAGCGAGTTATTTAACTCTGGCAGCGTTCATGTTAAAGTGTGATGTGTAGCCTATTCATATGGCTTCTCAAAACAAATCTATTTATTTGAAAATCATTTTTCATAGTTGCAATGCGTCATTGCAGCTTTGCTGTTCATTCCGTTTCTGGAATGAAGTGGCAGTACATCAAGATTGTTTGCCAACATAATGACTGCAAAAGCGGGCTTTTAATTATTGGATTTGGAAAATTTTAGTAAAGAAAAATTAAAATTATGTGAAATCAGTTCATCGCCTTTTTTAAGAACAATGTTTGGATAGAAATAAAATGGGATCAGGGTTTATAAGAAAATTTATTCCTTTTTTTTGCCGTCAAACTGCTATAAGTAATTCCTTTGACCATGGCAATCCGAATCATATATATTCCCCGGGCAAAATTCTGATCAAAATAGCGTCAACTCTAGCACAAGAGCACTTTCTAAATAACCGATATTTTTTTTGTCACGCTCCAATTGCTCCCTGTAATTT
>JBBRYE010000269.1:0-1530 GCA_038237895.1 Sphingobacteriales bacterium | reverse complement strand
ATAAAAAGATAATTATAGGCATTTTTCTTATATTTATATATCATTAATAGGACAAAACATTTATTTAAACGACCTGAATGAACTATCTTCTTAATTAGATGATTTGCTTTTACCTTACTTATTTGATATATCTATTTATGATAAAATTGAAAACCCCGATTTGATTGAACATATCAATAGAGTTGGTAAACTATTTTTCTTGAGAGAATTAGAAATAAAGGATTAACTAAAACCTCACTCTAAAATCCTCTTTAACCTGCCCTTTTCTAAAAAAAACTAAACCAACCCAAAATAAATCTATAGTAACAGAAACCTTAGGATGCGCTTTAATCATTTCCCAAGCTTCTTTCATTCCACCGCTCCAATAAATATCATCAAAAATCATAACAGAATTTTCTTTAAGATGAGGCAAACACCAATTGAAGTAATTTATGGTGGCATCTTTACGATGATTTCCATCTATAAAAATAAAATCTAAGCTTGATTCATTATTAATAATCAGCGGAAGCGTTTCATTAAAGTTCCCGATATTAATACTCAGATTTTTTATTCCTAAAGCTTCAAAATTCTCTTTAGCAACGCCAGCAGTTTGCGGGCATCCTTCTAAAGTAATCACCTTGGAATTTGGAACTGCTTCAGCAAAATAGGCAGACGTAATCCCTAAGCAGGTACCCAGCTCAATAATATTTGTAGGCTGAAATTCTTTAGCTAACCTATAAAGCAATTGCGCTAATTTCTTAGGTTTTAAAGCGTTTTTAGCCAATTGTTTAACTTGTTTTTTTTGTTGGTTATTCACAAGAGAACCTGCTCCCAAATCTGTAATGGTAATAAAACGATCATCGACTAATAATTTCTTTCGTAAATTCTCTATGTTTTTATACTCAGGTTTTTCTTTAAAATCGTAAATTACCTCATCAATTAATTTATAAACAAAAGGCGAATGTACGCCATGCCGTGTTTTGGCTTTGGCTAAATGTTTGATGTAATTGATAACAAGGGTAGTGTTAAACATAGCTGCGAAAATATGGAAAAAGTATCAAGACACAAGTATCAAGATGCGAGAATCAAGTATAGAGATGCAAGTATCAAGACAAAAATCACAACACATTAAATATATTTAAAATAAAAGATTCAATCACTTATATTATGGATGTTTTCAATAATCTTGATTCTTAATACTAAAATCTTGATACTCATTAAAAAATGATTAACGAAACAAAAATAGCCTCTTTAATAACTTTACTAGATGACCCTGATCCTCAGATATTCTCACAAATAGAAGGAGAACTGCTTTCTTACGGAAACGAGGTAATTGGCTATTTAGAAGGAGCTTGGGAAAAATCTTTTGACGCACTTTTGCAAGAACGTATCGAAAATTTAATACACAAAATCCAATTTATCAATGTAAAAGAAGATTTATCTTTGTGGTATCAAAGTGGCGGTTTCGATTTATTAAGAGGCTTTATCATCATCAATAAATATCAGTATCCCGATTTAAATGAACAAAAAATCATCAATCAAATTGAGGCT
>JBBRYE010000268.1:0-1533 GCA_038237895.1 Sphingobacteriales bacterium | reverse complement strand
TTTTCATATGTGTTTTATAAGGTATTTATTAAAATTACTACAATTTTTACCCAATGAAAGTATAATTTCATTGCCTAAAAATCGACATTTAATTTTGTTTGCCTTGATTTAATTTGGTTCTTCGCCTAAATTAGTGGAAAGTCAAAAATTCACTTACTTTTAGGGCATGGAATTAGATGGATTAGGAGTTTTGTTGGGAGTTAAATCTCCATGGGTTTTAAAAAAGATAAATGTTCAAAATCATACACAAGTAATTGATGTTTACATTGAATATGAAAGAGGTTCAAAATTTGAATGCCCGAGTTGCGGCGAGTTGTGCAAAGTTCATGATGGAAACGTAAAACGTATAAGGCATTTGGATTTATTTGATTATCGTTGCTATTTAAATATTAAAGTTCCTAGAATAAGTTGTAATAAAGATGGTGTAAAAGTTGTTAATTCTACCCCTTGGGATCGTAGAGGTAATCATTATAGTCTTAAATTTGAGGCTTTAATTATGCGCTTATATAAAGAAATGTCTGCATCTGCCATCAGTAGAGAATTAGGTGAACCGGATAATAATTTATGGCGTGTTTTTAATTATTGGGTGGATAAAAATGTAATACAAAAGTTCGATTTTAAAGATATTAAACGTGTTTGTGTAGATGAAACAGCTATAAAAAGAGGACATAATTATATAAGCATTTTTACAGATTTAGACACGGGTAATGTTATATTTGTTACAGAAGGAAGAAAAAAGGAGGTTTTTGAATTGTTCTATGGTTGGCTGTGGGATAATGGAGGTTTTCCAGGAAATATAGAATTATTTAGTATGGACATGTCAGTGTCCTACCAGGCTGGTCAAAAAGAATATTTCGCAGGAACTGAAGTAGTTTTCGATAGATTTCACATTAAAAAAGGAATGAATAAAGCGCTAAATCTTGTTCGACTAGAAGAAGCTAAAACAGTTGAATCACTGAAAAAATCAAAATACATTTGGTTAAAAAACGAGACTAAATTAACAGAAAATCAAGCCGGTAAATTAGATGAATATTTAAATGACAGCACTTTAAACACAACAATAGCTTACCAAATTAAAAATAAATTTGATCAATTATGGAATGTACAATCACATGCAATTGAACCAATATTAGAACAATGGATTGAAGAAGCTGCTTCTGCATGTCTTAAACCAATAAATGCCTTCATTAAAACAATAAGGAATCACTATAATGGAATTGTAAAATCAATCAAAACTGGAATAACAAATGCGGTTTCAGAAGGATTAAATAGCGTGATGCAGTTGGCAAGATCCAGAGCAAGAGGTTACAGAAATCCAGATAATTTTATAAAAATGGTGTATTATTTAGGCAATGACTAAAAATACAATTCCACTAATTTAGGCGAAGAGCCTTTTGTTTCATAATAATCAATCATCCCGTTTTCTTTGGTTGTAAATTGTTCTGAAACCTAACATGCCTAGCCCTTGGCTCGGTTTTCATTACGAAAACTTCATCACTACTACGACTAAGTCTGCCCCCTTTATCTCATCCA
>JBBRYE010000267.1:0-1600 GCA_038237895.1 Sphingobacteriales bacterium | reverse complement strand
CTCTTACATAAATATATGTATAAGAAAACATTGCAATAAATAAACCAATATAAAATGGTATAAGCAACCATCTTGAAGAAAATATAAATTTTTCTATTATTTTTTTCATATTATTTTATATTTTTAATAGGATAAGAGTTTTTTATAATTTTAGATGTGTTTGTTTTTAAAGTTGTATATTCTTTTTTTGTAACTGCCTCAAACATTTTAGAAGCAGACTCAAGAGCAAGATCTACATGCATAGCTGTAAATCCTTTACAGATTAGAGCGTAAAGCCCACTCATCGCTTTTTAGCGTGGGTGGGATGTAAGCGACTTTAAATTAAATTTGTTATTTCTTTAAATTTTTAATTATTTCTGACTATTTATATATGATGTTAAAAGCTTTTAAATACAAACTCGAACCAACAAATGAACAAGCCATTCTGCTGAATAAGCATATTGGAGCATCTCGATTTGTGTTTAATTTGGCTCTTGAAACAAAGCAAATGGCGTATGTTGGTAATAAGGTTAATATTTCTTGCTTCGCTTTGCATTCACAATTAACCGAACTTAAAAATGAATGTGAATGGTTAAAAGAAATTAATAGCCAATCTCTACAACAATCAATAACCAACTTAGATAAAGCATATACAGCCTTTTTTAAAGGACAAAATAGTTTTCCTAAATTTAAAAAGAAATCAAATGGTGGTAGTTTTAATATTCCACAAAATGTAATTTTAGAAAATGATAAACTTATAATACCTAAATTCACAAAGAAAAATGGAATTGATATTATTCTACATAGACCAATTAAAGGTGAAATAAGACAGGCAACGATAAGTAAAACACCCACTGGTAAATATTTTGTATCTATTCTTTGTGAAACTGGTGATTTAATTAAATTAAAACCTACGATTCAAGAAAATACAACTGTTGGTATTGATTTGGGAATTAAAACATTTATCGTTGCATCAGATGGTAAAGAATACAATAACCCAAAGTTTCTGCGTAAAGCACAAAGTAAATTAAAGTATATACAACGTAAATTTTCAAATAAAAAGGGAAAAAGAACAAAACAAAAATTGGCTGTGCTACACGAAAAAGTAGCTAACCAACGCAAAGATTTTTTGCATAAGGTTTCAAGTGAACTAATCAATAACCACGATAGTATTGCAATTGAAACATTACAAGTATCTAACATGTTAAAGAACCATAAACTTGCACAATCAATACAGGATGCTGGTTGGGGAATGTTTGTAACGATGTTAGAATACAAAGCAGAATGGAAAGGCAAGAACATATTGAAGATTGGAACATTTGAACCATCATCGAAGACTTGTTCTTGTTGTGGTAAAATCAGTGAACTAACACTTAAAGACCGTGAATGGATATGTAAAGGTTGTGGAACTTTGTTAAATAGAGATGTAAATGCTGCCATAAATATTAAATCATTTGCTTTAAAAAATTATTTGTCTGTGGAACGCAGACGTAAAAATCAAGGTGAGTTGCCAACATTAGTTGGAGCGTTAACCCTTGAAGCCCATCCCATCAGCTATGCTGTGGGTGGGTAGTTCACAAGCGTCAAACATCCATTTTGGCATATCTTCAGGATCACTATG
>JBBRYE010000266.1:0-1607 GCA_038237895.1 Sphingobacteriales bacterium | reverse complement strand
TCGGTGCAATCAAGCGTTGCGAGTACGCCCGTAACTTCCGTTTGTGGATAGCCGACGAGCAATCCCGCATTATCATAACTTGCCTGATAGGAGAGGGGAGCAAGTTTTTCTAAATAATTGGTAATGTCTTTAATGGTCATAAGTAGGTAGGAATTAGGATTTGGGATTAGGATTTGTAGTCATAATATATTGATAGTAAAATATTTCATCCATAATCATAATGACAAACCTTCTAATTTTCAGCAATTATTTAGCCTTGATTTTTATAAACAAAACGACCCAAATTTAGAGAAAATTTAGGTCGTTTTGTTTATTTTTAACGTGAACTTTTCAGATTTTATGGTCAAAGAATAGCATAGGATTGCAAATAGGACTATTTTAGAGTTGCAAAACTTAACAAATAACCATCGAATCACTATGCTTGAGGAAATATACTACGAAGTTGATGAGTTCAACCAAATTTACTTAGAAAAGATTGCATCCTTTGCATCAAGTATCAGTTGGTATCCCAAGCGTAAACTCGGCTGTATGTCTATGAGTGAGATTATGACCATTTTGATTTTTTATCACTATTCTCATTACAAAAATTTCAAACATTATTACCAGCAATACGTTGGCAAAGATTTAAAAAAAGATTTTCCTATTTTGGTAAATTATGACCGTTTTATTTGGTACATTCCTATGGCATTTTTACCGATGATGTGCTTTCACTTATTTCGTTGTAAATTATCAATTCGGACAAATAATTATTTCATTGATAGTACCAAAATAGTAGCTTGTCATCCTAAACGAGTTCATCAAAATGCAGTATTCAAAGGAATAGCTTCTTGGGGTAAAACTTCAACAGGCTGGTTCTATGGAATCAAAATACATCTGATAATCAACAACTTAGGAGAAATAATTCAGACTTGCTTCACAACTGGGAGTACCTCTGATACCAATATTGGCGTTCTTTTTTATCTATTAAAAGACCTTAGCGGTTGGGTATTTGGTGATAAAGGGTATCTAATGAATCAAGCAAAAATGGACTTTGTTGAATACGAGGGAACGTTAGATTTCTTTGCCAAACCTCGTAATAATACTAAAAAAGCAAACCGAAAATCCATCCCTGATGAGGCCAAGAAAATGGCTAAAAAAAGACCTATTATTGAAACTGTTATTGGACTTCAAAAGGGAGTTTTGGATTTAGAGCATACTCGCCACAGGTCAGCTTTGAATGCTTTTACGCATATGTTGGCAGCTATGTGTGCTTACTCATTTTACCAAAGAAAACCAAAAGTTTCTATTCAGACTCATAAGGCTTTGAAACAATATAATAGCTTAATAGCTGCCTAAAAACTGAAAAGCTCACGTTAAAGTAGAATATTTTGAGTTTGGACGAAGCCATCAATCTCGGAACTACTATTAAAAAAGTAATTAATAGCCAATATCAAATATTAACTTAAGTGAATATTTTTAAGATAGGTGTTTTATAAATTTGTATGTCCAGAATTATATTTTAAACAATTCAATAATTTTGTATTATTCCACTATTGAATAGTTAGTTTTTTATGGTAGAAAAAAAATAATTGAAAGTATAAAAACTGTGGAAACTTTTAAAAGTTTCC
>JBBRYE010000265.1:0-1612 GCA_038237895.1 Sphingobacteriales bacterium | reverse complement strand
GATTTTAATTCAAAATAGGTCTTTACTCCTTCGGGTAAAACCAAATCTAATAGTATGTTTAATGACTCGTGCATGGGAAATTTTTTCCATGCAAATATCTTATTTTAAATTATTCTCCCCACAGGTTTTGAACCTGATCCCATTAAACAAATTATTAGATTTGGTATTTCTTTAGGTTTAAATAACCGTTATAAAAACATTAATTAAAAGCAGAAATTTTTGTTACACTTCATTTTAAATTTAAAAACTAGTTCATTATTTAAATTTTGTAATTCTCAATTAGCGATAATAATTTAAATTGTATTTAAGAAAATATCGACTTTAAGTATATATACCTTTTTTGTAAATTTCATTATTGGATACCTCAAAATTAATTCATTGAAATCCCCCTATTTGAATTCACATTGTAGTAACATCATAAATTATTTAAATAATTATAAATCAATTATTTAAATATTCAATCTTATCCAACTAAGTTAGCCTAGTTATTGTCATTTTAACTTTATTAATTTTATTTTATTTGTCTTTTTATATAATACTTAAAATTATTGCAAGTTTGAAGTCTTGGTGAATTGCAAAAATTAGTCTTCATAAAAAAAACGCTACCATTTAAGTCTTTCCTTTTTCTATTTTTTATTTTTTACTTGCTGTCTTTCAATACTTTCCATTTTTTTTATTGTTTTACTTTGAATTTTATAAACGTTTAACAAACTTGAATTAAGCAATGTCATTTTCCTTAAGTAAAATTACTTAACAAGTAATAAAACCTAAATAAATTTGACTTTGCTGGCATTTTCCAAAAACTAAAACACAACTAAAACGACTCGACATTATGAAAACTACAAAACTACAAGAATTTATTCTTCGTAAGCGACCGCTTGTAAAAAGGATTGTAAATTTTAAAATAGGATTTCTAATTTTATTTTATTTACTCTACACCTCTCCCGCGGTTATCGCCCAAAACGCACCCGTATCCTTTACATTTACTTTAGGGAGTGCCTGCAAAACAAGTGCAGGAGTATTTAAGAAGGATGGTACTTTATTAAGAACCTTATGGAATGGCGTTGACCTGCCCTCTGGCACACACACTAAAACCTGGGACAGAATGGACGACAACCGCAGATTAATAACTGATACAGGTTTAATAGTGAAGGTACTTTCTAATAATGTAAAATATAAATGGGAAAATGTATTAGGTAACACCTCTGATTCGGCTATAGGATTATCTAAAATCCACACTTTTAAACGCATTTGTACCATGGCTGTAAATAATGACACCGCTTATTTTGGAACAGGTTATAGTGAAGGATCTACAAGTATACATAAACTTGATTTTATGCATCCGCAAAACAAAACAAGTATCATGCAAGACTATGGAACAGGTGCAGAAGCAAATTACGTTTCAACGGATGGTCAAAATGTTTACTGGGCAGGTTACGATCCGATTAATGCCACGACTTCCTTTATTTACGCTACAAATATTTCCAATGATTTAGAAGTTATTTTTTCAAGTGGAGTCTCCGTTTCAACGAATTGGGGCAGGACCTATAAAAGTGGAATTAGTGTCATTAAGAATAATATTAATGGCCATCCAAGTGGTATAGCCGTTCAG
>JBBRYE010000264.1:0-1621 GCA_038237895.1 Sphingobacteriales bacterium | reverse complement strand
TTTTTCTTACAATTTTAAATTTCTTAACCGCAATGAATTACCAATAACCGAGACGGAACTTACAAATTAAACAATACAATTCATATCCGATACTTTATAAGATGATAAGCAAATATATTATTCAGAGGTTTTCTTTTTTATTTTTTTATATGTTACATCATTAGCGTTTTGATGTTATAAAAATAAGTTCTTTGAAAATATTGTCAGTATTGAGTTTGCAGAGCTTTAGTCTTGGAAACGATTTGAATTTTTGAAAACTTTGAATTTTTTAATTCATTGATTTTCAAAGATTATGAATCAGGGTAAATATATTTTCTCTCAGGTTATGAGTTTAATTTCACACAAACAGTTTCAAACCCTTGTCCAGCGCTATAAAGGCGACTATAAGGTAAAAGATTTTAGCTGTTGGAAACAATATTTATGCATGGCTTTCGGGCAACTTACGCACCGGGAAAGTTTAAGTGATACCATGCTTTGTTTAAAAGCTAATACAGATAAATTATACCATTTAGGTATAGGTAATGTTGTTGCCAAAAGCACTCTTTCCACGGCAAATGAAAATCGTTCTTACCTGATTTATTATGAACTGTCGATGCTTTTAATTCAACAGGCAAAGCAATTGTATCTGGGTAACAGCGATCTGGAAATAGACCTGGAAAATAATGTATTTGCTATTGATGCCACCACGATAGATTTATGTTTATCTACATTTTACTGGGCTACTTTTCGCACCACAAAAGGAGGCATAAAATTGCACACACAGTTAGATTTAAAAACTTCAATTCCGGAGTTTATTTATTTTTCTACGGCTTCTGTTCACGATGTAAATGCATTAGATTTTATTTTCTTTGAAGCGAATAGCTTTTATATTATGGATAGAGGATATGTAGACTACAAGCGGCTTTACAGGATTGATTGTTGCGGAGCTTTTTATATAACAAGAGCAAAAGTTAATATGGACTATCGCCGCGTTAAGTCCCATCCATGTGATAAACTAAGTGGAGTGCTTTGCGATCAAAGTGTTTTACTAAACAGCTATTATGCTGCCAGAGATTACCCTAAAAAAATCCGCAGAATAAAATTCTATGATGCCGAAAGCAAAAAGACATTTGTCTTTCTAACGAACAACTTTCATCTTAAAGCAACTGACGTAGCGCAACTTTATAAACACAGATGGAAAATCGAATTGTTCTTCAAATGGATTAAACAGCATTTAAAAATAAAATCCTTTTGGGGCCAATCAGAAAATGCCGTAAAAACTCAGGTATGGATTGCCGTATCTGTATATGCGTTGGTAGCTATCGCAAAGAAGAAATTTATGCTTAAGCAATCACTGTACGAAATACTACAGATTTTAAGCATCTCCATTTTTGAAAAAATGCCCGTCAATCAACTGTTTCAGCAGACTCAAAAACAATATTTCAAAGAACTAAACCATAACCAATTGACAATGTTTGACTGATATCAAAACGCTAATGAATTTTTATATTAATGAATTCATTCTGGGAGATAATACAATTATGGTGGAGATGGATGGAGAAAAAATGGTTTTTCTTAATCATAATGTTATAAATTATGTGATGACCAATAATAAAGAATTTATTAATTATACGTTTGAGAC
>JBBRYE010000263.1:0-1629 GCA_038237895.1 Sphingobacteriales bacterium | reverse complement strand
GAAAATTTTTTTTCTGTAATTTATATACGAAAGATATTTTTTGGGGCCTTGTTCATCTTAAAAACTTTTAAAAAACTTATTCAATAAGTGGATAACTGTTTTTTGTAAAAAACTTAATCAAAACAACTAGCAAGAATCAATAAATCTTTCATATAATATTGTTATATATTAATTGATTTTTTCTTTGAATTATTAACTCACCTTACGCATGAGATATGAGTTTTGTATATTTGTTTTTTGATGGGATAATTAAAAGATATGATAATGTTAGCATAGGGATGTAAATTGGACAATAGTTCAGAAAAAATTAGTAAGGAAAAATTATTTGATTTATATACAGATTATTTGATAGCTTCAACAGGTCCTGCGACATCAGTAGGATTATCAAATATGTTAGATAACGAAATAAGCCATGATAAAATAACAAGATTTTTATCAGGTGAAGATTTTAAATCAAAGGATTTATGGAAAAAGGTAAAAAAGAAAGTAAGAGAGATAGAAACAGAAGATGGTGTGCTGATATTTGACGATTCAGTAGAAGAGAAGAGATATACAGATGAGACGGAGCTAATTTGCTGGCATTGGGATCATTCAATAAATAAGGCAGTAAAAGGAGTAAATCAATTAAGTTTGGTGTATTATTCGAAGGATATAACAATTCCAGTTGGTTTGGAATTTGTAAAGAAACCAGATTTTAAATTTGATAAGAAGAAAAATAAGATGAAAAGATACTCAAAAAAGGATAAAAATGAGTATTTTAGGGATATGTTATTGATAGCAAAAAAGAATCAAATAATTTATAAATATGTAATGACAGATTCCTGGTTTTTTAATGCAGATAATATAAACTATATAAAAGTAAAGATGGAAAAAGATTTTATAATAGCATATAAAGCAACAGTTCATCTTTTTTTATCAGAACAAGATAGAGAAAAGGGTTTAAATATAGATGTTGAAAGCTTAAAGGATAAGGAGTGCATTTTAGTTTACATTAAGGGAGTAGAATTCCCTTTGAAGCTTAGTAAACATATTTTGAAAGATCAAGATAATAAACAAGTAGCACTATACTTAATCACCAGTGATTTAACACTAGATTCCGAAAATATGCTTAAATTATATAAGAAAAGATGGAAAATAGAAGAATTTTTCAAATCTATGAAATCAAATTGTTCATATTCAAAATCACCTACAGGAACAGTAACAACACAAACTAATCACTTTTTCTGTTCTGTTTATTCTTTTTTTAAGTTAGAGATTTTGAAAATTTACTCTGGATATAATCACTTTGCCTTAAAAAGTAAAATATATTTGGCGGGATTAAAAAAATCGTTTGAGGAATTAATGAACATTAAAAAAAAGGCTAATATTTTCTGTGCCAAGTAAATTTTAACTATAAATAAGAGGTAGTCAGCTTTTTAAATTATTTGTCATATAATTGTTGCGTAAGGTGAGTTAATAAGTACTTTTTTTGAACCGCCTTCTATTAATTTATGTAGGTTGTCAGCAGGGAATTTAGGATTTGCAGCTAAATTTATCTTTACCTCTTCAGTGGCATTATTAGCTAATTTAATCAATAAATCAACGGTTACATTTGGATTACACGCCAGTTTTTCTTTTACATAATCAGAT
>JBBRYE010000262.1:0-1676 GCA_038237895.1 Sphingobacteriales bacterium | reverse complement strand
GTGATTTAAGCGAAGATCTTTTGTAAGATGCAACTGTCCTGGTATCAAACAAAAAAATCGGGTAACATTATTCAGCTAAGATAAAAACAATCAATGCAGTATTGATAAAATCAAATATTCAATTGTGAACAGCTTTTCAACATTCAGCACGGATACCCGTTTGGTAAATACATTAGAAGAAGATATACAAGCTGTTTTACCATTTAGATTACAAAGGAGAAAATAAAAGAATGGATGACATTATAATAACTGTCAAGAGAATTAATAAAGTTTTGGGTGAAGTCACAAGCGTTTTGATGTTAAATAAATAAGTTCTTTGAAAATATTGGCAGTATTGAGTTTGCAAAGATTATGCTTTGGAAACGATTTGAAATTTTGAAAACTTTGAATTTTACAGTTCATTGATTTTCAATATTATGAATCAGGGCAAATATATTTTTTCCCAAATTATGGGATTAATTTCGCACAAACAATTTCAAACCCTTGTAAGACGCCATAACGGTGACTATAAGGTAAAGGAATTTAGTTGTTGGAAACAGTACTTATGCATGGCTTTTGGGCAACTAACTCACCGGGAAAGCCTAAGCGATACCATGTTGTGTTTAAAAGCAAATGCCGATAAATCATACCATTTAGGAATAGCTGAAGTGGTTGCCAAAAGCACTCTTTCTACAGCAAATGAAAATCGTTCTTACCTTATTTATTATGATCTGGCAATGCTTTTAATAAAGCAAGCCAAACAATTGTATTTAGGCGATAACGACCTGGAAGTAGAACTTGAGAATAATGTATTTGCTATAGATTCAACTACGATAAATTTATGTTTATCTACTTTTCATTGGGCAATTTTCCGCAGTACTAAGGGCGGTATAAAATTGCATACACAGTTGGATTTAAAAACTTCTATCCCTGAGTTTATTTATTTTTCTACAGCTTCGGTACATGATGTAAATGCACTGGATTTTATATCGTTTGAAACCAACAATTTTTATATAATGGATCGGGGATACGTTGACTACAAGCGGCTTTACAGGATTCATTGTTGTAATGCCTTTTATATAACAAGAGCTAAAGATAACATGAGTTGCCGGCGTGTTAAATCACATCCACCTAATAAGAGCAACGGGATCCTTTGCGATCAAAGTGTTTTGCTAAACAACTATTACGCTGCTATAGATTATCCGGTAAAAATCCGCAGAATAAAATTCTATGATACGGAAAGCGGAAAGACATTTATCTTTCTTACAAATAACTTTCATCTTAAAGCAACACAAATAGCACAGCTCTATAAACATCGATGGAAAATTGAATTGTTCTTTAAATGGATTAAGCAGCATTTAAAAATAAAATCCTTTTGGGGACAATCAGAAAATGCTGTAAAAACTCAGGTATGGATTGCAGTGTCTGTATATGTCTTGGTAGCTATTGCAAAAAAGAAATTTATGCTTCAACAATCACTTTACGAAATACTACAGATTTTAAGCATATCCATTTTTGAAAGAATGCCCGTAAATCAACTGTTTCAGCAAACTCAAAAACAATATTTCAAAGAACTAAATTGTAATCAATTGACAATGTTCGATTAATATCAAAACGCTAATGGTATATGGTGTTTAATTTATTTTCATCATACAATGTCCAGAATACGCCAGTGGTTATGCTTAAGGCTCCGGCTT
>JBBRYE010000261.1:0-1677 GCA_038237895.1 Sphingobacteriales bacterium | reverse complement strand
GTAAGAGATAAAAAAGAAACGATTTATTGTTATGATGAAAATGAGAAGAAGGCTGCAGTAAAAAAACTTGGCGTGAAACCAGAGATAACTAGGTTTAAAGGATTGGGAGAAATTAGTCCAGAAGAATTTGCACGTTTCATTGGTGCCAATATGAAATTACAACCATTGATACCTGAGCAGGGCGAGCACATGCAGGAGTTGTTAGAATATTACATGGGGAAAAATACACCAAGCAGACAAGATTTTATCATCGATAATTTAAAAGTTGAAATGGATGAGGCGGTGGAGCTAGATGCTTAAATGAAATAAATTTAAAGTAAAATTTATTTAAGCTACCAAAATATACAAAGTAAAATGTTTGAATTTCACAAAGACAGAAGGCGGTATTTTGAGATGCAGATTCTCAACACAAATAAATATGTGTTGCCCTTTATTGAAGAAAAATTTGAAGTAAAAGCTGGCATGAGGGTTTTGGAAATTGGTTGTGGAGAAGGGGGGGTACTTAAAGCTTTTACTGATAGAAATGTTATTGGCGTTGGTGTTGAGTTAGATGAACCAAGGCTTGTGAATGCTCGGCAATGGCTTAGTGATGAAATTGCAGCTGGTAAAATATCATTCATTTCAAAAAATATATACGATACAAATGCGTCAGATTTGGGTGGTGCTTTTGATGTAATTATTTTAAAAGATGTTATAGAGCATATACACGATCAGCCTAAATTGATGGCTTACATGCAAACTTTTCTAACTGATAAAGGGATCGTTTTTTTTGGATTTCCGCCATGGCAAATGCCGCTTGGTGGTCACCAACAAATTTGCAAAGGCAAGTTGTTATCTAAAATTCCATATTACCATTTGTTGCCGATGCCTTTGTATAAATGGATTTTAAAAACCAACGGGGAGAACTGGGAGGAAATGGTAGAGATTAAAGAAACAGGAATATCAATTGAAAAATTTGAAAATATTGTTAAGCAAACCGGTTATAAAGTTTTAAACAATAGCCATTATTTATTAAACCCTATTTACGAATATAAATTTGGTTGGAAACCTAGAAAACAATTTGGCTTAGTAAAAGCAATTCCTTGGGTGAGAAATTTTTTTACCAGCTGCGTTTATTATTCTATTCAAAAAAATAAAAATTATTAAATCTTATAATGGTACATGTAGTATTTAGCGACGCAGACGCAAAAGTTTTAAAAGAAGTACAGGACTTGGATGAATTACTTGCAGGAGAAATAAATACAATAAAAGACGACTATGCCCTTGGTCCAATAGATAATATGTATGTGGGCGATGGCAAAGAAGAACGAAAACTTTGGTGGCAGAGCATTGTAGCAGGCGGAGAGTACGAGGGTAAAAATGTAAATGACATTGATGACGATTACAAAGTAATTGCAGAAATAGTTGGCAATCTTCGCAGAAATGAAGATGAAATCGTATGGATTTGGGCTGCACAGAATGCGCACGATGTATGTGGGTATTTTTGGTTATTACATTACATGAAAGAATTTCAAGGGCGTGTTTTCATTTTATATTTAAACAACCTCCCTTTTATAAATGAAAAAGGAAATATTTTTTATCCTGAATGGCTTTATCAAATACCTGCAAAAGAATTTTTGAAAGCAAAAAAACTAGCCAGAGAAATTACTCCAAGTGAATTTGAAGTAGACCCTGATG
>JBBRYE010000260.1:0-1718 GCA_038237895.1 Sphingobacteriales bacterium | reverse complement strand
GAAACGCCTAATTCTTGGAAAGTATTCAATTTTTTAATTTATTAATGTTAATAAAAAGAGTGGTTTATATTCAACTTGATGCTTAAAATAATAATCATCTCCATCTATTTTGAATGATCATCATTAAAAACCAATTATTTAATTAGGGCGTTTTAACACGCTTTCCGCTAAATCTTTTTTTTCTGAAAAGAAAAAAAAGGATACCGCTTCAATCGTTAACGCAAATAAAAAAATAACTAAACCACAATTAATTTATAAAGGTAAGGTTTTAATGAAAACAAATTTCTAAACTTTACTTTTGCATACATAATAATGATAAAGCAGTTTAAAGATTTTAAAGATTTCCTATACACACAATACTTCTCTGACGGAGTAAAAGTGACTATTGGCGTTTTAATGCCTTCTTTAATATTTTTTCAGATTGGTTTATTAGAAATTGGTATTACAATCTCTTTAGGTGCTTTATGTGTAAGTATTGCAGATAGTCCTGGTCCGTGGATGCACCGTAAGAACGGAATGTTATACACCATTTTGTTCATTTCTTTAACATCGTTTATTACAGCATTAATCAATACTAATGTTTACCTTCTATCTGTAGAAATTTTTTCATTCTGTTTCATCTTCGCCATGTTTAACGTTTATGGCGAAAGGGCTGCTGCTGTTGGTACGGCGGCGTTATTGGTAATGGTTTTAAATATTAACCCTAATAAAACAACCTTAAAACTGTTTGAGCATTCCTTGTACATTATTTTTGGTGGCGGTTGGTATTTTTTATTAAGCAATGCTTTTTCTCAAATAAGACCTTATCGGTATGCACAACAAACCTTAGGGGAATGTATAAGCGAAATAGCCGATTACCTAAAAATGAGGGCTAGATTTTATACTGATGACATATCTGTAGAGGATAATTTTAAAGATTTGGTTGATCAACAAATTAAAGTGAATCATCAATTAGATGTTGTAAGAGAAGCGCTTTTTAAGACTCGTAAATTATTAAATGATTCTACAAATGCAGGACGATTGATGGTTAAGATTTTTGTAGATATGGTTGATTTGTTTGAGCAAACCATGGCTACAAATAATGATTACAATACGATTAGGAGAAAATACGAAGGGAAAGACATTTTAATTCATTTTAATGAGTTGATTATTAAATTGGCTACGGAAGTAAATTACATTAGTTTTTGTTTAATTTATCAAGAAAAACCAATTAATAAAAAAATGACAATCAATGATTTAGATATTCTAAAATCTAGGATTGATGCTTTAGAAAAATCTGGAGAAAATGTATTGATTTTAAAAAAGATATTAATTAATCTTCGTAATATTTATAACAGAACATTGGCCATTAAAAATTACTTTGGCAAACAAACTCAAGAACTCAAAACCAATTCTAGTCCTGATGAGTTATCTCGTTTTGTAAATCATCAAAGTTTTGATTGGAAACTGTTTAAAAATAATTTAAACCTTAATTCTTCTGCTTTTAGATTTGCTTTAAGATTAGCTGTAGTTTGTATTTTAGGCTTTATTGTTGGTAAACTATTCGCTTTTGGAAACCATAGTTATTGGATAATTTTAACCATTCTGGTTATTTTAAAACCTGATTTTAGCAATACTAAAAAGAGAAATTTTGAAAGAGTAATTGGAACTATAATCGGTGGAATTTTAGGTGCTTTAATATTGACATTTGTTGATAGCCAGACTTTAAAATTCATTAT
>JBBRYE010000259.1:0-1724 GCA_038237895.1 Sphingobacteriales bacterium | reverse complement strand
GCGAGGCCTGCACGTAAAATAGTCGCCAGCACAGGCTGCTTATCTAATACCTTACAAACAGATATGCCTAATGGAGTAGTAACTTCTTTTTCAACCCATAAAAGTTTTTTACTTATTTCATAGGCACTTATCTCACCGATCTTTTGAAGGTTACTGCGAAATCGTAATCGGTCTTCCTGTATCTCAACATCTCTTAACTCGCTTAACCAGTTGCTCACCAGAGAATGTTTTTCACTAAGATTAATTACCATTTCTTACATTTTAAATTGTTGATTCCAGGGTGTGACTTCAATACTTAAAGTTATAAATTTGAACATTAGCGTTGCGTTATTAATCAAACAGTGTCAATTGATTATAATTTAGTTCTTTGAAATATTGTAATTGAGTATCCTGAAACAGTTGATTTATGGGTATTCTTTCAAATACAGAGATGCTTAAAACCTGTAAAATTTCGTAAAGGGTTTGATTGAGCATAAATTTCTTTTTTGCGATAGCTACCAAAACATATACCGAGACTGCAATCCAGATTTGGGTTTTCACTGCATTTTCACTTTGTCCCCAAAAGGTTTTTATCTTAAGATGTTGCTTGATCCATTTAAAAAACATTTCTATATCCCAACGGGATTTATAGAGTAAGGCGATATCTGTTGCTTTAAGATGAAAGTTATTGGTTAGAAATATTAGCGTTAGTCCTGATAGATCATCTTTAAATTTTATCATGCGTAATTTTTCGGGATGATACTTTGATGCATAATGATTGTTAAGCATAATAGTTTGATCATAAATAACTCCCTTTTTTATGTCCTTTGCATGTGAGTATAGCCGGCTGTAATTCATGTTGTCTTTTGCTCTGGTAACAAAAAATGCTTTGCATAGATGAACTCTGTAAAGCCGCTTGTAATCTACATATCCTCTATCCATGATATAAAAACTATTCACTTCAAATGATATGTAGTCCAGTGCATTTACATCGTGGACTGAAGCATTTGAAAATAGAATAAATTCAGGAATAGCGGTTTTTAAATTTATCTGTGTATGAAGTTTTATTCCTGCTTTTGTTGAACGGAACGTAGCCCAAAAAAATGTTGATAAGCATAAGTCAATGGTGGTTGCGTCTATGGCAAATACATTGTCTTTAAGTTCTATCTCTAACTTATTATCATTTAAGTATAATTGCTTTGCTTCTTTAATAAGCAACATAGCAAGTTCTTCATAAATGCGGTAAGATCGACTTTCATTAGCTCTGGTTATTGTACTTACGGCAACCACTTTACCAATACCCAGATGATACATCTTGTTGGCATTAGCGTTTAAACACATCATTGTATCGCTGATACTTTCCCTGTGAGTGAGCTGGCCGAAAGCCATACATAGAAACTGTTTCCAACAACTAAAATCTTTAACTTTAAAATCGCCCGAGTGCCTATTGACAAGGGTTTGAAAGGAGGTTGATGATACCCAAACCCATTAGTTGGGAAAACACATGTTTGCCTATAAACATAACCTTTTGATTTTTAGGCAAACATAAAATTTACGCAACTGAAAAAATCAAGTCGTCTTAGGCATAAAACCCTATGAAACTCAATATTGACAATATTTTCAAAGAACTACTCATAGCGATAACGCAATGCTAATGTGTCTTCGTCATTATGAATAATCACGTTAAGTCAAAGTTCAAAATCGGAAAAGCCTGCTGAGGCAAAAACATATAATAATACTTCGGG
>JBBRYE010000258.1:0-1724 GCA_038237895.1 Sphingobacteriales bacterium | reverse complement strand
GAGGCATTTAATAATCTCTTCGAGACTTCACTTAATTGAAATTCATGTTTTCTACCATCAATTTCAATTAAAAGATTACCCTCTTTAAACTCTAAATTTTCTATTTGGCGTGTGGATAACATATAAATTAGTAGAATTTATTACTTTTTAGCTAACACTACATTCTATTTATTAAAAATTCTAATTGCTTTTTTTGTTTTTGAATTAGATATTGGAATTGTGAACATTGCGACTGGTATTGCAAATAAACTAGCAATTGTTAAATTACCACCAAATTCTCCATTACCAACATTTTGTAATAGTAAACCTCCTGGAAGTGCCGCTAAAAAGAATATCAAGGAAGCTGTTGAAATTTTTCCATAAATTTTACCAGCCTTTGCTTTTTTATAGGCTAGCGGATTATCAGCGACCAAATCTCTTACGCTATTACCTGTTAAATCATAAATTTCATTTTCCCCTCTTTTTTGCAGATAATAGCTAGTGTAAGTTCGGGATGTAATTGTACCATTTGAAGCAAAGTTTGTTTCTCTTCCTTCATATCTACCAAGAACATTTAATTTACCGTAAAAAAGCCCATTATATTTTTTTTCCTCATTGAAAACGTCAAAACTTTTTTCACTTTTAATCTCTGAAACCTCCTTTTTATCAACTTTAATTGCCGGATTTGATTTTTTAATCGACCCGTCATTATATACTGTGTCTCCATTATTATATGCGGTATAATCAGCAAGATTTGGAGGTAAGTCTTTAGCTTTAATTTTAAATGAACATGAAGACGCCACAGCTAAGTAAGCGAACGCAAAGATTGATAAAAGTTTAATTTTCATTTGTTTTAGTTTAGCAACTAAATATATATAAACATTATTTAATTAAACGAAAATAAATTTCATTTCCAAACCCGGGTGCAGTGGATACCGGCCTGTGAATAATGCCTTGTGGCGTTTGAGCGAAAAACGGGGCTATCGGAAGTTAATTGCGAAAATCCTTGCTTTGCCAAAAAAGTCTCAACCATATTTCCCATCAATTAAAATTGAGTAAAATTATTTTTAAACTTATATTCGCAACTCTTACAAAAAGGAAACGAAATGCACAGAACACACACCTGCGGGGAATTGAACCTCTCAAATTTAAACCAAGAAGTAGTTTTAAGTGGTTGGGTACAAAAATCTCGTGATTTAGGCGGGACCACTTTTATTGATGTTAGGGACAGATACGGTTTAACGCAATTGGTGGTTAATACGGATGATGCTGCCGATTTACGCACCAAAGTGAAAGACTTAGGGCGTGAGTTTGTAATAAAAGTGAAAGGAACCGTTGTAGAGCGTACTAACAAAAATCCAAAAATGTCGACAGGCGATATAGAGATTAAGGTCTCTGATTTGGAGATTTTGAACGTTGCGAAATTGCCTCCATTTATGATTGAGGATGAAACTGATGGCGGCGATGAACTGAGAATGAAATATCGTTACTTGGATTTGCGTCGTAATCCGGTTCGTAATAATTTGATTTTACGTCATAAAATGGCGCAAGAAATTCGTAAATATTTAGATGCCGAAGGGTTTTTAGAAGTAGAAACTCCTGTTTTAATAAAATCTACGCCAGAAGGCGCCAGAGATTTTGTGGTGCCATGTAGGATGAACCCGGGTGAGTTTTATGCTTTGCCACAATCGCCACAAACGTTTAAGCAGTTGTTAATGGTTTCTGGTTTCGACCGCTATTTTCAG
>JBBRYE010000257.1:0-1729 GCA_038237895.1 Sphingobacteriales bacterium | reverse complement strand
TAAACTGATGCCATTGTCAAAATCCTTCAGGATACCTGAGATTTGAGTCGGTGTAAATTTGCTTTTTTTCATATTTATACGTGTTAAAATTAATACTTTTTGTATTATTATTAAACGTACTCTTTTTGGGGGAGCCTACATATCTTTGATGTGCATATCAACTTTAAATCTATAAACGGATGGATTGTATTACCAAAACTCATAAGAATTTCAATCCAAAACAATCTACAGTTTGCAGTATATTCGATATGGGGTATAGGTATGGATACAACAAGCAAGAAAAGGACAATGAAATTGGTTTAGGACACTTTACGGCTGAGTTTTGGGAATATAATTCGAGTCTTGGAAGACGATGGAATCTTGACCCTATTTCTAGCACAGATGAAAATGAATATGTTGTAAATGGTAATAATCCAATATACTATGTTGATCCTAAAGGTGACTTTAAAACAAAATTTGGTGCTAAATTTTATAACTTTTTAAATGGAGGAGGAGGCGAGGTTCGACAAGCAGGTGAGAAAGATAAAAATCATGCTGGGGAATGGTTTGTAGGAAAAAGAGTTAAATACAATGGCAATTACAGTGTAGGTGCAACTTATCAAAGGAAATTTGGGTGGGAAAATAAGACAGTAACAAAGACTACTGATGCGGTAGGTAATTTCGTTGAAAAATCTGAATTTACCGTTGAAGGTAAAGCTAAATTTTCTATCGGAGTACAGATAGGTGCATCTGGCAATCTTTGGGGTATTCAAGGTAAAGCAGAAGCTGGTTTAGCAACTTTTGACATTGCTGAAGCAAAGTATGATTTAACGAAAATGAAAGGAGCAGCAGGATTATCAGAGAATAGAGTACACAATTTCATTGGAGTAGACGCAAAATTACTAAGTGATAAACTACGAATTGGAGGTAAATATGATTACACATTTTTGTATTCTGATGGATATTATGGGCCAAGAATGGTAAAAGATTCAGATATACATGACTGGACTGCTAACTTACCTTTTAAAAGTTTTGGACCGAAGGTAAAAATTGTCGACAATATTATCGCAACCCAAGTAAAAGCAAGCGCCAATATTGGAACTACTAATGGCAAGGTTTTTTATGGATTAGATATTGGAGCAGGGGCAAAATTAATATTAGGGGTTGATTTGAAATTAAAGCTTGGATTTAATTACTAACTATGTTTATTGTAAAACAATATAATGATGATATTGAAGTATATCAGGATGATATTTTATATTTAAATGTTAAACGAAAATTTAATATTCTTGGCAAATTATTTTCAACTTTTATGATTGCAAATGAAGTAATATTGGAATCCACTTATGATATCTTTTTTTTCAAAAAGTTTCTTTCTATTTCTAATCAAAACCAATCTCTTAAAGTAGAATTAATTAAAAAGTCTTCAGAATACTATTTGTTAAGCGAAGAACATCAATTAATATTAAGGAGACATTACTTTAAAAATCCACTCTATACGATTGAAGATAATAATTATAAAGTTGCAGAAGTATCAACATCATTACACGGGTTTGCTGAGTATCCTATTATTTATAATTTTACTACTGAGTGTGAAAAAAAATTGGAACTACTTTGCCTTATAAGATTTCTAATTGAAATTCCACCAACTATGGATGTTTAGTTTGAGGAGTTGTTGTTTTAATAATTATTTTGAAAGTAGCAAAAGAAATGTTATTTTAAATTTTATTATTCATTAATGAGTGAGGAG
>JBBRYE010000256.1:0-1743 GCA_038237895.1 Sphingobacteriales bacterium | reverse complement strand
TAATCTTTAATTACTTGTTTAAATCTTAATAATCAATTTACTATAAACATTTTGCTTGCCGAATATTCACTATTAAAAATTTTGCGCCCTTGCAGGTGTTCCTTCCACCTGCAAGCCAATTAGTAGGAATTAAGTTTAATTTTACCATTGTGAAAGATAATGAAGAGATACAATTTTTTACAGCAACAATTTTAGAATGGAAGCATTTATTAAAGCCGGATAAATACAAAGATACAATTGTTGAGAGTTTATCATTCTAATCATCAGAAAAGCGCGTGGTTATTTTTGCCTTCACTATTATGCCAACCACTTTCATTTAATCTGGAAAATTAAATCGCCTCATAAATTAGCGGATGTTCAACGTGATTTTCTTAAATTTACTGCACAGCAAATTATTAAAGACCTCGAAAAGCATCATCCGAAAGTACTCGAAAAATTTATCGTGAACGCGATTGACAGGAAACATCAGATTTGGGAACGCAATCCATTAACAATCCCTATTTATTCGCGCGAAGTATTGGAACAAAAATTAGATTACATTCATCACAATCCTGTTCAGGAAAAATGGAAACTGGTTGTGGATGCTGTAAGTTATCCATACTCAACTATGAATTTTTATGAATTCGGGGATAAAAAGTTTGATTTTGTTAAACATTATATGGATGAAATATAAATCAACTACGAACTGGTTTCTTGCAGGTGGAAGGAACACCTGCAAGGGCGAAAAATAACACTTAAATCAGAGGGGAGATTACTACTGATAACAAAAAGGAATGATTAAAAAGGACACAAGAGGAAAAACTCTTGCGCCATTTCCAATGGATATTCCCGCTAAAATGAACACTTGCCACAGAGGGGGGGATAGTTAATTTTATTGGAGAACAATTTTATCTGTATTAACATTGCCATTTTCCTCTATAATCTTAATAAGATACATGCCTTTAGCTTTATGAGACAGATCAATGTTAAAAGATTTCTCTTCATTAAATCGCTTAAAAATAATTTGCCCTTCCATGTTTAAAATTAAAACGCTATTCTTCTGACCAGAAAAATTATTAAAATTGAAAATTCCATGGCTTGGATTTGGTTCAATTGAGTAGGTAGATGGATGATTGTATGCATGCGGCAATGATGATGAAGTTGTAATAGGAGCAATTCTGCAATTAGGTACTATATAAGTTTTTGAAAGTGTGTCCGTGTCACCACTGGAATCAGTAAGCGCGAGTCTTACTAAATAAGTTCCTGGTTGTCCGTAATAAATATTTACTGATTTGTTAGTAGAAGTTATTCCATTGCCGAAATCCCACCAGTAATTAGTGTATGAAATAGTATCTCCGTCTAATCCGTCAAGTTTAACTGTATCTGTGCAACCAATTGTTTCTTCACTATCATTATACACATCCATTGAATCAGTATCACTTACTATCCGATAGTTTTTCGGTGATAGGTATTCAACAACAGGTGGTGTAGTTCGATAAGGGGAATTAGGATCGCAAGGTTCTATTACATTAGTAAACTTCCCTCCAAATTTAACTTCAAATCCGGGACCTAAACTTATGGTTGTTGCCGCTTTAAATGTTATATCTGCACCTGGTTCAATTATTACATCAGGATTTGAAAAACTATTATCAAAGCCTGCTCTTATTTCGCCACTTGACTTGTATGCTGCTTCTTGCCCGTTATTAAAAATTCGATTTTCAATAATCAGTGGAGCATCACATTCTTTCGCCAATTCAACATAGT
>JBBRYE010000255.1:0-1760 GCA_038237895.1 Sphingobacteriales bacterium | reverse complement strand
GATAAATATAGCCTGATTGATATGCCATTTCTAAAGCTAATTCCTCATTAATGGCATCTATAAGTCTTAATTGTTCATCAAATTGAGGATAAGAGTTTTCCTTACCCTCAATCTGAAATATCATTTTAGCAACAAACCAGTTCATTTTTTAATATTTAAATTAATAATTCCTGATATCAATTCCGGCAAAAATAGATGTGCCTTTAATTAATAAAATTTTACTTCTGTCTGGCAACACTTGCATTAAAGATCTTTTATCTTCTATTCCGCCAAAAATAGCCGACATTTCTGTCACAACATCCCAAGTTGGTGGAATGATGATTTTAGTGCCACCAAATATTTGAGTTACATCTAAAACTACTGTTCCATTAATATCTGCATTAGAAAAATTAATCTCACACCCTCCCATAATTGTTACTATTTCGCCGCCTTTAAAACTTTTTGAAAGGATATTTTTTTTATTTCCACCAAAAACAGATACACTGTCTAAATATTCATCGCCTGTAGTGCGGTGGTTTTCATTAGCTACAGGCTCTTCATTTTTTGGTAATTGACTATCAAAACTTTGAGCAGCTGCTGGATCATAAGTCAGGTCAAAATTTTGTCTCCATTTGTTTTTTCTGTTTGCGTAATCTTTTCTGTTATATCCTTTACCAAAAATAAACCATACTCCTATTCCAATTAAAATAATTGGCCAGGTAACATTTTCTACGTTTAAATCCGGATAAATTTCTTGTGCTAAAAAAACCCCTCCAATCAAAATCATGATAAATGAGCCTGCTTTTTTAAAATTATGCTTTACACCGCTTGCTAATCCAATCACAATTAATATCATTGGCCAACTAAATAACCAAGATGGGAATTGTATTAAATTAAATTGTTTTACTAATAAAGCTACACCAACTAATAGTATTGCAGCACCAACAATTTTTTTTCCGTTAGGATTAGGGTTTCTTTTTATTTCTTGATTTTCCATTTTATTTTAAATTATAGAATAAATGTAACTGCTTTAAAAAAATTGTGAAACGGAAATCCGACAAACGGTAGTATAAATTCGGTGAGTTGTATTATTTAATCGGTAAAAATTTAAGTTATACGTAAAGCATAGTAACTAGATTTGGCTTGTTCATAAGCAGCAGATAAGCCTATTTCCTTAATTAAATTTTTTGTTACTGTTTTATATAATATTTTAACATCAAAATGATTCTCAAAAGGAGAGTAATTAAATTTAACTTTTAACTTGCCTTGTATAAACATGGGTACAATTCCCCTATATCCAGACTGATTAAAAAAATCGGAATTATTAAATCCTTCCTCAAACATAGGATGTTCATAATCTTTTCTAGTATGCGGTTTGGTCATACATACATATAGAGCAATATTATCACAAAGATTTAAGATTTTTACTTGATAATCCAGTATTTCGATTTCGTTTTGAGAAAGTTTTAAGTTGTTTATTAAATGCTTTCTACGAGATTTTTCCTTTTCTAAAAAGTCCTCTCCTTCTTTTGAAACATTTTTTACTAAACCAGAATAGTGCATACTACATAAAACCGCTGCATAAGAATTGGCCATATTAACTTGCTCTATACCAAACTTATAAAACTGTAATTTTAACTTTTCCGGATAGTCTAAAAAAGAATACGGTTTACCTGTAAAATCATCTAATAATGGATGAGAATCTGGAATTAGCCATGCCCTATCATGTTGATGAATAGCAAATTTTAAAGATTCATAATGTTTATTGGGAAGAAATTCCT
>JBBRYE010000254.1:0-1789 GCA_038237895.1 Sphingobacteriales bacterium | reverse complement strand
TCTTGTATTGTTCATTTACAAAAGGCCATTCAGTTTAAAACAGTTTCTTATGATGATTTAAAAATAGATAGTAGTCAATTTTTAGGTTTTCAAAAATTTTTAATAAAAACCTATCCTTTAGTTTTTTCTAAAATGGAATTTGAAAAAATTAATGATTTCAGTTTGATTTTACATTGGAAAGGGAAATTGGCGAAAGATAAACCAATAGTTTTAATGGCACATCAAGACGTTGTACCTATTGAAAATGCAACCGAAAAAGATTGGGCCGTTTCGCCCTTTTCTGGAGCTATTAAAAACGGATTTATTTATGGAAGGGGCACAATAGACGATAAAGGAAGTTTAATTGCAATTTTAGAAAGTACAGAATTGTTATTGAAACAAGGCTTTATTCCATCATCAGATATTTATTTTGTGTTTGGACATGATGAAGAAATTGGCGGTTTAAAAGGCGCAAAAACAATTGCTAAGTTATTTAAGGACAGAAAAATTAAACCAGCATTTATATTAGATGAAGGCGGAATTATTACTGAATATAAAGTGCCCGGATTAAATAAAACTGCAGCTGTTGTGGGTATAGCCGAAAAAGGCTATCAAACCTTAAAATTAAAAATCAATATACCGGGCGGACATTCTTCTATGCCAGAAGAAAAAACGGCAATAGACGAAATGGCAAAAGCGGTTGTAAAATTAAAAGACAATCCTTTTCATGCCGAGTTAACACCTGTGGTTCAAAATTTCTTATCATATATTGGTCCTGAAATGCCTTTTGTTAGTAAAATGGCAATGGCAAATCAATGGTTATTTTCATCAATTATTAAAAGTTCTTACGCTAAATCTGGAGCAGGAAATGCTACCATTAGAACTACAACTGCAACTACAATATTCAATTCTGGAATTAAAGAAAACCTGATTCCTGGCGAAGCGGAAGTAACTGTAAATTTTAGAACCCAACCTGGGGTAACACAACAAGATGTAATTAACCATGTAAAAAATGTAGTTGATAATGATAAAATAGAAATAACTACCGTTGATGAAGGAAATTCTCCAAAACAAGTTGCCAATGTTAATGATGCTAGTTTTAAATACATTCAAACTACTATCGGAAAAATTAAGAAAGATATAATTGTTGCGCCTTATCTGGTTTTAGGGGCAACGGATAGCCATTATTTTGACCAAATCACTTCTCAGATTTTTAGGTTTACTCCCTTTACAGACCCAGAGGGTTTTCATGGAGTTAACGAAAGAATCAAAATTTCGGAATTTAAAAACGGAATTAATTTCTATTATTTATTGATGAAGGATTATAAATAGTTTGGTTTGATTACGACTTTTTTCTTGCCACTAATGCACTAATAATCACTAATCTGGGTTTGATGTTTATCCTGTTAATCTTTAATCCTAAAAATCAAGATTCTGATTATCTTCTACCATTAAGGCATGAAGAAAAATTAAGATGATGCTAAACTTAATGTCACTTAACTCCTTAATGTTTAATTTTTATACTGTTAATCCTTTAATCCTAAAAATCAAGATTCTGATTATTTTCTACCATTAAGGCATGAAGAAAAATTAAGAAGATGCTAAATTTATTGACTCTTAAATTCTTAATGTTTGATTTTCATCCTGTTAATCTTTAATCCTGAAAATCAAGATTCTGATTATTTTTTACCATTAAGGCATGAAGAAAAATTAAGAGGATGCTAAACTTATTGCCTCTTAAATTCTTAATATTTGATTTTTATCCTGTTAATCCTTTAATCCTAAAAATCTAGATTCTGATTGTTTCTAC
>JBBRYE010000253.1:0-1837 GCA_038237895.1 Sphingobacteriales bacterium | reverse complement strand
TTTCTGAGGAACCATGTCTATATGTGCTTGTAAAACAACAGTCTTGCGTTTCTCCATTCCTTTACTTGCAGGTTTACGCATAATGATATTACCTACTGAATCAAAACAACATTCAACACCATGCTCTTTCGCAAAAGTCTGAATAGCCATAGAGAGTATTTGTTCTTTTTTAGATACATGTGGAATGCTGCAAATCATAAAGAAATGCTTCCATAAGATGGAGGGTTGTAGGTTTTTCATAGAAAATTAAAAAATCAGTTGTGTCCCAAAAATCGCAAATAAAAACGAGATTAGCAACTTAATTTTTTTGTAATGCCGGATAGCGTTTTTTTGGCTATATTTTGGTTAAAACGCAGTTTCATAATGACTTATAATGAAATCACCCCCTTTCCCCCATGAGAGATTAAAGTCATTTCCAATAAATCTTACGGTTAAATTTTCAAGATTTGATAATCCAGTGAAGAAAAAGCTTGAAGTATTTTTTGACGTGCATGATTTATAAAAATTGTTGCCACAGTGATGTAATGAAAACAAACAGCTTTTACACGCATGCTTGCTGTTATGTTTTGAGTTTTATTTTTCACCAAAATTATTTTTATCCAGTCAAATATAATCGAACTCATTGCCATCAGATACATGTATGTCGTATTAGTATCCATGTCGGGGAAAGGTAAATGATGCAAATTAAAATCTTCGAGTAAAAAACGATTTGAGTTTTCGGCATTTCCTCGGGCATTGTAAAATTCAATTATTTCTTTGTTTGTGAAAGATTGATTACTGGTCATAATGCCATAGTAATTGTAGGCACTGCCCGATAAAAAATCTATTTGCATATCTTTTTTCAGCGTACGTGTTACCACAATACGATATTCTTTATATTCACCAAAGGGGCAGTAAAGCGTGCTGGCTACTTCTTTTGTCTCATAATTTATTTCAACTTTCTCCCATGTTTTAATTTGCGAACAGTGCAAACGTAAGTCTTCAAAATCGGCTATGCGGATATAAAAATCTCCGACCTTTTCCGTTAATAATTCCACAACTTTCTTTTGATACGAAGCGGAATCTGCTCTAAAATGTTTTATTTTTATTTCGTGTGAGTTTAGATTATCAAAGCATCGTTGTAGTGTTTCCATTTGTTCATAACGAGCAGGCGTATTACCATTATGATTTTCTATGTGTATCGGCAAACGACCTATAAATGCAATGTTGGGATGATATCCTTTTGTTTTTTTGTAACTTATCCTTGCATCTTGTTTTTCTGTAGGAATTACAACATTATCAAAATCCAGAATATAGTTGTCCACCTCTTTTTGTAACTGTTCAGTTTTTACACAAAGGGCAACAAGACTTGAATTTAGTGCATTATTGAAATTAATTTCATGTTTAATGCCATTATCAGTTACATGAGTAGTTGTGGTTGTTTTTAATTCCTGACATACGTATTCTACTGTGTCGGGCGAAGGAATTTTATTAAAAAACTGTTTGTAAAATTTCTTTTTTAGATGCTCTAAATCGGAGATGTAATCTCCCTGGCATAACGAATTACCCAATAAGGATAACACAACATCTGAATAAGAATAACGTGCTAATACGCTACGGCTTCCAATTTGCTTATCTAAAAATTTATCAATACCGGCGCGGTGTATAGCATTATATATGAAATTTAATCCGCCAAAAGGGGTGATGTTTTTTGAAGATTGTGTGATTTTATCCATGGATAGTTTATTTGCTGTTGCTGTTGCAAATATCACCTTTTAGGTGATACTGTCAAAGACATAACTAATTTATTTATAATTAATTATAATGTTTTTTTGTTATGTCTGCGACTTCTGGGATT
>JBBRYE010000252.1:0-1921 GCA_038237895.1 Sphingobacteriales bacterium | reverse complement strand
TAGCCATCAAAGTTCCGTTATTATTTGCTTTAGAAGCAATTGCAGATATCATTGTAAAAACAGTAGAAAAGCTAATTGCCCCTATTAATACTGCTAAATAATATAACCAAGCATCTCCAATATCATTTTTAAAAACCATACTATAAAATATCAATGCAATGGTTGCCATTAAAATCATCAATAAAATATTATAAATAATTTTTGCAATTATAATGGCTTGCGGACTTGCTATTTGATAATAGTATAAAAGGCGACCTTTACTTTCTTGCATAAAACTTTTTGCAATAGCATTTATAGCTGCAAAAAGTAAAATTATCCAAAAAAGAGCATTCCAAACCAAAGGAAGTACAACCCTAAAGGATAAATAACAAACAAAAACAGTAGAAACCACATACAATAAAATACCATTTAGCGCATATTTTGAGCGCCACTCTAAAAGGATTTCCTTTTTTAAGAGATATTTTATTTGAGGTAATAGGTTCATTTCTGGGATATTTTTACCTTTTATACTTTTTTTATTTCGTAATTTTTAATAAGTGGGTTTAATTAAGAGGGCGTTTTAACACGCTTTCCGCTTAATCTTTTTCAGAAATGAAAAAGGATATCGCTTCAATCGTTAACGAAAAAAAAACTCCACAAGTCTTGAACTTACTTCTGCTCTATCTCCATCTTTTCGGCAAAATGGGCACAATAATCTCTTAAATCTTCTACAATATTAGTTTCGCCGGTTGCTCTTAAAAAGCTATCGGCCATGGTTTGTAAAGTTTCATAAAAAAAGCGCTTCATTTCATCTACGGGCATATCTTTAGTCCATAAATCTATTCGTAAACTATTTTTAAAGTTATGGTCCCAAAGTGCCAACATCATAGATTTTACTGCTAAGGCTTCTTTATTCTCATTATCTGTAGATTCCCATGTAATATTTTCGGGAACATTATTGTCATCTAATTCAATAGTTAATTTAATTTCTGCTTTTTTCATTCTTTATTTTTATTTTTTAAATGCATTCAAACAATCATGATTTTTAATGATTTAAACGAATAATGAAAATCATGTTGGTTTCAAAATTTTTGTGCAATAATCGTCATTGCTATGATCAATAATACAAACGAACCTTGTATAAGCCAAAGCCATTTAGTGTCTTTAATAAATCTTCTAAATAAAATATCAGTTAAAAAAAGTATCAGCGTAAGCGCTAAAGTATATCCTACTTTTGCTGTTGTACTTATCCCTGTATTTCCAGTATCCAAATCTAGCAAACAATATAGGGCATAAGCCAAACATAATGCAACAACAATATTTAAAGGGGTAAGTTTAATTTTTGGCATTCTTATTTATACTTTTTCTTTTGGGCAGCACTCATTTTAACTCCGCCAGCTTTAGCTCTTTTGGCTTTAAACTTTAACTTTTGATTCAGTGTTTTTTTCTCATGAAAAGCCCCTTTAAAATCTGGATCATCTTTTCTTTTTTGCTCGTCAATTTGTTTGGCTAACAATTGTTTTTCCTCATAATCAGTTTCTTCTATAAAAACCTTTTCAGGGATGTTTAAAACTGGAATTTGTTGCCTAATTAAATTTTCAATTTTATTGATGTAATGTTGCTCGGCCGGATTACAAAAAGTAATGGCATTACCTAAATTATTTGCCCTTCCTGTTCTCCCTATTCTATGAACGTAGTCTTCATAAATAATTGGCACATCAAAATTTATCACATGTGTAACCTCAGAAACATCAATTCCTCTGGCAGCAACATCGGTGGCAACCAAAATCCTAACCTCATCATTTTTAAATGCATTTATAGAATTGATACGCGTATTTTGACCTTTATTAGCATGTAAAACTTTTACATGTTTAGCATTAAAGCGTCTTAAAATAAATTTATAAACGTTTTCTGCGTTTGCCCTACTCCTGCAAAAAATAAT
>JBBRYE010000251.1:0-1959 GCA_038237895.1 Sphingobacteriales bacterium | reverse complement strand
ACCTATTTTTATAATAAGTTTCTGACAGAAACAATTTTTTTAAACTTAGGTCTTGACCTGAATTGCAATAAAATAAAAAAGCTATACAGTCAATGCTTAGATATCGGCTCTATGGCCGCTTAAAATATTACCGAACCATTGCAGGTTAAAACGTTATAGAATTAGCAAAGGTGTTCAGCCATTTTACCTTCGCATTACATTCTGTAACTATTTGTTGCTATTACTTTGAAAGGTCTTTCTTACCTTTGTTCTACTCTTAAAATATTAGATTATGATAAAAACAGGCAACCCCGTTATCAGCATATATACCGAAATGACCCCTAACCCGGAGACAATGAAATTTGTAGCGAACAAATTGTTGTACCCCGGCAAAAGCATTGATTTTCCTGATGAGAACACAGCAGGGCCATCACCTCTTGCAAAAGAGCTTTTTAGTTTTCCTTTTATTAAAAGCGTATTTATCGCCAGCAATTTTGTTACGCTTACTAAAACTGCAGAAACTGAAGAATGGCAGGATATAGTACCAACCATCAAGCAATTTTTGAAAGATTATCTTGAAAATGGCGGACCGGTAATAAACGAAGAAGATATTGTAGTAACAAAGGCAGATGCAGGTAATTCCATAAGTGCTGATGATGACGATGTGGTAAAACGGATAAAAGAGTTATTGGAAAATTATGTAAAGCCGGCAGTAGAAATGGATGGCGGTGCGATACAGTTTAGAAGTTATGATGATGGCGTTGTAAATCTTATGCTGCAGGGAAGTTGCAGTGGATGTCCATCGAGCATGATTACACTGAAGGCCGGCATAGAAGGAATGATGAAACGGATGATTCCTGAAGTAAAAGAAGTAGTAGCTGAGGCTGAATAATTAAGCTTTTCTAAATTAAAAGGTAAGTATCTTAACAGAATAAGATATTTACCCTTTTTAAATAAAATCTCAATTTCTTGTCTTTAGTTTTCTTAGATAAGTTAGAAAGTTCTAAAGTACTACTTCTTTAAAAGTCGTTTCACTCTCATTGAAAGTTCAACAGGATTAAATGGTTTCGTTAAAAAATCGTCTGCGCCTAATTGAAAAGCCTCCATTACTGTATTTTCTTGCCCAAGCCCCGATAAAACAATGATTGGAATTGTTTTATGTCCATGGGATTTCACTATGCTTATCAATTCCAATCCGGAGGTATAGGGCATTAATATATCTGTAATAATAAGATCTGGTTTATAATGTTCTAATACTTTAAGGGCTTCTCCCCCATTTGGGACACCCACTACTTCATAGCCATCTTTTTTTAATATAGCTTCTACAGCCATCAACATGACCGCTTCATCTTCTGCAACTAAAATTTTCATATCAAAACATTATAGAATGAGTGTTTATAATTATTATTGGATTTAAACTATTAAAATATTCTTAGGAATTACTTGGGTGAATTATGATTTATAAATTTTGAACGTAAAAGATCTTCCGCAAGTAAGTAAGCACCTTTAATTTTTTTTACAAGATCGGGTATTGTATCAAGATCTGTTTGATTTTTTGAATTTGCCTCCACCTGCATGACCCAATCAAACATTTCATCTATTTTAATTATAGAAAGTGAGGACTTTGCATGATGAGCATTTAGATAAACATTTTCCCAATTGGCCTCACTTAAACTTTCCTCAATTTTTTTAATTGTATCAGGAAAAGTTTTTAAAAAAGTATTTACTATTTTAAAAATAAAATCTTCATCATTTGCTGATATGGTGTATAACATAGTTACATCAATGCAAATATTTTCGCTTTTTATAATATTAGGATTAATATTTGCCAAATTATTTAATAAAGGTTTATTTATAAAAGATCATAAAAATAAAAACATATGTCCAATTAAAAATATAATAATATAGTAACGCATAAAGCATTAGAATAATTTCATAAAATGCATAATTATTCTATTTAAAATTTAAAGAAAAAAGTTT
>JBBRYE010000250.1:0-2003 GCA_038237895.1 Sphingobacteriales bacterium | reverse complement strand
ATTTTCGTGGGCATGCTGACATTGATTATGTTCTTCAAACAAGAATCTCAATATCCTGTCCTGACTCCCATAGTGTTCAATTAAAAGCTAATCAAATATTTAATACATTTAGACATAAAATAAGGGATGCTAATTTGATCTCCGAAATATATTTTGCTAACATGAATCAAGGATTATATGAGCAAGTGTATTATACAATTTTTCAAGCCCAACACTTAGGTATTCCAACACCCTTCATGGATTGGTCTTTTAACTGGAGAAACGCTTTATATTTTGCAATTGAAAATGAATCATTAATAGACAAACCTGGACGACTTTGGGTAATGATTAGGCCTTATTATCAGGAAGACAACACATTTTCGCTTAATCCGTATTATTTAGAAAAGTCAGTAACTGTTAATCCGGCATACAATGCACATATTGAATTTAATAATTTCTTAGGAGAAAAAAGAAGGCACAATCAAGCTGGTCAATTCTTTATCTTACCGCACGATAATTGTATCGAGCCTTTGGAAACAAATAAAACATTAAAAGCGTCACTCATATCGATAGAGATTACGCCACAATTTAAGCATCAAATTTATGCGTTACGTAAAACCGATATTAATGATGAGTTTATCAATTTAATGAGAAATCTCCGGTTGGATTTTAGAAAGTATAGTGCAAATAATATCTACGGGAACATGTCCGACGAACTGAAAACTGTTGTAAATTCTGTACGGCAAGAATTCGGGTTTTCTGTTCTTTAGCCTGTACTAGGCCTAGCGCAAGCATAGCATGACAATTAATCTTAAGCATTATAACTTTATCGTGTCTCAGTTATGGATTAACCAATCCTCAGACAAATCTTCATAACTTCATATTCCAATATACTGATGGTGATCTGAGCCTTGGTTGACGGAATTCTAAGCCACCCATGACGAAATACCTTACATTATCTACAATTTTTAATCTCCATTTTTTTTAAATTGTAATCAGGAATCCTTATTTTTTCTAAGAATATTTGCTTTTTGTTTTTTACTCAAGATTCTATTAATTCCTTTCGCTTCAATTGACTTATTATCTATACGAATTTGCGAATCTCTAACCTTATTTTTAAAGAAATTTTCCAAGTCTTTGTTTTGATATGCTTTAAAAGCGAGATAAAAATTTAGCTTAAAATACGTTGACACTTTTAATGGACTTAAAGTTACTAAAGTAAAAACTTCTTCAATATAGTTTTTATTAGCTTTTATATCTATATCCATTAGGAGGAAATAAAGTAAAAATAGTTTGTACTGATTTTTGTTGTGGTCGACTTTATATTTTTCAATATGCTTTACTATAATGTTGCTTATGTTAGAATGTCCAATCCCGTCGTGTAACATCACTTGCGCAATTATTGGAATAAAACTTGATAATATTTTAAGTAAGTCTTTTCCTATTTTTAAATCTCCCTTTTCATCCAGCAAAACTTCGGCTTGTCCTATACCTTTTGACAAATTTGCAAATTCATCCATAAGATAAAAGCCAAAGCATATATAAGCTTCAACTAAATAATCAAATATTTCATAAATAAGTTTTGTGTTGTCAACATCATCGCAATTCTTAAATACTCTTGAGAAAATAATTAAATATCGCTCTAGTACGTCAGGCGTTAGGTTGTTTGCATCAATTAATTCCTTTAAATGAACTTCCGATGTTGTATCAAGAGGATCAACAGAGTCCTTTACTAAATCCTGTACTTCATGACTAAGTGCGCCTTTGACTTGAAACTTCTTCACTTTTTCGCTAAATTCTTGTACTTCCCCCAATTTCAACATTAAAGTTGAATCCAACGAGCCACTTTCTTTATACTTTTTGATTACTTGGTCAAAAACACTCCTCGTTTTAAAAAAAATCCTCGTCAAAAATTCTTCGTCTGTTCTGTTTAAGCCACTATATATCTCAAGTTCATTCTTGAATGCCAAATATATACTATCATTTTCCAGAATTTCGTCTTTTATCTTCGGATGCTTATTAAT
>JBBRYE010000249.1:0-2029 GCA_038237895.1 Sphingobacteriales bacterium | reverse complement strand
TTGTTCAATAAAGTTGACTTTAACAGAAGCGATAAATATGAAGTTATTCTTTATAATGCCAATGGAGTAGAAGTAGCAAGGAAATCGCTACAACCCAATATACCTGTTCCATTTTCTATGAGTCAACAACTGCCCGGTGTTTATATAGCTGTGTTGTTGAAAGAAGGAAGAATTGTAGAAAAACAAAATGTTGTTTGGGTAAGATAGAAAACGTTATCTTTAGAATCTTCATTTAAAAAAATTTCACCATGAAAAAAATTACTTTATGCTTTTTCGCACTCATGAACCTGTGCATATTAATTTCATCTGCACAAACTTTCCAAAATATAATTGGTACGCCTGAAAACGATGAACGGGGTTATAGTGTTGCCGCAAGCGTGGATGGAAACATGCTTTTTGGAGGTACTCTTACAAAGTTTGGTAAAGAGTATCCTTTTCTTTTATCATTGAATGCTGATGGCACTGTTGATAAAGCTGTAACAGTTGAATCTCTTGGTGCTGTGCTGAGTAGTTTTGTTGACATTACTGCTGTGCATACTGCTACCGGTAAACCAAATGGTTATATTGCAGTAATAAATTATGATTATGATATAATAGCTGTAAGACTTAATAATTATGCAAGAATTTTATGGTCTAAAGTTTTGTATTCAACTACGGATATTCCAATAAAAATAGAACCTACATATTCACCAATCACTAATTATCTTTCCGGATTTTATTTATTGGCTGATCAATATGGTTATAGGCACAGTTTGCTTAAACTGTCTGCCGGCGGTGATATTGTATGGCAAAAACTAATAGCAAACCCCGCCGATGCTTATGGTTATTATCCGAAAAGTATATTACCAACAAACGATGGGGGATGCCTTATTGTAGGGATGCGCAAAGAATCAGGTAATTGGAATTCTTCAATAGTCAAATTTGCGCACGGAGGGGCTTTAGTATGGAGCAGAAGCTATGATTTTTTTGGAGGCAATAATAGTGCAACCGCAATAACTTCCACAAATGACGGGTATGTTGTTTTAGGAAGTGATTCTTCTTATCTTGTTTTCAAAATTGATACCTCAGGAAACATTTTATGGTCAAACAGGTATTCGACACCGTATTATACCACTAACGTAAGAGCTATAATTGCTGATATCGGTAATATTATTTTTGGCGGACCATTCAATAATTTTAGTGATACTGCTCAACCTGCATGGATAATAAAGTTAAATTCATCTGGCAATGTTCTTTTTGGTAAAAGCTATTATTATCATAGTGATATAAATGATATTGCTTTAAATGCGGATGGTTATTCTGCCATAGGTACAACCGAACGGCCGTTTTTTAGCGAACCTGATAATGTGTATTTTTTAAAAACAGATTTTACCGGGAATATAGGGGGGGATTGTTCATCAATGTCAATGTCTGTTGTAAAAGAACCTCATAGATTTATAAATATAACTGAGCCAAATTTTAAAATAAAAACGGATACTTTTAAAATGATAAATATAACTTTAAATACCCGGAATCTAAGTGATTTTGAACAAAGCTGGTGTGGCTCTAACTTTACGAATTTGAATAAGACCTCTAACCAATCACTTTTATTATCTCACAAAAACTTCAACGCTTACGCTAACATTTCTGCAAAAGAAATATATGTTTTGTACTCCACTAAAAATAATTTGATTAACGATAAATATGATTTAATTCTTTATAATGGCAGCGGAATGCAAATAAGCAAACAAGAACTTCAGCCTAATGTGCCTGTAAAATTTTCTATGAGTCAACAACCGCCCGGTGTTTATATAGTTGTGTTGTTAAAAGAAGGAAGAATTGTAGAAAGGCAAAATGTTATTTGGGTAAGATGAAAAACGTTATCTTAGAATTTTTCACTAAAAAAATCTCACCATGAAAAAAATTACTTTATGCTTTTTTGCACTCATGAACCTGTGCATATTAATTTCATCTGCACAAACTTTCCAAAATATAATTGGCACCCAGGCTAATAATGAAAGAGGTGAATGTGTTGCACAAGGTGTTGATG
>JBBRYE010000248.1:0-2051 GCA_038237895.1 Sphingobacteriales bacterium | reverse complement strand
TCATTTATTTGATCATTAAAATGTTCTTTTGTATCAGTAAACGTATATCCTAAAAACAGTTTAAAATCTTTATAGCTCAATTTTGCATTGGTTTCTAATCCTCTACTATCTAAATGCCCATTTGCATTTTGATATTCCAAACCGCCATTGTTTTGATTTAATAATTGTAAAGGATTATTAAGATAAGTGTAAAAGAATAATTGGTTAATAGTAAAAGAAATTTGATTATTAAAAATGGTTGTTCTGTAATTAAAATCGATGTTTCCTCCTAAAGATTTTTCTGTTTTTACATTATTTTTATTGATGGGTAAAACTTTTCTAAATTGAATTTGCTCTGAGTCTTCCGTAAAAACAGTGGGTGCTTTATAACCTGCACCACCACCAAACCTTGATGTAAATTTGGGGGTGATTTTAAACAATGCCGAAGCCCTAGGTAATAAATTAAATCCATAATCAGTTACATAATCGCCCCTTAAACCTGTTTCTAAAGTAAGCCAATTTGAAGCTTCTAAGGTATTTTGAACAAAGTACCCAAAAGTATTTTGATTATAATCTCTAGGAATAACGTTGGATTGTACATCTTCTTTAAAATTTTCTGTTAAAATATTAGCACCAATATTCCACTCTGATTTATTTTTATGCGTATCGTAAACAAATTCTGTAAAAGACGATATTTGTTTACCCGCAAACAAATAGCCAGGCAACCTAAGATTTCTATCAAAATAACTTACGCTATTTTTAAAAGTTACCGATTTTTCACTGTTGATCATATGTTTAAATGCTAATTGAGAGGAAAGTCTATTAGTTTTATTACGTTCAAAATATGAATTTGAAGCACTTCCATTACCTTCAATGTATTTTATATCGCCTCCTATTCTATTCTCAAAACTTGTATTTAACCCAAAATTTAAGGTGGTTTTATCATTAAAGTAAATAAACAATTTTGGGTTAATAACGTAGCGTTCAAATTTTGGAATCGCCGTTAAACCAATATTTGATGGATCATAAGCTTTATTACTGTTTCGGGATGCAAATAAAGTTAAACCAACATTCTTAAACTTCTGAGAATAAAAGGCATTAATATCCAAGCCACCTGCACTTGTTCCATTTAATAAAAAATTAAGTTCCTGTTCTTGCTTTGGAGCTTTAGAAATAAGATTTACCAAACCAGCAATAGCACCACCTCCATAAAGTGTTGATGCACTTCCTTTAATTATTTCTACTTGCCTTAAATCTAGAGGTGGTGTTTGTAATAAACTTAACCCACCAGAAAAACCTGCATATAATGGAAATCCATCTTTTAAAATCTGGGTGTATCGCCCATCTAAACCTTGTATCCTAATACTGGCATTGGCTGTAGTTGCTGATGTTTGCTGCGTAGAGATTCCGGTTGTTTCGTTCAAAATCATTTTAATATCGCCCGGCTTCATGCTGGTTTTCTCTTCCAATTCTTCTAGTGTTAAAACTTCTATCCGTGTTGGTATATCTGATAGAATTCCGCTACTTCTGGTAGATGAAACCACTACATCATCTAGCTCTTCACTATCAGATTCCATGTTTATGATGATAGTATCTGTTGATAGTAGTGGGAAATTGAAAACTTTGGTTAAGGATTTATAACCCACAAAACTAAACGTAATGGTTTGCTCTCCGTCTAAAATATTAGCTAATTTTATATAACCCTTTTGATTAGAAGTGGCAGCTATTTTTTGATTTTTAACAATTGCACTAACTCCTGGTAATGTTTCTTTGGTAATTTTATCTTGTGCTATTACTTTAAAAACATTTTGAGCATAACTAATGCTAAATGTAGATGCTAAAAAGAGCATCAAAATTATTTTTTTCATGATTGATATTAAAATTTGAGTTTATGATAAACTTATAATCCTGAAATCTTAAAAATTTTATAAGAGTTAACGATAGTATCGGTAGCTTTTTTTGTTCTTATTATTACCCAAATAGCAAAAAAAATATAATAATCCGCCAGTGGCAGATAAACCACCCAAATATTTATTAAACTCAATTGATTATTAATTTTTAAGAGATGATTT
>JBBRYE010000247.1:0-2109 GCA_038237895.1 Sphingobacteriales bacterium | reverse complement strand
TATAATGAATTGATTTATTATAAAAATTTTCATATTGCCTATAGTAATAAATATAAAAATCACCTTTACAGGCTCTGTTCACTTAACGATAAAGCTATAGCTTGAAGATGTCCTATTTCTATTGTGATTAACAGAAACAGAACACCTTCAGTGTATATTGGTTATGGATTATATTTTTATTTTTCAGGTTTATCTTTAAGAAGGGCATCCCAAATATTGTCTTCCTGTTTTATTAAAAGAAACCATGTCTCAATCTGGAATTGGATACAAAAATACAAACCTGAGAAAATCTCATCAAAAAGAAAGAAGATTGACGAGTTTATCATTGATGAGACCTTGATTAAGGTTGGTTGTGAGTATATTTGGCTTTGGATTGCTATCGAACCTTGGAATAAAAGAATCCTTGGATTTGACATATCAAAGGAGAGGAATATGTTTGTAGCAATGGAGAAGTTTATCTCGGGTTTAATCAAAATTTATGACAAACATTCATCAGTTTCTACCGATGGTGGAACGTGGTATCCGCAAGCATGTAAGTTTTTAAAACTAAAGCATCATATTCATTCCTTCTATCAGAAAAGCATTATCGAAAGAACGATGCAATACATAAAGGATAGAACTGAAAGTTTCGATGACTATTTTCCGTGTAGGAAAAAGAAATGTAAATTAAAGCATATCAATAATTGGTTGAACCTATTTGTAGACTTTCACAATAACGAAATAATGTCTTAAGTGAACAGAGCCGATAATTAGTTTTATTAATTCATCAACCATTAACACCAGTGAAGAATTTTTTCTTTCCAAATACGATGGCAGTAATCCGATCACACACCAATCTTTCACATCACCGTAAAATAATTTAAAAGCCTCCAAAAAGCTTCTCCTGTACACTCCGGCATCTTTTACAAAATGCCTGCCCGGCATAAATTGCGTGGTGCCACTGCTTTCAAAAATATTTTGCGGCACAAATTCACCGCAAACTACCTTATGTGTTTTAAAAAAAGAAATGGGAAGAAATGGAATTTTGGTTAAAGAAGTTATTGATGCAATATCAGGTTTTAAATTATCGTTCCAATTACGGTAAACAAGGTTATTTTCATGTTGAAAGCGTAATATCTCGAAAGCTTTTTTAATAAAAGTCTGTTTTTCATCAAAAATATTGTTAACAAATAAGCTGTTCAGCATGAAGAGTTGCCTTGTTTTATATAAATTTGAATTGAAAGTAAAACAAATGAAGACAAAATTATTGATAGTGTTGGTAACGGCTCTATGTTTAACTGACTGCAATAAAGATAAATTTACTACAAGGCCACAGCTTACTTTTAAAGAAGTGACTACGCAGGAATTATTTCCGAATCAAACAATTGTTTTTATCCTGCATTATACCGATAGGGAAGGCGATATTCAAAATACGCTTTATGTGCAGAAGATTACCCAAAACTGTGGAGCCAGCAATTTTGAAAGCCCTTACGCCATCCCATCAGATGTACCGCCGCAAAGTAACGGAGAGGGTGATATACAGGTGAAATACGGGTATGGAGCAGATCTTGGTTATCCCCCGATAAAAGAACCGGCTTGCCAGGGGCAAAATGATACCTGTGTATTCAGATTTGCACTTACTGATAAAGCAAAGAACACGAGTGATACCATTACTTCGCCGCAAATAGTTTTGATAAAAAGATAAATGCTCAAAAAACTTGCACGCTTCATCTTTTATGGAAATTATTTCTATGGTTGCTGCACTGTGGCTTTAGCAATTGAAGCTAACCTGCAACAAAGCTTACCATTAAACTCCATATTTTTTTATTTACTGTTATATTGCGGCACAGTTATTTTTTATACGTATGCCTATATACAGGAAAAGAAAGCGGCTTATATCAATAAACGCAATCAATGGTATGGAGAAAACAGGAATTTTATAAAGTTTACGCAATTACTGCTTATTACTATCAGTGCATTACTTGCATTATATTTTACTATAAAATATCACAACCAGCTTTTAAATATTACGCCATTACAGGCATCTGCACTTATAATTGCAGGAGTTATTGCATTAGCCTACTACGGCATTTCACTCGGCTCGTCTTTAAAAATAAGTACAAGAAACAC
>JBBRYE010000246.1:0-2110 GCA_038237895.1 Sphingobacteriales bacterium | reverse complement strand
TAGTATATGCAGATATTGAGCAATTAGCGCAACTAATCCAAATAAAGCAAAACCGCTAATTAAACTTATAATTACGCCTTGTTCTAGATAAAGACCACAGATTTTTTTATTTCCTTTACCACTTTCTTGGGCAATAATAGGCGTAATACCCTGAGAAATCCCAATTCCACTTACCATAAAAATGCTCAAAATACTATTTCCTAATGCACAGGCGGCCAACGGTATGGTTCCTAACTGACCAACCATCACAGTATCACCGACAGCAGTTAGCATGTGTCCTAATTGGGAGATTACAACCGGATATGCCAACAAGAAATTACTTTTATAAAAAGGTTTGTATTTGTAGAAAGAATTGAACATTTCGCTTTAAAATGAACGACGAAAATAATGAATTTTAACGCGATTTATGGAATTCTTGTTTGCGAAGTGAATTATCTAATTAAAAACTTAAACTGAATAAAAAAACAACAAACTATGAAGAGGTATAAAATTCTTCTTTTTCCGTAGTATGAATTCTAATAATACCAGCTAAAACTAATTTTACCAAAATTTTAGAAGCTCTTCTTTTAGATAAATTGAGCATATCACAATATTGATTTAATGTGATTCTTTCGTTTTTTTCCAGATATTCTAAAAGAGCTTTTTCTTTAGAACCATATTCAATTAATACACCTTTATCTTTATGCTCACGTTTTAAAACATTTAAAACAATTTTGCTTGCCAAAACACTTTTATCTTTTACCCTAATATAAGCCCACCATTTTTCATCTTCTGCTAATGCATAATGTGGTTTCTGATCACTTTCTAAAATATCAACAACTACAATTATTTTATCCTCAATGTAAATTTCTTCAAAAGTTGGTTCTAATAAGGGTTTAGCAAAAAATGTGGCTGCTTTATCAATCATATATCGTTCTTCGTCTTCAGATTTTACACCACAAATTTTTCCATCATCTGCAACGCCAATAAAGAGTTTACCGCCTTTATTATTTGCAAATGAAACCATGGTTTTCGCTATTTTATGACAGGAAGTAATGGTTTTTTTAAAATCAAGATTAACACCTTCACCTTCTAAAATCATCATTTTAACCTGAGAAATCTTTAATTTATTCATAGCCTTATTTTTCCCAACTCCTATATTTCTCTAAAAATCTATCTGGTTTATTTAATGGCTCAAATCCAAATTTTTGATACAATTGATGTGCATCGGCGGTACCTAAAAGAAACCTTCTAATTCCTTCAAAATCTTTATAATTAATTATTATTTGAAGTAACCATTTTGATAAACCTAATCCTCTGTATTCTTTATCGATAAAAACATCCGCTAAATAGGCAAATGTGCTTTTATCACTTATCACTCTTGCAAAACCTATTTGCTTTTCTTTATAATAAACTCCAAAACAAATAGATTCGTTAATTGAGGTTTCAAAATTTTTTCTTGGTAATCCTTTAGCCCAATAAGATTCTTGTGTTAAAAAATTATAGATGTAATCTAAATTTAATAAGGATTTTTCGGTATCTATATTGTAGCCTTTTTTTAAATAAACAGCCTCGTTAATAATTGTTTTCATTTAATATGCTACTTTATTTTCTTCTCCTTGAAAACGATTTCTTACATAAACCTCATTGTTTACCAAAGCGCAAAGCTCTCCTTTTTTATTAAATATTTCTATTGGATAAGCTTTAATAAATTTTTCTCCAGCTTTTAAGGTTTTTAAAGCTTCTTCTATTTCATTTGGATGAATAGTTATTTTAAAAAAAAGGTCTCCATGCCCTGGTTTTAAATATTGTATGGATGCACTTTTTAACCAAACTCTAGTTTCGAAACCGTGTATTCGTAAAATTTGATCAAATAAAATTGCATAAAATGGATCTGAAGCACTAAATATCGTACCTCCAAAAATTGATTTATTATGGTTGATATTTAATAAACTTTTATTGATTTTTACTTCAACACTTGTAAAATCTTCAGCAAATTTTACTACCCAAATCCTTTGAAAAAATAAAGGAGGATAAAACCTTAGCATCCATTTTAATGTATTTGCACTAACTTTCATAGGATGATAAATATCTTAAATATTTTGATAAACCAACATTAAATAGATAGGCT
>JBBRYE010000245.1:0-2132 GCA_038237895.1 Sphingobacteriales bacterium | reverse complement strand
TATCCATCGGTAGCAAAATATTATACCATTGCTTAACTAAAGTTTCGGGGCAAATATCTTAACAATTATATTTGATCATGCTACTGCCAATTCGGGCACTTCGGTTTGATTGTTATTTTTTAGGGCATTTAAAAGGGCTAGAATTTTTGCAGATGAATTTTTGTTTAATAATCTTTCAAATACTATTTCATAATCTAGATCCAATAATTCTACAAGTTCTTTCATAATTTCCAAAAACATTTCCAAAATCCTATCAGCTAATGTTAACTCAAGCATCGCTTCCTTAGTATTTCTAAAAGCTCCTCCAATGGTTTCATAGCTATCGAATCGCTTGTGTAAAGCAAGAAGAATATATTGTATGAAGCATATTGTGGTATCAGCCACCTGAGCATTAAAATAATTAGACTGGCATTTTCCAAGATATAAATTTTGCTTAGCATCTTTAAAGAAAACTTCTATTGTCCATCTAATTTGATAGGTTTCCATAGCCTTCTGAAAGCTTATTTTTAAATCGGTACTTACAATCAGTTTCCAGTTATCATTAGTATTTCCATAACCTTGTTTTACAAAAAACAATTTCAATGGAATTCCTTTATAAGATGCATTTAACGTAAAATACTGCATCTTCAGTTTTTTGTTTGTCTTTTTTGATGGACTATGTTTGGCTATCAATGCCTTGGCATGGTAGGTTTTATCACCTATTTCAAATTTTCTATTAGTTTTACTCATTCCAATTACATGCAACAACCCTTTCTTTATCTTTCTAATGCCATCTATAAACGGGGCATTAATAAACCAACTATCAGCTAATACATACTGGGCAATTATTCCGTTTTTGATTGCTCTTTTGCACATCGTAACTGCGTTTTCACTTTTGCTCTTAAAGTACTCTTCAACCCTTTCAGATGAGGCACATTCTTCTGGTCTGGTAGTTTGAAAACGTGCCTTTATTTCCTTTTTCGTCATTCCCTGTGGCTTATCAACGTTCTTTCCCTTTTCACCATGTATGCTAAAATCTATCGGCAAAAAACTCTTCCCATCCCAAAGCCCCAAGACTAATATTTTAAAACCCAATAAATATTTGTGTGAAACATGATCAAATACTCGCCCAATAAGTCCCATTTGCTTACCGGATTTCTCGCATAGCGTATCATCCACAATAAGGCATTGCACCTGCCCATTATTAGGCTCAGCCTTCGTGTTAACCTGTTTAATAAACTTCCTTACGGTTGAATATAAAAACTTTCTCCAACTGATTAAATTATTATTTTTAAGCTCATAAAAAACATCTTTGCCAGCTACCGTTATTTGCTTTAATCCGGTTTTATATATGGATAAAACGTTGGGTAAGGATAAATAAGGCAATACAAATAATACCTTTAAGATACTTAATGGATCATAACCTTTAACTTTTACAATGTGCTTAATAAAAAAGGACCTATGGTTGGTTAATAAATTCAAGCGGCTTAAAGTTTTTTCAATAACTTCATTTTCACTCAAACAAATTTCTTGCAATTTATCGAAACGATGATTAGATTTGAACTGTAGCATGGTTGTATTAGTTTTTGTTTTTGACGTCTTAACTAACACAAACATAGGAACTTATATGCAACTTTGCTACTTTACTTATAATCGTAATATTTTGATTTCCAATAATTTACCATCCCAGAAACTTTAGTCATGTAAATCAAATAAATCACAAAAATCCTAGTTCAGACAATAAATTTTTTAACTTTTAAATTTAAAATCTCCAAGTTAAAAATGTACAATTAAAAATAACAATGCAAGCAATTAATCTTTCGCAATTACTTTATAAAATAGATGAAGCACTTCAAAGTCAATTTGGATATCAAACTTTTTGGATAAAGGCTGAAATAACTGATGTAAAAAAATATGAGTCTAAACGCTGGTGTTTTTTTAAATTGATTGAAAAAAAAGATGAGCAAATTATTGCCGAAATGAAAGCCACGGCATGGAGTACGGGTTACGTTTTTATAGCGCAATTTGAAAGGCTAACTCAGCAAACCTTTACTAACGGATTGCAAATAGTATGTAAAGTAAAAGTTAAATATAGTATCAAATACGGATTAAATTTCGATGTATTAGAAATTGATAATAGCTTTGCTTTGGGG
>JBBRYE010000244.1:0-2135 GCA_038237895.1 Sphingobacteriales bacterium | reverse complement strand
ATTTAGATAATTGTCTAAAATTTAAATGTTATTTATAAAATGAATACAAAACCTCTAAAAAAATACTTGCCATTTATAATTTTTTTGGCGATTTCTATTTCTGCGCTCTTTATTAAGGTGCTTCCTAATTTTGCTGATGAAAGTAAATACAATCAAGCTGATATTACTTTTATAATTATTTGTACCGCTTTAGTTTTTATCATGACTCCCGGACTAGCTTTTTTTTATGGCGGAATGGTGCATCGCAAAAATATTTTATCAACGATGATAAAAAGTGTGGTAGCTACTGGTGTAGTGGGTGTACTTTGGGTAGTTGTGGGTTATAGCTTATGCTTTGGGGAAGATTTTCATGGATTTATAGGTAATCCATTAACACATTTATTTTTTAAAGATGTTGCTTCAGAAGGTCCTTGGTCTTTGGCACCAACAATACCAAGAACATTATTTGCTTTTTTTCAATTAATGTTTGCCGTAATCACTCCGGGTTTAGTAGTTGGGGCAGTTGCAGAACGTATTAAATTCACATCTTATATATTGTTTACAGTATTGTTTAGCATCTTCGTTTATGCACCTTTAGCGCATTGGACATGGCATCCAGATGGATTTCTTTTTCAATTAGGAGCTTTAGATTTTGCAGGAGGAACTGTTGTTCATATTTCTGCAGGTTGTGCGGCTTTAGCAGGTGCAATGGTTTTAAAGCGTAGAAGAGTGCATTTAGAGCATCAAGAAATCCCCCCATCTAATATCCCTTATGTATTAATTGGTACTGGATTACTATGGTTTGGATGGTTTGGATTTAATGCTGGTTCAGCGTTATCAGCTAACGGATTAGCAGTTTCTGCATTTGCAACAACTAATACAGCTGCAGCGGCAGCAGGTGTAATGTGGATGTTTTTTGATGTAGTAAGAGGTAAAAAGCCTTCTGTACTAGGTTTTTGTATTGGTGCTGTTGTAGGTTTAGTGGCTATCACACCAGCAGCTGGTTACGTAAGCATTCCGCATAGCATATTTATAGGTACAATTGCATCTTTAATTTCTAATATTGCAGTGTCAATAAAATCAAAATCCAGCTTAGATGATACTTTAGATGTTTTTCCTTGTCATGGAATTGGAGGTATGGTTGGTGTGATTATGACGGGAATTTTCGCTTCAAAATTGATTAACCCAGCCGGTAACGATGGTTTATTTTTTGGAAACGTAGATTTCTTTTTAATCCAGTTAAAAACTTTAGCGATAACCGCAATTTATAGTTTTTCAGTTTCTTACGCTATTTTCAAGCTTGTAAATTTTATTGATCCAATAAGGGTAACAGAAGAGGAAGAAGAATTAGGTTTAGACGAAAGTCAACATTCAGAGAAATATTCTCAAGGTACTTTATTAACACCGAAAGAATTTGTTGCTCATTAAATAAAGACTGCAATTCTTAGCTCAAGCATAAGCAGCCATTAAAACAAGCTGTCCCAAATCACCACTTTACGTCGGGCTGAGCGGAGTCGAAGCCATCTCTGAGCAATCAGAAAACATTTCGACTCCGATCAATGCGACAAATACGATTTATGATACAGCCACTTTTTTTATTCATGCTCATAAATTCTTAATCTACTTTTCAAAGTTTTCATTTCCTTCTGCATATCTTCAAACCTGTTTAAAAGATGAAAAATGGTATCAATACCAGCGGCGTTAATATGTAAATCTTTATGTAAACGAAGCATTTTCTCTAATGGTGAAATCAAATCTTCATGTATAAATGGAGTTTCTTCAATTTGAATGATTTTTATTAAACCATTATCATCTAAATCTTGAATCAAAGACATTTCTACTTTATAATAGGTGCATAAAGTAGCTACTGGAATAAAGTTTTCTTTTGTCATGATGTTCTAAGTTTAGAAAGTTGTACAAATAAATCTTTTTCTGCATCGGTTAAATCCTTGGGTAAAATGATTTGATAAGTTAGGTATAAATCGCCAAACTCATCATCCTTTTTATAAACTGGAAACCCTTTTCCTTTTAATTTAACTTTTACTCCATTTTGTGTTTCTGCTGCTACTTTTAATTTAACTTGTCCATTCATGGTATCAACAGTAATATCTCCACCTAATAATGCAGTGTATAAATCAATATCTATGTTTTTATAT
>JBBRYE010000243.1:0-2177 GCA_038237895.1 Sphingobacteriales bacterium | reverse complement strand
TATTGATATCTTGAGATTTGGAATTAAATTCTGCTATAATTTCATCTTTTTTATCCTGATTTTGAGTAATTTTTTTGCTGTATTCTTCTGCAAGATGTCCAGTTTTAATACTGTATTCGTTGGTTATTTTATTGTACTCAGTCAATTTATCAGCCTCATTGGTACCTTTAATTTCATAATTACTAGCCTGATTGGTTAAATCTGCTTTAAATTCAATTTCGTCTCCATTTTTTGCTATTCCAAAATAAGAACGCTGACCAATAATCAACTGAAAAAATTCTGGTTCTTCGCTAATAGATTTTAAAGTGAATTTTTGATTTTCGTTAAAAAAGGTAGAATCTCTTGGAACCATTTGCCCTAAACTATCTGCTAATAAAAGATATATCTTTTTTACCTCACCAACATTTTTTACCTCACCATTTATGGTAAATTCTTTTTTATTATTGCAAGCAGATAAAACTGATGCTAAAAAAATTACCAATAAAACAATCTTCCTCATTTTAAACTTTCTAATCTTTCTATAATTAATTGATTTGTATTTTTAGGATCACATTTACCATGAGATAATTTCATGACTTCACCCATAAACAAACCTAAAACTCCTTTTTTTCCGTTATGGTATTCCTTTACCTTATCGGGAAATTTATTTAACGCAGTTGTGATAAATACAGTCAAATCATCTTCATGATGATGATTTCCCAACTCAAATTTTACCACTAAATCTGAAACTTTTAAAGTGGGGTTTTCTATTAAACTATTAAATATTTTATCTTTTGCCTGATGATGATTAATAGTTTTATCAGCTACTAAATTAATTATTGCTGCTATTTGTTTTACAGGAACTAAAAAATCTGTAAAACCAATTTGATTTTCATTGAGAAAGGATTTAATAGGGCCTAAAATCCAATTAGATGCCAATTTAAAAGCTTTAGTATTTTCTGTTACGCCAATAAAATAATTAGCCATTTCTTTCTCAGAAGTTAAAACCAAAGCATCATAAGAGGATAATCCCATTTCAGAAGTAAATTTTTGATACAATTCTTCTGGCAGTGCAGGCATATCAGACTTTATTTTTTCTAAAAATTCATCAGAAATCTCAATAGGCAATAAATCGGGTTCAGGAAAATAACGATAATCATTAGCCATTTCTTTAGAACGTAATGGCGATGTTTTCCCAGTTATAGCATCAAAATTCAAAGTATTTTGTGAAATGGTTTCGCCTTTAATCACTAAATTAATTTGGCGTTCAATTTCATGTTCTATAGCCTTCTGAACATTTTTTATAGAATTTAAATTCTTTACTTCACAACGGTTACCTAGTTTAGTATCTCCTTTTAATCGGATAGAAATATTTGCATCGCAACGCATACTTCCCTCCTCCATATTACCATCACAAATGTCTAAATAGCGCACTAATTTTCTTAATTCTGATAAATAAGCAGCAGCTTCTTCGCCAGAAGTAATCATAGGCTCGGTAACAACCTCTAATAAAGGTACTCCAGCCCTATTTAAATCTATATAAGAATATTCATTATCTAATTCATGATTGCTTTTTCCTGCATCTTCTTCAATATGTATCCTGTTTAGAATAATATCTTTTTCATCACCATTGTCTAATCTTATTTTTAATTTGCCACCAACACAAATAGGACAATTGTCTTGAGTAATTTGATATCCTTTAGGTAAATCGGCATAGAAATAGTTTTTGCGATCAAAAAAATTATACTGGTTAATTTCACAATTTACAGCAAGTCCTAATTTTGCAGCGTAAGCAATTATTTTCTCGTTACAAACTGGCAATGCACCAGGCAAACCTAAAGAAACGGTACTTATATTTTGATTAGGTTCATTGCCAAAACTTGCAGAATCAGAACAAAACGCTTTAGAATTTGTAGATAATTGAACATGAACCTCTAAACCAATAACTGCTTCATATTGTTCAAATTTTTGTAAATTAAGCTCCATTAAATAATAATTTTTTTATTGATAGGCGTATTTTTTTGCAGTTTTCAAATATAAACGAATTAGTTACAAATCATTAAACAAAACAAAATATTATCAAAATGTTAAATTACAATTCTTTTAATGTCGGTTTTTTAAACTCTTTTAAATTAAAATCCGCTTAAAAATATATTTTACACAATAAAATGATTTTTAAAAATCTTAAAACAAACATA
>JBBRYE010000242.1:0-2205 GCA_038237895.1 Sphingobacteriales bacterium | reverse complement strand
TATCCCAGCATTAACAGAAAATAATATCGTAACACCTACAGAAATACAGAAAAAAGCAATCCCATTTTTAATTAAAGAAGGAACAGATTTTATCGGTCAGGCGCAAACTGGTACTGGTAAAACCGCATCTTATGGTTTGCCATTATTGCATCGCGTTAATCCTGATTTAAAGCAAATACAAGCTTTGGTTATTTGCCCAACAAGAGAATTAGCACAACAAATTGCTAAACAACTATTTAAGTTTACCAAATACGCCGATTTTAAGATTTTTACTGAAGCAGTTTATGGCGGTGAAAGAATTGATATCCAAATAGGAAGATTAAAAAGACCAACTCATATTGTTGTTTCTACTCCTGGGCGACTAATTGATTTATTAGAACGAAATATCATCAATCTTGAAAAAGTTGGGACAGTTGTTTTAGATGAAGCAGATGAAATGTTAAGTATGGGCTTTAAGCCTGATATTGATAAAATATTAGGTTATACTAATAAAAAAGCCAACACTTGGCTATTTTCCGCAACTATGCCAGATAGTTTGAAAGAAATTATTGATGAATTTATGGCTGATGATGCTTTTAGGATTGAAGTGGAGAAAAAGGATATTATCAATCAATCTATAACTCATCAATATTTAATTGCCGATATAAAAGATAAAGTGAATGTTTTAAGTCAATTTTTAAAGCTTAAAGAAAACGAAAGAGGAATTATTTTTTGTAGAACAAAAGCATCTGCCCAAACTTTAGAGAAACAATTAATAGCCAAAAATATTTCTGCACAAGCTATTCATGGAGATTTAGGGCAGCGTGACCGTGAAAAAGTGATGCGTTTATTTAAAAGTAATAGATTACAAATCTTAATTGCAACAGATATTTCTGCAAGGGGAATTGATGTAGACAGCCTATCTTACGTATTGCATTATCAATTACCAGATCAAATGGAATATTATACCCATAGAAGCGGCAGAACAGCAAGAGCAGGTAAAAAAGGATATTCTATAGCTTTTGTAGCACCTTCAGAATTGAGTAAAATTTCAGATTTAGAAAGAGAACTTCATGTTAACTTCGAAAAAATTGATGGTTTAAAAGGGTAGGGGCAAATCATTTTATGATGTTTTACGTTATTGAAATGATGAGAAAAATTTTTATAAATTTCTTACCAATCCACATCAAAGAATATTATTTTAATAATATTGAAGATAAGGGAATTAATGCAAGAATAAATTCTATTGTTATTTTTATAATCTTGATGTTTTTATTTTCGGTTTTATTCATTTTCTTAACAGATAAAATGAGTGATAATGAAATGGTACTTTTTGATGATTTTATTACTGAAAACATCTTATTTTATCGTTCTCCACATTTAAATATCATTATGAAATACATCACTTTTATAGGTGATTTATTTGGATATATTACACTTTGTATAATACTAGGGTTGTTTTTTTATTTCAAAAAAAATTGGAGTATTTCCCTGCAAATTACCTTGGTTTTAGTATTAGCATCAGGATTAAATGTGTTTTTAAAAAGTGCTATAAGCAGGCCAAGACCACTTGTTAACCGTATTATTTATGCTGATTTCTATAGTTTCCCAAGCGGCCATGCAATGAGTGCAATAGTTTTTTATGGATTTGTAAGCTATTTAAGTTTAATACTTTTAAAAAAATATTGGCAAAAAAGTTTGATTGTTACTTTTAGCGTTTTTATGATTTTTGCTATTGGTATTAGTAGAATTTACCTGGGGGTTCATTATCCATCAGATATTTTAGCTGGTTATCTAGCGGGAACCGCCTGGTTAATGTTTTGTTTGACGATATTAAACATACTTACCTTAAGAAAAACCAGACTTAGTAGTTATAAATGACAAGATGTTGATTTCTTATCTATCTACTAACCATAAATATTAAATTGATATTTCTTATATTTGTGAAAAATACTTTCAAATCAGATTTCTTTTAAGCGAAGCCTAACGAATTCCGTTTTTCCAAACGCCATAGTTAAAGAATATCTTATATCACATTTGTTAAATCCTTTAGTATATATGAGCAATCTAAAGATGTCTTAACATTAGAAAGTATTATTAAAACAGGTATTAACAATTAAAAATAACGAATGGGCAGATCACAGGAAACCTTTAGTAAAAAGGAGAATGAAAAAAAACGATTAAAGAAAAGACAGGAAAAACAGCAAAAGAAAGAAGAACGCAAAG
>JBBRYE010000241.1:0-2227 GCA_038237895.1 Sphingobacteriales bacterium | reverse complement strand
ATTTATAACATTTAAAAATCTTAAACACTTAATAGGATTTAACTTGAAATAAACCTTGTTTTTCTAATGAGTACTTTAGGTTATTTTTTATCGAAATTGATGCCGATAATTTAAATTCAAAAATTTTTTGTGTCTTGATGGTAAAAATATGATGTAGTTGAAAAAAGTATTTTGCAACCTTCAATAAAATATTGATTTTGCAATAAAAAATTTAATGATGATAGATTTTAGAAGCGATACAGTAACAAAACCAACAGAAGCGATGTTGGCGGCCATGATATCTGCAAAAGTTGGAGATGATGTTTTTGGAGAAGATGAAACTGTAAATGCTTTAGAAGAAAAAACGGCTAAACTTTTTGGTATGGAAGCTGGCTTGTTTTGCCCTTCTGGCACTATGACAAACCAAATTGCCATAAAATGCTTTACACAACCATTAGATGAAATAATTGCAGACCAAACTGCCCATGTGTATAGATATGAAGGTGGAGGTATTATGTTTAATTCTGGTGCTTCAGTTAGGTTATTAAACGGAGAGAGAGGGATCATCAATGCAAATATGATTGAAGATGAAATTAACCCAATTGGCAATGTACATCATCCACATACTAGTTTGGTTGTTTTAGAGAACACGGTAAACCGTGGGGGTGGGAGCTGTTATTTTCTAAAAGATATTGAACCCATTTATCATTTATGTAAATTAAAAAATTTGAAACTCCATTTAGATGGTGCTAGAATTTTTAATGCCTTGGCTTACACCAAAGATGAAGCAAAACAATATGGTAAATATTTTGATTGTATTTCTGTTTGTTTATCAAAAGGCTTGGGAGCGCCAGTAGGCTCGGTTCTGTTGGGTAATAAAGAAACTATCCAATATGCAAAAAGGGTAAGAAAGGTTTTAGGCGGTGGTATGCGGCAAGCGGGTTTTTTAGCTGCTGCCGGAATTTACGCTTTAGACAATCATGTAGAAAGATTACAAATTGATCATTTACATGCTAAACAATTAGAAAGTTGCTTAACAAAATTACCTTTTGTAAAAAAGGTTTTACCGGTGCAAACTAATATTGTGATTTTTGAATTAAATGATTATAAAAACGCAGAAAAATTGGTAGAAGAATTAAAAGAAAAAGGCATTTTATCAGGCACATTTGGTAAACAAATGATCAGATTTGTTACCCATTTAAATATAGACGAAAAGCAAATAGAAAAAACAATAGAAATTTTAAACAGAATTAATTAAATACTTTTAGGTAAGGTAATTGTAAATGTAGTGCCTAAATCAATTTTACTCTCCACATCAATATTACCTTTTAAATTTTTCAATAATTCTTTAACAATAAATAATCCCAAACCAGAAGAACTTTCGCTATTTGTAGGTTTATTTTTAAGCTTAGTAAACTTATCGAAAAGTTTTTTCTGATCATCTTCGGTTATTCCAGGCCCCTCATCTTTGATTTTAATTGCAAATTTGTTTTTTGATAATTCTAAACCAATAAAAACATTTTTTTCAAAAGGAGAAAACTTTATTGCATTAGAAATTACATTATGTAACACTCTTTTCAAAAAATTAATGTCGGTATTTATGATGTTTTCCTTTGCCTTTGTAGTGTAAAAGAGTTTGATAGATTTTCCATCGGCAACAGAATTAAAAGATTTAACAGTTTCAGAAATAAAGTCACTAAGGTTAAATTCTTCTTTATAAACATTTAACGGAAAGTTCTCTACGCTATTTAGTGTTTCCATCTGCTCAATCAAATGAAAAACATATTCTAAGCTTTTATTAAAAATTCCTATTAGTTCTTCACTTTCATCATTTGTAGCAAACTCTTGAAAAAGATAAGAGAGCATTTTAATATTACTCAACGGAGATTTTAAATCATGAACCAAAATTTGTAACAATTGGTTTTTCTCTTGCATGATGTTTTCTAAATCATCATTCTTTTTCTCTAGTTTTAGGTTTAGTTTTTCTAATTCTAGAGTTTTTTTGTAAAGAGAATCTTTATAAAATTGTCTGTCTAAATAATGACTAACCCATTGCCCTAAATAGTGAACTAAATCTATATCCGCAACAGAAAATTCTTTATCTTTTGGCTTTGTAGATGAGAAATTAATAGTTCCTTTTTCACCATCGTTAAACTTTATTGGTGTGCCTATGTAGCAATTTACATTACTATTTAGGTGACTTAAATTTTTATTGTAATCAGAATTAGCTATGTTATTTACTGCTAAT
>JBBRYE010000240.1:0-2240 GCA_038237895.1 Sphingobacteriales bacterium | reverse complement strand
AAGAACTTTTTGAAGTGGCTAAAAAGCACCAGTTTGCTTTACCTGCAGTTAATATAATAGGTACAGATTCAATTAACGCAGTAATGGAAACTGCAAAAGCAGTTAATTCGCCTGTTATCGTTCAATTATCCAATGGTGGTGCACAGTTTTACGCTGGTAAATCATTGCAAAACGATAAATTACAGGCTTGTATTTTAGGTGGTATTTCTGCGGCACAACATGTTCATTTAGTTGCAGAACATTACGGAGTTGCTGTTATTTTACATACTGACCATTGTGCGAAAAAACTTTTACCATGGTTAGATGGATTATTGGATGCTAGTGAAAAAAACTTTGCCCAACACGGTAAACCATTATATTCTTCTCACATGATTGATCTTTCTGAAGAGCCAATTGAAGAAAATATAGAAATTTGCAAAGGCTATTTAGAGCGTATGAGCAAAATGGGAATGACATTAGAAATTGAATTAGGAGTTACTGGTGGTGAAGAAGATGGTGTAGATAATTCTGATGTTGATTCTTCTAAACTTTACACACAACCAGAAGAGGTTTCTTACGCTTACGAAGAATTGAGTAAGATTAGCGATAAGTTTACAATTGCAGCAGCTTTTGGAAACGTACATGGGGTTTATAAACCAGGAAACGTAAAATTACAACCCGTAATTTTAAATAATTCTCAAAAATATGTTAAAGAGAAATTTAAATTGACTGCTGAAAAACCAATCAATTTTGTTTTCCATGGTGGTTCTGGCTCTTCACAAGAAGAAATTAGAGAAGCAATTTCTTACGGAGCTATAAAAATGAATATTGATACCGATATGCAATGGGCATTTTGGGAAGGTATTTTAAATTATTACAAAGCAAAAGAAGGTTATTTACAATCACAGATTGGTAGCCCAGATGGAGATGATTCTCCAAATAAAAAATATTATGACCCAAGAGTTTGGTTAAGAAAAGGAGAAGATCAATTTGTGAAAAGATTAACCAGTGCTTTTGAAGATTTAAATTGTTTAGACGTAAATAGTAAACTATAGATGATAAATAAATGAAACAAGAAAAGAGATTGTGATAAGCAATCTCTTTTCTTGTTTTTGCTTTTTGTTTCTTGTTTTTTGCATTTCGCTTTAATCTTTTTGCATAAAGCCTATATTATGCAACTTCTCTCATATCTACAGCTACTACTCTAGAAACACCTTGTTCTACCATGGTTACACCATAAATAATATCTGTACTTGCAATGGTTTTTTTATTATGTGAAACCACTATAAATTGAGATTGATCCGAAAACTTACGGATGATGTTATTAAATTTATCAATATTTGTATCATCTAAGGGAGCATCAACCTCATCAAAAATACAAAAAGGGGCAGGTTTTAGTAAATACAGAGAGAAAAGTAAAGCGGTTGCAGTCAATGTTTTTTCACCTCCTGATAGTTGATTAATTGATAAAGGTTTTTTTCCTTTGGGTCTTGCTATAATATCTATATCTGATTCTAATGGATTGTTCGGATTTATTAAAATTAAATCGCAACTATCTTCTTCATTAAATAATGATCTAAAAACTTTCATAAAATTCTCTCTCACCGTAACAAAAGCTTCCATAAATTTCTCTTTAGCAGTATCATCAATTTCTTTAATAGTTTCTAGCAAAGATGTTTTTGCATCTAAAAGATCTTTCTTTTGTAAATTAATAAAAGAATAACGCTGTTCCATTTCTTGATAAGCTTCTATGGCCATAGGGTTTATGGCACCAAAATCATCTAATTGCTTTTTTAATTTTTCTACATTTTCTTTTACGCTTTCCTCATTTTCATCAGTTGATGGCTCATCATCTAAAATATCTTCTATTTTGATGTTAAACTCAACGGCTAAACGTTCTTTTAAACTGTTTAATTCTATTTTTAGATTCGTTTTATTTTCATTTAGCTCAAAAGCTAATTTTTCTGTAACTTCTTTATTTTTTCTAAGACCACTTAATTCTATTTCTAATTCATTAATTTTTGATTTCCCATCATAATAATCTTTTTCAGCATCTTGAACCGCTTTTTCCATTTCTTCTTTTTGCTGATACATTTCTATTAGATCTATATCGTCATAATCTACATGTTGTACAGTTGCTAAAATATTAGCTTTTGTATTTTCTAAATCAGATTGGTTTTTATTTAACCGATTTTCTAAAGTTTCTAACTGACTTTCTCTGTACTCTAAATCTTTATCAATACTGCCAAGTTTATTTTTTT
>JBBRYE010000239.1:0-2290 GCA_038237895.1 Sphingobacteriales bacterium | reverse complement strand
TAGCATTCAAATCATTTTAATAAATGCCATAGCGCCACTTTTATTTTTTTACGGCAAACAAATTGGCGATAAACAATTTATTGACAGGGCTTTAGAAATTTTAGAAAATATAAAACCTGAAAGCAATATTATTACTAAAGGATTTAGAGAAAGAGGGCTAACGGTTTCAAACAGTTTTGATAGCCAAGCAGTAATTCATTTGAAAAAAAATTACTGTGATCAAAAAAAATGTTTAAATTGTGGAATTGGTTTAAAAATACTTAGCTCATAAATTTATGTTGGATCGAATTTTAATATTTTTTGAAAGGTACTCTTTTGGGGTCTGCACTTATTTAGGAGAGAAATTTAAGATATCGCAAACTAAAATTAGATTATTTTTTATTTACACTTCTTTTTTGGCAGTTGGTTTTCCTTTAGTTTTTTATTTTTTTGCAGCTTTTTTTTTAGACATCAGAAATTATGTCAAAAAAATAAGATTTCAGTTTAAAGAAATTTAAATACTCAAAATTTCTGCTATTTCTGAATAGCCTTTTTCATTTGCTAAATCAGCAGGTAATTTACCACCTTCCATTCTTACATCTATTTTAGCTCCTTTTTCTAATAACAAAATTATCAGTTCTACATTGCCATTTTGAGCAGCAGAATGTAAAGGAGTAACTCCAGATTGTTGTGAGATATTTATGAGCGCATTATTTTCAATCAACATCCTAGAAATGTTAACATTATTAGCTGCAACTGCAGAGTGTAATGGAAAAACATTAAAGCCATTTTTTGATGGTAAGTTTACATCTGCGCCTTTTAAAACCAAATACCTCGCAACTTCTTCTTTTCCAAAATAACTTGCTAAACCTAATGCAGTAAAACCATCTGGCGAGTAATCGTTTATTTTTTCTGGCGAAACAAAAATTAAATGGGCAACTTCATCAAACTTACCAGATGCAGCAGCTTCAAAAAGATTTAAATCTTGTATAAACTCTAAAATAACTTTTGTTGCATTTGCTTTATGTAAATAACAGGAAAGCATTAATGGTGATACATCATGAGAGGTGAGCTGTTTTAACAAAGAAGTATCCTTATTTAAGAAATCCCGAAGGGCATTCTCATCATCTTTAATAATTAATTCTTCTAAATCGTTTTGAAGCATTATTCTAAATTAAAATAATAATCGCAATTATAAGTATTTGGTGAAATATTTGGACAATAAATTCTACATATTAAAAAACCCTAGTTAAAAATTAATTTAACCAGGGTTTAACCATCAAAACCTAAAACATCATGGAAAAAAAAATCCCTAAATGAATTATGATATGAAATACGAAGATTATTGGATAACGGATTTTTATAAGTAATTAACCACAGCGCTAACAAAGAAAACCACAAAGTTCACAAAGCATTAATCTATACAATCTCTTAAATCAATTTAATCAAAAAACCGATCTGTGAAATCATTTTAATCTGTGTAATCACGAAATATCTATACAATCTAAATCATTAAATTATATTTGTTGAGTAAAAAGTTATCGAATGCCTGTAAGAGGAAACCAGTTTAAAAAAAACACAATAAGGGAAGAAGTTTCAGAAGAACATCAGCAACCTTATAAAAAGAAAATAATAAACGATAGTAGAGAAGGATTGCCAAAATTCAACTTTAATAATGATCGGGCAATAAAAATTGTTGGTTTATTTTTATTGTTGCTATCTATTTACTTTTTAGTTTCATTTACTTCTTATTTATTTACCTGGCAAGACGATCAAAGTTATGTTGTAGATGCTAACGGCGGCTGGAGCAACCTATTTAAAACCGTTGCCGAATTAAAATCTAACGGAGCAATAAACCCAAATATCCAAAATTGGACAGGTAAGTTAGGAGCCTTGCTTTCTCACCAGTTTATTTACGAATGGTTTGGCTTAGCCTCATTTATTTTCGTTTTTGTTTTTATAGTAATAGGCTATAGGTTATTATTCAAGGTAAAACTTTTATCAATCCATAAAACATTAGCCTACAGCTTTTTTGTCCTTATTTTTACATCCATTACTTTAGCATTTTTTCATTCTTTTATTGGAGATTATCCTCATTATATAGAAGGCGAATTTGGATATTTTTCAAATCTTTTATTGCAAGCTCAAATAGGTTCTACTGGTGTTGGTGCTTTATTAGTTTTTGCCGGATTAACTTGCTTAATTATTGCCTATAACTTAGATTTTAAAATTCCTGAAAGGAAACCAAAACCTGCAAATGAAAGTTTTGAAGCCGATAATCAATTTATTGAGGAAGAAGAAGCTGAAGAGG
>JBBRYE010000238.1:0-2303 GCA_038237895.1 Sphingobacteriales bacterium | reverse complement strand
ATATTGCTTTAGATGTATTTCTTAATGAAAGACCATTAAAGTAAAGATGTAAAGAATATACTATATCCTCAAGTTCGGTTCTCTTTCTTATTTGATATATCATAAATGATAAGCAATACGGAGGTCTAAATCTATTTCCTTAACTTTACAGAGCCAAAAAATATATTTTCCTAATTTAAAAGGTATGCTGACTTGCTAATGTCGTGTCCTGCTTTAGTATATAGTGTTATAACAAAATTAAGTTTTTGCAATTATTAATTCATAGTATATGCCGCTCCATCTAAATTTAATTCCCATTACTACAGTATCATATAATGAATCTCAAACATTATGAGAAGCATTACTAATTTTCTATACTCCCTTTTGATTGTGAACAAATTAAGACCGCGTAATAAGGTTAACATAAGATTTAAAGGATAGAAATAGTTTTCAAATTAATGGATGCCTAAAAAAAGAACTAGTAGGGGTAGAACCAAAGGTGGAAAGGGAAGTTCAGGGACGGTTCATTGCAGTCAATGTGGTGCAATGGTACCTAGGGATAAAGCAAAGAAAATCACTGGGAGAATTACTTTAGTAGAACCAACTCTTGCAAAAGAATTAAAACAACAAGGGGCATATATTGCACCATCAACCGATGTAAAATTTTATTGTGTTTCCTGTGCAGTACATAGAGGCATAGTTAAAGTACGTTCAGAAAGTGATAGAAGAAATTCAGGAAAATTAGGTTAGAATCATTGACTTTATCTTTTTTAAGCTTGTAATTTTATTTTTATCATTTATCCAAAATCAATGAATTAAAATTTGTCAAACAGATGAATGCAAAAAAAGTATTTTATATTTAAAAAAAAGTCAACGAATACGCATATTTTACTAATGAAGGATAATTGTTTTTATTTTGTATTGTTATCGTTATTCTCTTTTTTCAGTTTTGATGATGATTCTACAGTATTTTCGTTATTCTCTTTTTTCAGTTTTGATGATGATTCTACCGTTGTTGACGAAGAATCAGTAGTTTTACCCACAGTTTTTTTATCCTCATTTTCTTGTTCAAAAATTATTTGTGCCACGTTTCTACCTGTTTCATTTGGATCAGTTGATTCTAAATAGTTGGCCTTTGGTGCGCTATTAGGTTTAGGATCATCTGATTTAGTTTGCATTTTATTACCTGGTTTTTCTAAGGTTTCCCTAACATGAGAAGAGGTATTGGATGAAAACGATTGATCATTGTTAAATTTTGTCGAATCAGGATTATTTGCCGATATTGAATAGGTTTGATTTGTAGTATCTTCTCTTTTAAATATTTGACTAAATGTTTGAGATGAAAAAATTGGAACTCCGAATATTTCTGATACAGTCTTTAATCTTTCTAAAACTGTTATTATAGCCAATACTGAAATTACCCATAACGCTACTGATATGTTATCTTTAAATGGAATAAATGCTATAATTGATAATATTAATATTCTTTCTGCCCTTTCTGCAATTCCTTTCCCTTTTAAATCTATACCAATTGATTCTGCTCTTGCCCTGGTATAACTTACTAATATAGCCAGCGATAAAGTAACAAGCACCAATACTGGATTGGTAAAATTACCTATCAAAATCCCTATAAATATAATTATTTCGGAAACTTTATCAATTATCGAATCCATAAATCCGCCCAAAGTAGATGTTTTTTTGGTTACCTTGGCAACAGCTCCATCTACTGCATCAAAAAAACCTGCAATTAGTAAAAATAAACCCCCAAGGAATGTGGCGGTATACCAGTTTACTCCTATTGAAGATGAATGTAATGAAAACATAATAGCGGAGATAATTGATAGAATTAAACCCATCCATGTCCAAAAATTAGGTCCAAATCCTAAACTTGCAAATCCTATACCAACTCTTTCAAGTAATGGATCAAATTTATTCCTTAGATTGTTAAGCACGATATAATTTGACCATAATCGTGATATATAACCTTTTACTATAAATACTAGAAAGGTTGAAGAAATAAAATTATATCGTAATTAATTAATTTAAATCATATAAAAGTATTGAGAAATTAAATTATTTGTAATTGTTTCTAAATTCTTTAATATTTTATAATCCGACTCTAAACATCTTTGGCTGAAAAAAATTATATTATTAATAAAACTTTTACAGGAATTGAGGGTGAAAAAGTAGTTGTTATTGGGCTTGGCCAGTTAGGACTTCCTGTAGCTAAGTATGTTAAAGAAAAAGGATTTGATGCTTATGGGTATGATATAAATGAGAAAGCTATGCAGATAGCTGAATCAAATTATGGCATTAAAAAGGCT
>JBBRYE010000237.1:0-2316 GCA_038237895.1 Sphingobacteriales bacterium | reverse complement strand
TAATTTATAAAACGGAGCGTAAAACCCACCCATCGTTTTTACGTGGGTGGGATGTAAGCGACTAACCCTGATTGAGGATATACTCACGAATAGTATCTGGACTTGCTTCGCCAATTGAACAAACGAAATACCCATCCGACCAAAGTAGTTTCTGATACCAGTATTGTTTACGTAAAGTAGTTGGGTGAAGCAACCAAATTTGACGAGTAGATTCTTGTTTTAACCTACGGACAATTTGAGCAATAGACCAACGTGGAATGTAACGAATTAGAAAATGTACGTGATTTTGGTCTGTTTCCATCACTTCAATATCAAAATCAGAATTATTTGCTATGGACTGGAAGATTTGCTTAATATCATCATTTAACTGACCAACCAACATTGGTTTACGATATTTACAAACAAATATTAAATGACATTTTAGGTAATGTTTAGACCGATTTGTACTGATGTAATTAGATTTTTTAGACATAGTAGTAAAGTTTTTTGTGAATGTTTCTCAAAATGAATGGAAATATTTACAAAAAACTTTACGAATTGTAAAAATAAGTGTATCTTTACAAAATATTAGACTATTTAATAATAGAATGAAGTTAATTCACAAATCATATAAGTTTAGAATTTCTCCTGACAATGAGCAGAAGATACTTCTCTCCAAGCATTTTGGAGCAACTCGATTTGTGTTTAATCGTTACCTGAATAGTAGAAAAGAAACTTATCTTGAGGAAAAAAAATCACTTAATTACTATGATAACGCAAATGACTTAACGAAACTAAAAAAAGAAGAAGAGTTTGTTTGGTTGAAAGAAATCAATAGTCAGAGTTTGCAATCTTCTTTAAGAAATCTTGACACTGCTTACAATAAGTTTTTCAGAAAACAAACCCAGTTCCCAAGATTTAAAAGTAAATACGACAAGCAAAGTTTTACCATACCTCAATCAGTATATATTGAAGAAGGTAAGTTGTATATTCCTAAATTCAAGAAAGGAATTGATGTTAATATCCACAGAGAAATTGAAGGTAACCTCTTATTCGCCACAATATCTAAATCAACAACAGGGAATTACTATGTGAGTATAACCTGTGAGGTAGAATATCGTCCATTTGAAAAAACAAACTCAAAGGTTGGTATTGATACAGGGATTAAGGATTTGGCAATACTTTCAGATGGCAAGGTATATGAGAATATTAAAACACTCAAAGCCAATTTAAAGAATTTAAAATACGAACAAAGACAATTATCTAAAAAAACAAAAGGTAGCAATTCCAGATTAAAACAAAAATCAAAACTTGCAAGAGTACACGAAAAAGTAACCAATATCAGAAAAGACTATTTACATAAAGTCAGTACAGAAATCATTAAAAACCACGATGTAATTTGTATTGAAGATTTGGCTGTGAAAAATATGATGAAAAATCATAAATTAGCACAAGCATTTTCTGATGTTTCGTTGGGTACTTTTTACACAATGCTTGAATATAAAGCTAATTGGAACGATAAAGTAGTTGTTAAAATTGATAGATTCTTTCCAAGTAGTAAAACTTGTAATGTGTGTAACTACATCAATCAAGACCTAACTCTAAAAGATAGAGAATGGACTTGTCCAAATTGTAATACCATACACGACAGAGATTTTAATGCAAGCATTAACATTAAAAAACAAGGTTTAAAAATATTAAGCTGTGGTTCAGGAATTGACTCGCAGGATAAACAAAAACGGAGTAAGGCGTTGCCATTAGGCGAGTCTATGACCTCTGAAGCCCATCCCATCAGCTATGCTGTGGGTGGGTAGTTCACAATATTCATATAAAAAACAAACAAATAAAATTAATAATTTTATAAAGTAAATGTTGATAACTTTTAATATTTTTAATTTTAAAAAAAGCATTTTATTTTGTATTTATAGAAACCTAATAACAAAAACAATAATTAAATCGTAGTATGAAAAAATCAAAAGGAAAAGAATTTATTTCCGAATTAAAACTGTATTCGGATTACCTTAAATGGGATGAAACACTAAGTAGGTATGAAACCTGGAAAGAAGCGTGTGATAAAGTGTTAAATACTCACATATTAAGATATGGAGAGATTATAAATCCATATTTAGAAGAAATTAAAGAATCTTATTACAATAAAGAATTTTTATCTTCACAAAGAAATTTACAATATAGAGGAGAGTCTATATTAAGACACAATGCAAAAATTTACAATTGCTGTACAACTTATGCTTTTTCACCTGACGTATTTAATAAAGGATTTTATGTTTTGCTTTGTGGAGCTGGACTTGGAGTTTCTTTAAAAAACAAATTTGTGTC
>JBBRYE010000236.1:0-2316 GCA_038237895.1 Sphingobacteriales bacterium | reverse complement strand
ATTATTAGATTTCTGTATCAACAGATATAAAACCCTTTTATTACCTAATCAAATGGCCAAAGATGGAAGTTTTCCATTAGAAATGGTTCGAACAAAACCTTATGGATACTCTATTTTTAATTTGGATGCAATGACTATCCTTTGTGAAATTCTTTCTTCAAATGATAATAATCTATTTAATTATGTCACAAAGGATGGAAAATCGATTAAAAAAGGAATTGAATTTATGTATCCTTTTATTATCAATAAAAATTTGTGGACTTTAAACCCTGATGTTATGTTTTGGAATGATTGGCCTGTAGCGCAACCTTTTTTAATTTTTGGATCAAACGCATATCAAAACCCAAAATGGTTAAATACTTGGAAAGGTTTAGAACATCAGCCAAAAGTAAACGAAGTAATTAGAAATTTACCAATTAAGTATCCATTGTTGTATTTGTAGGTTTTTAACCACAGAGTTTATAAAGAAAAAGAATAAAGAAAAGTTAAACTACCCAGATCAGTGCCTTTTGTGAAAAACTTATCGCTCTCTGTGGTTAAAAGTAAATAAAAATGAAAATCCATAAAACATTTCCACTTTTAATAATAGCAGCCTTTATAACCCTTAATAGTTGCGCTCAAAAACTCTATTTCCAAAAAGAAGTTTTTGAGGCAGAAATACATACTGATTTAATGCTTCAAGAAATTCCAAAGGCTGATAACAAAAACGGCACATTGGTTTCTCCGCGAACTATAGAGGATGGCAATTTAAAATTGGTAGCCTCAAAGGATTGGACAAGTGGTTTTTTTCCAGGTGAATTATGGTATTTATATGAGCTTACCAAAAACGAAAAATGGAAAAACGAGGCCATAAAATTTACTTCTCTAATTGAGCAAGAAAAATTTAATGGTAAAACTCATGATATGGGTTTTAAAATATATTGCAGTTTTGGAAATGCCTATCGCCTCACAAAAAATAAATATGATAAAGAAGTAATTATCCAAGCTGCAAAAACGCTATCCACCCGTTTTAATCCTAAAGTTGGTGCAATTAGGAGTTGGGACCATAATGATGATAAATGGGATTTTCCTGTTATTATTGATAATATGCTTAACCTCGAACTTCTTTTTGAGGCAACAAAATTAACAGGTGATTCCAGTTTTTATAAAATCGCAATATCACACGCAAACACCACTATGAAAAATCATTTCCGACCTGATTATAGCACTTATCATGTAATAGATTATAATCCTGAAACAGGTGTGGCAGAACATAAACAAACCCATCAAGGATATAGTGACGCATCTGCATGGGCTAGGGGACAAGCATGGGCAATTTATGGTTATACCATGTGTTATCGAGAAACAAAGGATCAAAAATATTTAACTCAAGCGCAAAACGTGGCAAAGTTTATTTTAAATAATAAAAACATGCCTACAGATTTAATTCCTTACTGGGATTTTGATGCACCAAAGATACCAAATGAACCTCGAGATGTCTCAGCAGCAGCTGTCATAGCATCTGCTTTGTTAGAGTTAAGTACTTACACTAAAACATCAGATAATTATCTATCAAAAGCTTCACAAATTCTTAATAATCTTAATACTTATTATACCTTTAAAAAAGGTGAGGGCAAAGGTTTTATCTTAAACCACAGCACAGGTTCTAAACCTTCTAATTCTGAAGTTGACGTACCATTAAGTTATGCAGATTATTATTATTTAGAGGCTTTAATACGGGCAAATAAATTAAAAAATAAGCAATCTTTGTTTATTAATTAATAATTCCTAACAAAAAAATAAACTATAAACAAAATTACCACACATATTACAAGAATCCAGGTAATACTTAAACCTGCAGATTTATCATTTTTTTCGGTGATTGCTTCTTTTGAAGGAGCAGGATTATTCTCTTTGTTTTTGTTGTAATCTTCTTCTACACCTTCAGGAGATTTTCTTTCTAAATAATCTTTTTTCTCTTGTTCCATAATCTTGGTGTTACAATTTTATTGCCAGTTTTAATTTATTATTTGTGCATTAGTTAAATAATACTGTTTATTTTCTTGATCATATATTAATGGCATGAACATGGTTACATCATATTAGCATAATTATTATGGCTTCAACACCTTTTTCATTTCTTATAAGTTTAATGATTTTATCACATCCAAATCCTATCAAAAATCTATCTAACCAAAAATTAGATGAATTTAAATACAATAAAAAAATTCCTAAAATTATTGAACATAGTGTTTTGGTAGCTTTGTCTCATTATCCCGAATTAAAAAAAACAGCAATTTCGTTTGTATTTAAAATGGAAATAAAAAAATATGTTAT
>JBBRYE010000235.1:0-2366 GCA_038237895.1 Sphingobacteriales bacterium | reverse complement strand
TTATCGTTTACAACGATATTTGAAATCTGTTTATTCAGCTTATCTACCCGTAATTTAATTTTAGAAAAAGAACGAGTTTGTAGTGGCGCCAATTCTATATTTTGGTAAATCCTTCCGCTCAATTTTGTGTCGCCTAAATAAACATATTTAAAACCCTTTTCATACATCGTAAATATTTTTGCAGGATTTAAAGCATCAGAACTATTGTCAATCTCACTTATCTGAACTTCATTATCATTTTTTAAGTAAGTCCATTGTACTTGTCCATTTGAAATTAATTCTTGTCCGCCAACATTAACTTTATATTTATTTTGTGATGATTTTACCAATAAAGTACCACTTTGTGTTTCATTGATATTTGCTTGTGGATTTTTTAAGGTGTAACTAAAATCTGCCCTTACTACATTGTAAGATCTGTACTTTTTACTTACCCCTGCTAATATGGATTTTGCTACCGCATCAGATTGTGCAAATGCACTTCCCAAAGTAGTTGTAAAAAAAACAATTAGCATCAATATATTTAATCTCTTCATTTTAATCTTTTTTGTTCAAGTTAGACAAGAACTGTTCCAACGCGTACTCATCTGGCATCAAAACCTCTCTTGCTTTACTTCCTTCAAACGGACCAACAATGCCTGCTCCTTCTAACTGATCAATAATTCTACCTGCTCTGTTATAACCTAATTTCAGCTTTCGCTGGATTAAGGAAGTAGACCCTTGTTGATGCATCACTATTAAACGGGCAGCATCTTCAAACATTGCATCACGATCATTAGGATCAAAATCTTTAATACTTCCGCCATCGCCATCATCGCCAACATATTCTGGAAGGATATAAGCCGATGAATAACCGCGTTGTTCTCCAATAAAATCAGTTACTCGATCTACTTCTGGCGTATCTACAAAAGCACATTGCAAACGGATTAAATCACTTCCGGTTGATAAAAGCATATCTCCTTTTCCAATCAATTGATCTGCGCCACCACTATCCAAAATTGTCCTCGAATCTATTTTAGAAGTTACTCTAAAAGCTAATCTAGCGGGAAAATTAGCTTTAATTGTTCCCGTAATAATATTAACAGAAGGTCTTTGAGTGGCTAAAACCAAATGAATACCAATTGCCCTAGCCAATTGTGCCAATCTTGCAATAGGTGTTTCCACTTCTTTACCGGCTGTCATCATTAAATCTGCAAATTCATCAATTACCAAAACAATAAAAGGTAAAAACTTATGTCCGTTATTTGGATTAAGCTTACGCTTGATAAACTTCTCGTTATATTCCTTTAAATTTCTTACACCCGCATCTTTTAACAAATCATAACGCTGATCCATTTCAATACAAAGAGAATTAAGCGTATTGATTACTTTTTTTGTATCTGTAATAATCGCATCGTCATCTCCGGGTAGTTTTGCTAAAAAGTGTCTTTCAATCTTTTTAAATAAAGAAAGCTCTACTTTTTTCGGATCTACCAGAACAAACTTTAATTGTGATGGATGTTTTTTATAAAGCAATGAAACTAATATGGTATTAATCCCAACAGATTTACCCTGACCTGTTGCACCCGCAACTAACATGTGTGGCATTTTAGCTAAATCGGCAATAAAAACCTCGTTAGAAATAGTTTTACCCAAAGCAATTGGTAAATCCATCGTAGTATTCTGAAATTTCTCTGTAGCGATGATAGAACGCATTGAAACCATTTCTGGGTGTGAATTAGGGACTTCAATACCAATTGTTCCTTTACCCGGCATTGGTGCAATAATCCTAATTCCTAAGGCCGCTAAACTTAAAGCAATATCATCCTCTAAATTTTTGATTTTAGAAATCCTAACTCCTGCCGCTGGGATAATTTCATAAAGCGTAACAGTTGGACCTATAGTTGCTTTTATTTTATCAATTTCTATGTTATAATTGTTTAAAGTTTCAACAATTTTATTTTTGTTGCTTTCTAACTCAGAAGTATCAACTGTTATTTTATTTGAACCATACTCCTCTAATAATTCTAAAGTTGGGTTTTTATAGGATGCTAAATCTAAAGTAGGATCAAATGCACCAAATTGTTCTACCAATTCTGCTGCTTTAGCATCTTCTTGAGTCCTTTCAATAGTTAATGATAAATCTTCTTGGTCTTCAACTTTTGGTAATGGCTTACTTATATTATTTACTACTTCATCAAAATCATCTTTAACTTTAGAAATAGGTTCTTCTTTTTCTAAGGTATTTTCAACCTCAAAAGAATTATTATTTGTTTGTATAACTGAAGTTATAGTTGAATTTGGTTGATTATTTTTAATGGGAAACTCTATATGTTTAGGAATGTAATCTTCATCATTTAACTGGTCTTCTTCCTCTTCAGCTTCTTCTT
>JBBRYE010000234.1:0-2377 GCA_038237895.1 Sphingobacteriales bacterium | reverse complement strand
ATATAACCAGTTGTTTTAAAAATAAAAAAACCCGTTCTAATTTAATAGAACGGGTTTTTAATATTAAGATTTAAAAACGATTACTTAGCTTCTTCGTCCTTTACTTCTTCAAAGTCTACATCTGTAACTTCGTCAGGATTACCAGCTTGTTGTTCGCCAGCATCACCTTGTGGTGCGCCTTGTGCTCCACCTTCTTGTCCACCTTTATACATATCTTCAGAAGCAGCAGCCCAAGCAGCATTTAATTTTTCTGATGCCGCATCAATATCAACAAAGTTTCTAGCAGCATATGCATCTTTTAAAGATTTTAAACCTTCTTCAATAGCTCCTTTTTTATCAGCAGGAATTTTATCTCCGTATTCTTTAATTTGTTTTTCTGTAGAAAAGATTAAGGCATCGGCAGCATTGATTTTATCAGCTTCTTCTTTAGCTACTTTATCAGATTCTGCGTTTGCTTCTGCTTCTTCTTTCATCTTTTTGATGTCTTCATCAGATAAACCAGATGAAGCCTCAATCCTAATCTTTTGCTCTTTACCAGTTGCTTTATCTTTAGCACCAACATGTAAAATACCGTTAGCATCAATATCAAAGGTAACTTCTACTTGTGGAACTCCTCTTGGTGCAGGTGGTATTCCGTCTAAATGGAAACGACCAATTGTACGGTTATCTTTTGCCATAGGGCGCTCACCTTGTAAGATATGAATCTCGACAGAAGGTTGGCTATCTGATGCAGTAGAGAAAGTCTCAGATTTTTTTGTTGGAATGGTAGTATTAGACTCGATTAATTTAGTCATTACACCGCCCATAGTTTCAATTCCTAAAGAAAGTGGTGTTACATCTAATAACAAAACATCTTTTACTTCTCCTGTTAATACACCGCCTTGGATAGCTGCACCAATTGCAACCACTTCATCGGGATTAACACCTTTAGAAGGTGCTTTTCCGAAGAATTTTTCTACCGCTTCTTGTATTGCAGGGATACGTGTAGAACCACCAACTAAAATAATTTCATCAATATCTGAAGTGCTCATTCCAGCATTCTTTAAAGCAGATTTACATGGATCAATAGTTCTTTTGATTAAATCAGAAGCTAAAGATTCAAATTTTGCTTTTGATAAAGAACGTACCAAATGTTTTGGTCCGCTAGCATCAGCAGTAATGTATGGTAAGTTAATTTCTGTAGAAGTTGTACTAGAAAGCTCAATTTTTGCTTTTTCAGCAGCTTCTTTTAAACGTTGTAATGCCATTGGATCTTTAACTAAATCCATTCCGTTTTCGGTTTTGAATTCGTTAGCCAACCAATCAATAATTACTTGGTCAAAATCATCACCACCTAAATGGGTATCACCGTCTGTAGATTTTACTTCAAAAACACCATCACCTAATTCAAGTATAGAAACATCATGAGTACCCCCACCGCAATCAAAAACCACAATCTTCATATCCTTATTAGTTTTATCCAAACCATAAGCAAGTGCAGCAGCAGTTGGCTCATTTATAATTCTTTCTACTTTTAAACCAGCAATTTCACCAGCTTCTTTAGTTGCTTGACGTTGTGCATCGTTGAAATAAGCAGGAACAGTAATTACTGCTCTTGTAACTTCTGTTCCTAAAAAATCCTCAGCCGTTTTCTTCATTTTTTGAAGAATCATTGCAGAAATCTCTTGAGGAGTATATTTACGGTCGTCTATTTCTACTCTTGGCGTATTATTATCACCTTTTAAAACTTTATAGGGTACACGGCCAATTTCTGTAGTAACTTCATTAAAGCTGTTACCCATAAAACGCTTGATTGAATAGATGGTCTTGGTAGGGTTAGTGATTGCCTGGCGTTTTGCAGGATCACCAACTTTACGTTCTCCACCTTCTACAAATGCAACAATAGATGGTGTTGTACGCTTACCTTCACTGTTTGCTATAACTACGGGTTCATTACCCTCCATTACGGCAACACAAGAATTGGTAGTTCCTAAGTCGATTCCGATAATTTTTGACATGTTTATATAATTTTGTTGTTTACTATTATACTATTTAAAATGTATTTAACAAGCAATGTGCCAATAAGAAAATGTCAGTTAAACCCTTTTTATTGACATCTTTTATATAAAAATTAGTCAGAATTCGTTAAAACATTAATGACAGCTTGACAGATATGTGAATTTTTAAATCATTTAATTGTGTCACTTTAATTGTAAAAGTTTGTAGAGAAACAGTTTGAATATTAATTAAAGAATTTAAGGAAATTTTAGGGAGAATATAGAAAATTAATTCCCATTATGAGCTATTAATTCCCCATTTAAACTGATGGTATTCTTTTTTTAATTAGTATTTATGTTTTATTACAGAAATGTTAATCCAATGATATAAATACTTCGTT
>JBBRYE010000233.1:0-2384 GCA_038237895.1 Sphingobacteriales bacterium | reverse complement strand
TGCGGGCGTTGCTTGCGGAGTCACTTCAATTTTTGTTGGCCACAGTAAAAAGTTTTCTGCCAAACTCTCTACCCTCTGGTTCATAGTGGCAGAAAAAAGCATATTTTGCCTTTTGCGAGGAACAACTTCTAAGATTTTATTGATTTGGGGCATAAAGCCCATATCCATCATTTTATCTGCTTCATCTAATACTAAAACCTCCAATTTTTTAGTAACGATATGGCCTTCCAGATATAAATCCATAAACCTACCGGGAGTGGTAATTAAAATATCTAATCCTTTTTTTAATGTTTCAATTTGAGTTTTTGGACCCAAGCCACCATAAATTACGGTAGAACGCAAATCTGTATATTTTGAATAAGTTTTTACATTCTCTGCAATTTGCATGGCCAATTCACGAGTAGGAGCAACAATAAGTCCTCTAATATCGTTTCCTTGAGCATATTTCAGCTTCATGATCATCGGTAAAACGAATGCAGCTGTTTTACCCGTACCTGTTTGGGCAATACCTAAAACATCTTGTCCGTTTAAAATAGGAGGAATTGCTTTTTGCTGAATGGGAGTTGGATTTTCATAACCTGAATCTGTTATGGCGTTTAAAACTTGCTTATTAAAACCGAAATCCTCGAAATTTTTGGACATACCGCAAAGATACAGAAATAATCAATTTTGAATGATGGAAGGAATGAATTTTGAATAATGCAATGATTTAATGAATGAGTTTTTAAGAAAAGGATATTTGTCTGAATATTGATTTGCTGGATTTTAGGATTGTCAAGACTAGACTTTCAAATGCAGGTTAGCGATAAATTTATTAGACTAGATTAGTGACTATTAGTGTAATTAGTGGCTAAAAATTATCAGTATTTCTACTTTATATCTTTACTTTGCTTTATGGCACAATATCTTATAAAAAATGCAACAATTGTTAATGAAGGCAAACAATTTATTGCAGATGTTTATATCAAAAATCAAAGAATAGAAAAAATTGGAACTAGACTTTCTGTTAAAGGTGTAAAAGAAATTAACGCAGAAGGAAAATATCTTTTTCCTGGCTTTATAGATGATCAAGTTCATTTTAGAGAACCTGGCCTAACTCATAAAGGAGAGATTTATACAGAAGCCAAGGCAGCCGTTGCTGGAGGCATTACATCTTTTATGGAAATGCCAAACACTGTTCCTAATGTATTAACTCAAGAATTATTAGCTGACAAATATACTATTGGAGCAAAAAAATCATTGGCTAATTACTCTTTTTTTATGGGTGCTTCTAATGATAATTTAGAAGAAATTTTAAAAACCGATGTAAAAAATGTTTGCGGCATCAAAGTTTTTATGGGTTCATCAACAGGTAACATGTTGGTAGATAATGAACAAACTTTAGAAGGTATTTTTAAAAATGCCCCAACTTTGGTTGCTACGCATTGCGAAGATGAAACAACAATCAAAAAAAACTTAGAAATTTATAAAGAAAAATATGGTGATGATTTAACTATTGAAATGCACCCCTTAATTAGAAGTGTAGAGGCTTGTTATTTATCATCTTCCTTTGCCGTTGATTTAGCTAAAAAATACAACACAAGATTACATATTCTTCATATCTCCACAGGTAAAGAAACTTTTTTATTTGATAATATAACTCCCTTAAAAGACAAAAAAATCACATCGGAAGCTTGCATTCATCATCTTTGGTTTTCTGACGAAGATTATAAAACTAAAGGAAATTGGATAAAATGGAATCCAGCTATTAAGACCGCTGCTGATAAAGAACAAATTCTAAAAGCTGTTTTAGATAATCATATTGATGTAATTGCTACAGACCACGCTCCGCACACCATCGAAGAAAAAGCTCAAAACTATTCAAAAGCGCCATCTGGTGGACCATTGGTTCAACATGCTTTTAATGCTTTATTTGAGATGTATCATCAAGGTAAAATCACCTTAGAGAAAATAGCTGAAAAAACTGCTCATAATTTGGCCATCTGCTTTCAGATTAAAGACCGTGGTTTTATACATGAAGGTTATTATGCAGATTTGACATTAGTAGATTTAAATGCAGCTTACAAAGTAGATAAGGACAACATTTTAGCAAAATGTGGTTGGTCGCCATTTGAAGGACAAACATTTAATTCTAAAATCACACATACATTTGTAAGTGGGCATTTGGCTTACGCCAATGGTGAGTTTGATGAAAGTATTTTAGGAGAAAGATTGAAATTTGATAGGTAAAATCATTTTTATTTTCTTCTATGATGAAATCGAGAAAACAAATGCGATTGCCAGAATATGATTATTCTTTGCCTGGAGAATATTTTTTGACTTTTTGTATTTGTGAACGTGATCATTTGTTAGGAGAAATCATCGAAGACATCATGTATTTATCC
>JBBRYE010000232.1:0-2410 GCA_038237895.1 Sphingobacteriales bacterium | reverse complement strand
GGAAGCGGTCAGCTTATTGATTTCCCTTTTGGGTTTTCGGTTGGCAACTTCCATTTTGAAAGAGGATTTAAGGGCGAAACCAAAGTGTTAATGGGAATGAAGTCAATTTTTGGAAACGTCAGGTAGGCATGACACATAACGCTATGCTTTATGGCATATAAATAAATTAAATGATTGAATTACATACGAAATCGTACAAACTTAAACTTAACAATATTGACTGCACTTTTATGCCAATAGAGTTATATATAGGTAATAATTTATATCCAGAACATAGGCACGTACACAAGTATAAAGGATATTTATTTTGGGTGGTAAATAAAAAACAAGTGAGCTATAAAAAAATAAAAAAAGCAATTCTTAAATCATAAAAAGGAGAAAAATTTAAAGAGTCTTTTAAATTAAAAATAATGCCCCGCCAAAAGTTCCACATAACAAAAGAGCAATTAAACTACATAGTAGAAAACCGGGAGGTAATGTCTCAGGCTATGATTGCAAGAGGTTTAAATATCAGGCCCGACCACGTGAGGAAAGTTCTTATTTCACAGAATCTATCACAAAGCGGAAATTTTAATGGCGGGTATAACGTTAAGAAAGTTTCTTATAAGGAAGGTTTTTTTAATGTGTTTGAGAGGGAGAATTGGTTGGTGTGACCTCCGATATATACTTTCACTTCATTATTTAAGTTAATATTATCAGCTGGCATGTAGTGATTTAATTTGGCGCTAAACCTTTAACTTTAAAGGTCGCTTTTGCAGTTTCCACGAAAAAACAGACTATGATAAAAACTTTGCCGTTTTCTTCCATAGGCAAAATGGTTTACAAAATGCAGCCGGATCTGGCAAATTCCCTGATGTCAATTTTATCGCAAACAAAGCCGGATTATTATGATCTTTCGCTGATTAAACATTTTAAAAAGGTTTTTTGCCAGGTAAGAGGGATTAACCAGATACCGGACGGTAGTAAAACGGGCACACTTTACCTGCGGCATGTTTTCCTTGCGGCTATAATAAAACTGTATAATCCTGAACTGCTAACCGGCATACATAGCTATAAAATGAAAAGGAAATTGCGCAGTGAAGTAGCTCATCATCTTAACTGGAACCCGGTTTGCGTTTCACAATCTGTGCCGCTTATTATCACCAGGCTTACGGTTTATGAGGATTTTGAGCAGGATGTGGCGGAGGTGTACCGGGAGTTTAAAAATTACATTAAAGGGGATATTGCGAATTAAGACAACTTTTTTAGATACACTTTTTTAATATTGAATGTTATGGCATGTAAATCTTCAAAGAAAAAAAGGATAATTGATATTACAACAATGCTTATTGAGGGTATGGAGCGTAGAGAAATTTTGCAAAAACTTTCTAAAACCTACAAAGTAAGTCCAAGAACAATAGATAGTGAGATAAAAGAGGCTAAGGTTGTTATTTATGGGCGCAATAGAGAGACAGAAGAGATAAGGCTAAGGGTTAGTAGCCAAATGACAGAAGAAGCCGTTAAACAAGGCTTAAAAAGCGATTTAGAACTTGAACTTATTTTATCAAAAATTGCCTGTGCAGAAGTAAAAGTTGAAGAATGGTTGAAAGGCAGGGCAATACTACGAGAAATTTCTCCTTTAGAAATAATTAAAGCAATTGAGGTTTTGTATAAGAAAAGAGGGAGTTATGCTCCAGATAAGCATGAACTATCTTTAAAACCAGCTATAGACTATTCTAAATTATCGGATGAAGTATTAAGCCAACTTTTAGAAGCTTCAAATTGATAGATTTAAAAATTATACCAAAAGTTGATATTAACCAGCTTTACGCCGAAAAATGCCGCCGCAATCTTTATTATTTTGTTCAATATTTCTGGGATACCATAATAGCCGAAACGCCTGTCTGGAACTGGCACATAAAATACCTTTGCGAAGAATTGCAGGAAATTGGCATACGCGTAAAAAACAGGGGAAATAAGCTATATGACTATTACATCATAAATGTGCCACCAGGGAGCAGCAAAAGCACTATAGTGAGCGAAATGTATCCGCTGTGGTGCTGGACGATTGATCCTACGCAAAAATTTATTTGTGCCTCTTACTCATCTACGGTAGCCGAAGATATTGCCGGCAAATGTTTCAATGTATATAATTCTGATAAGTTTAAAAGCCTGTTCCCGCACTTGCATAACAGGAGAACGATTGGAGGTAAAACGCATTTTCATAACGGATTAAAAGGGGAGCGATATACAACTTCTTCAGGATCAATGATACAGGGCGTGCATGCTCATCAAAAGATACTTGATGATGTGATAGGGCGTGACCAGGCACACTCACCCGTGGAGCGAAAAAAAGTAAATGACTGGATAAGTGAGACCATAAGCACACGTAATGTGGATGCAAATATTTCAATAACTATTTTGGTAATGC
>JBBRYE010000231.1:0-2437 GCA_038237895.1 Sphingobacteriales bacterium | reverse complement strand
TCTTTCTTTGTAATTTTTATAACCTTACTATTCCTATAAATTTGAAATTAAATTACTTTGCTGAGAAAATTAATCCAATTGTTTTTTCAAAAAATTTTGTAGTTGGTATTTATATTTTAATTGCAATTATAACTGGTTTTAAACAATATTACCGAGGTAGCTTTAATAACTACAAAATTTTTAAGTACACATACATCCATACTATTAATCAAAACCCACTATATGAAAATTACCCTAATGAATATGCAGATTCAAATCATTATGGGCCGGTTTTTGGTTTAGTAATCGCTCCATTTGCATTGTTGCCAGATTATATAGGAACCACTTTTTGGAATATTGCCAATGCTTTATTATTAATTTTTGGAATTTATAGCCTACCCTTAAGTATAATTAAACGTTCTATTTTGGGTTTACTTTGTGCACATGAAGCGTTAGGCGCTATGTTAAGCTATCAATTTAATGTGGGTTTAACAGGGCTAATACTTTTTTCATTTTCATATTTATTGAAAAATGAAGTAGGTAAATCTGCAATAGCTATCGCTTTAGGTACTTTGATAAAAATATATGGAATATTAGGTTTAGCTTTCTTTTTCTTTACAAAACGCAAAACATTCTTTATTATTTATGGAATAATTTCTTTAGCGATATTGATATTGATTCCAGTTTTTATTTCATCAATCGCATTTACCAAACAAGCTTACTTTGATTGGTATTCGTCATTAATTCATAAAAATGATTTAAATGTTTCTCTTAATTCTGGTCAAGACATTTGTTTAATGGGAATAATTAGAAGAATACTACAAAATCCTAATATTTCTAATTTACCATTTATTACGGTGGGATTAATATTGTTTTTATCACCTTATTTAAGAATAAATCAATATAAAAATCTAGCTTTCAGATTAATGCTTTTAGCTTCGTCATTAATTTTTGTAGTAATTTTTAGTACGGGTTCAGAATCTCCAACCTACATAATTGCTTTTGCAGGAGTTTCTTTATGGTTTGTGATTCAAGAAAATCCTAAATTAAATTGGATAATTGTTTTATACGTTTTTGCTTTTATTTTAACTAGCTTATCCCCATCAGATTTATTTCCAAAATACATCAGGGTAAATTATGTTCAGCATTATTCTTTAAAAGCTTTGCCATGTGTTTTGGTTTGGCTTGTAATTATTTATCAAATGCTTATAGTAGATTTTAAAAATCATAAAATTAATATCGAATGAAAAAATTAGTTTCGATTGTAATACCCGCATTTAATGAGGAAGAAAACCTGTTAACTATAATAGATAGGATTGAAAAGGTATTTGAAGGTTTAGGTTATAATTTTGAAATTATTATAGTTGATGATGGAAGTAGTGATAACACCATTAAGAATTTACAAGATGAAATAGCAAATAAGCATCATTTATTTTTCATAGAATTTTCTAGAAATTTCGGACATCAAGCAGCATTAATGGCCGGCTTAAACAATGCCACCGGAGATTGCGTAATCTCATTAGATGCAGATTTGCAACATCCTCCAGAAATGTTTGCACAAATGTTACAAAAATGGGAAGAAGGTTATGAAGTTGTGTATACCAGACGTTTATCAGATCCGACATTACCATTTAAAAAAAGAAAATTTTCTGAGCTTTTTTATAAATTATTAAATTCTCTTTCAGATGTGGAAATTGAATCAGGAACAGCAGATTTTAGACTTCTAGATAAAGTTGTAGTCCAAAATCTGATCCAATTTAAAGAAATGGATCCTTTTATTAGAGGTCTAGTTAAACTAGTTGGCTTTAAACAATTTGCAATTGATTATGTGCCAGCAGCAAGATTTAAAGGTGCTAGTAAGTATAGCATCTCCAAAATGCAAAAACTAGCTTTACATGGGGTTACCTCTTTAAGCATTAAACCATTACATACTGCTGTTTATCTCGGTTTCTTTTTTTCTTTTCTGTCTTTATTATATATTCCATATATTTTATTTGCATTTTACAACGGAACAGAAGTTTCAGGGTGGGCTTCGTTAATCATGACAGTTGTATTTTTTGGAGGATTACAACTGATTATTCTTGGATTTTTAGGCATTTATTTAGGTAAAATGTTTATGCAGGCTAAAAACAGACCTAACTACATTATTAGATCTACAAATATTAAATAAGTTGATTTTACTAAGTTTTGATATTGAAGAATTTGATATGCCATTTGAATATGGTAAAACAATATCTTTTGAAGATCAGATTTCTATTTCTATCAATGGAACTACAGTAATACTTGATTTATTAAAAAAACACAATGCCAAAGCAACGTTTTTTAGTACTGTTGCTTTTGCTAAAAATGCTCCAGAAATCATCAAGAGAATTGTTAATGAAGGGCATGAACTAGCTTCTCATACTGTAAATCACTCTGTATTTAAAGAGGAAGATTATTTAGAATCTTTAATCAGGTT
>JBBRYE010000230.1:0-2441 GCA_038237895.1 Sphingobacteriales bacterium | reverse complement strand
GTGGTTATTTAAATGCGGCAACTGCTTTAGCAGATCAGTTTTTACCCGATGGAAAATTAATTGTTTACACTAAAGGGCTTCATGAACCACGTACTGATTACAATGCTACTAAAGATGGTTTATTTGAAAAGGGCAAAATGGTGGTTTTAATTGATGAAGGAACCGCCTCTGCCAGTGAAATTTTATCTGGCGCTTTACAAGATTTAGATAGGGCAACACTTATTGGTCGCCGTTCTTTTGGTAAAGGTTTGGTGCAAGAACAATTTGGTTTTGATGATGGTTCTGCTATGAATTTAACAATTGCTAGATATTTTACACCCTCTGGTAGGTCTATCCAAAAATCTTACAATAAAGGAAAAGATGTTTATAAAGAAGAAATTAATAAAAGATTTGAACATGGCGATTATACTTCTTTAGATAGCGCATTAACCGATAGTACCTTTTTAACCAAACAAAAGTATAAAACAAGTAAAGGAAAAACTGTTTATGGCGGCGGCGGGATTATGCCAGATATTTTTGTGCCCTTAGATACTACAGATGTTACCCCATTTTATCAGAAAATAAACGCAAAAGGTTTGATTACTCAATATGTTTATAACGTTTTGGTAAACAAGATTGACTCAAAGCAATTTGAAAATGCAGACATTTTCTCTTCTAAATTTATCATTAGCGATAAAGAATATCAAAATTTCTTAAAGTTTTGTACTGCAAACAAAGTAGATTTTACAATAAAGAACTCACAACAATCTAAATCGCTTGTTAATTCCCAAATGAAAGCATTATTAGCAAGATTTTATTTTGATGAAGAAGGCTTTTTTAGGGTGCTTAACCAGCAAGATAACTTTATTAATCAGGCATTAATACAATTAAAAAAACCAGCTTAAGCTGGTTTTTTTAATTCTTATAATTTAATATCTTCTTATTTTTTATCCTTCAAAGTATCTACAACCATAACGCTATCGGTTTTTACTTTATCAACAGCCGAAGTATCACTTAAAGCAGCATTCAATAAAGAATCAGCAGCTTTTTGATTTAATGAATCTATTTCTTTTTCTGATTTAACATTGTTATTACAAGCTGCAAATCCTAAAGAAATTGCTATTACGGATAGTGTTAAAAATTTTTTCATCGTATTATTTGTTAAATGGTTTAAGTCCACTTACCCTAACCTTGGTTTGTGGAATTTTAAAAATTACTTTTGTCTAAAAAATATTTGAATCGGCACACCTTCAAAATCAAAATGTTCCCTTAATTTATTTTCTATAAACCTTTTATAAGGATCCTTAATATATTGAGGAAGATTACAAAAGAAAGCAAACATTGGCGATGTTGCGTTAATTTGCGTAATGTATTTAATTTTGATGTGTTTTCCTTTAATTGATGGAGGAGGTGTTTTCTCAATAATCGGCAATAAAATATCATTCAATTTAGAAGTCTGAATTTTCTTTATTTTATTGGTATAAACTTTTGCAGCCGCTTCAATAGTTTTAAAAATACGTTGCTTTTCTGTTACCGAAGTAAATATAATAGGCACATCAACAAAAGGAGCTAATTTTTCCTTTATTTTATCAATAAATTCTAAAGTGGTTTTATGGTCTTTTTCAATTAAATCCCACTTATTTACCACAATTACAACACCTTTCTTATTCTTTTCTGCTAAGTGAAAAATATTAATATCCTGAGATTCAATACCATCAACGGCATCAATCATCAAAATAATAACATCGGCTTCCTCTAAAGCTTTAATCGTTCTCATTACCGAATAAAACTCGATGTTTTCATGCACCTTAGTCTTTTTTCTTAATCCAGCAGTATCAATCAACATAAACTCATGCCCAAACTGATTGTAATGTATATGTATAGAATCTCGGGTAGTACCTGCAATTTCTGTAACAATATTTCTATCCTTACCAATTAAAGCGTTGATCATAGAAGATTTACCCACATTTGGGCGACCAACTATTGCGTAAACCGGAAGCTTATTTTCTTCTTCAGGAATTTCATCAAAGTTTTTAATTACCTCATCCAACAACTCGCCCGTTCCAGAACCACTCATAGACGAAATACAATAAATTTCCCCTAATCCTAAACTGTAAAATTCTGTCGCGTCAGATTGTAACTGAAAGTTATCTACCTTATTTACAGCAACGTAAACCGGCTTTTTGCTCTTCCTTAAAACTTGAGCAATGCTATCTTCCAAATCCGTAATTCCGGTAGTAACATCCACCATAAACACAATTACGTTTGCTTCTTCAATAGCAATATGAACCTGCTCTCTAATTGCCGCTTCAAAAACGTCTTCAGAGTTTACAACGTAACCGCCAGTATCAATTACAGTAAAATTTTTGTGGGTCCATTCTCCAATTCCGTAGTGCCTATCACGGGTTACACCGCTTTGGTCATCTACAATTGCCTTCCTACTTTCCGTTAAACGGTTAAAT
>JBBRYE010000229.1:0-2575 GCA_038237895.1 Sphingobacteriales bacterium | reverse complement strand
GCACCCAGTTTCATTTTGTTATTCAACGGTTTGCTCTCAGCATGGTTTGCCACCGATAAAGACATATCCATCTCCATAAATGAAAATTTAATTTGTAATTAAAATATTTTGACGACTGAAAGCAGTTATAAATTCATTTTCAAAACCTTTAAAAAATTCAGGATCAAAATTGGCTTTTCGCAATTGTTGAACTACTGTTTTTACAGCAGTTTTTTCGTTTAACCAATCATTGCACACCTCATGACGAATTCTTATTCCAAAAGAATTTAATCCTTTAAAAGCCAAAGTATTTTTATCCCACAAAATCCTCAGTCCCTTCTCCCCTTTTTTATCTTGCCACCAAAACCATTCTTCCTCCTCAGTTTTTTGCGCTAACACCAATCCGTATGTTTGATATTCTAAATCGAAAAACTTTGCACTATTAAACCAATGACCTGGCTGATATTCGGCTGTTTGACCGACAATGTTTTTCGCTGCAGTTTCGCCATGCATTTTGCCTGTATACCAAACCTGCTCTAAAGGTCTTCTCCCATCTAATGGAGTTTTAAATTGTGCGCAATCACCAATGGCAAAAATATTTTTAATATTAGTTCTAAAATTATTATCAATGAGAATACCTCTGTCTATATCAATTCCACTATCTTTTACAAAAGATATATTTGGGCTTACGCCTACTGTTAATGCAACAAAACCACAATCAATTTCATCTCCGTTACTGGTAATGATAGATGTTACTTTATCGCCATCGTGGCTTTCTATTTCTTTTAATTCAGTATCAAGTTGCAAGTCAACATTATGATGAGTAATTAGTTTGTTAATCATTTCACTCTCTTCAGCGGGCAACACACCGTCCCAAAAACTTTTCTCTCTTATAAGAAAACTTACTGCAATGTTTCGGCTTAGTAACATCTCAACTGTTTCAATACCAATCAACCCTCCCCCTACAACAACTGCACGTTTTATATCTTTTGTATGTTGTTCCATTGTTTGCAAATCTTGCAGATTGTACAAACCCTGCACACCTAGTAAGTCTTGCCCAGGCCAACCAAATTTATTGCTCTTGCTTCCTGATGCAATCACCAAATAATCGTATTCCATTTTAATACCATTATCCAGTGCAATAAAACTTTGTACGGGTTCTATTTTTTGAACATGTGCTTGTAAAAGACTAATACGGTTTTGCTTCCAAAAAAATTCTTCGTAGGGTTCTGTATGTTCCTGCTTCATATGGCCCATATAAATGTACATAAGCGCTGTGCGACTGTAAAAATATTTTGACTCTGAAGAGATAACCGTAATGTCAAAATCACTAAGTTTTCGAATATGCCTTGCACAGGTTATTCCTGCAATGCCGTTACCGATAATAATTACTTTTTTAGACATTGGTAAAATGTTTGCTTATTACGTACAATATAGCAATTAATAATTTTATTAGCAGATACAAAAAACGGATATCATTCCTTGAGAAAAATATCCGTTTCTTTTACCTATACGGGCTAAATTAATAAACCTTACAAACTTATTTCTGTTCGTTCAAATTCCAGTTATAATCTAAATAATCAAGATTTGCATTTGCATTTATATCTGGAGATGCGAATTTGTTTATGAAAGCAATTTTGGTTTGTCCTTTTTCAAAATCACCTGAATACCATTTAAAAATAGATGACAATTTTGGATTGGTTGCTGAAACCTTGTTCTTGTCGGTATCGGCTAAAAACGCTTTCCCTTGCTGGTCTAGCTGCGCATTTAATGTTTTTGCCTCGTAGGCAACATCAAGTAATTTTGGACAGCTAATAGATGCACAGTTTATAGCAAAGTGACTACGTGGATCTCTAAATTGTTTTTTAATTATTTTAAATTCAATCGTATTCAATGTCATATTCTTATTGCCAATACTAAAAAACTTTTTATCCCAAGCTGTATTTATAAAAATGATTGGGTTCGATGCGCCTAATTCCTTTATCGTTTTTACAGGATAATTACTTGTTATAAGTTTAACGGTAAAGGCGTTATAGGCATTTATCCAATAGGCAAATTTTTCATCTTTACTCCAGCTGTTGGCAGGCGCATGATCACTTAATTGTGCTAAATAGTCATTTAATTTAGCAGAGTCTTTAATAAATCCTTTGTAATCAACAAAACCAGCTTTATTAACATGCTTTTGTAAAAGATTCGTCCACGCTTCATGCGTAAAAGCTTTACCATTGCCTTTCGGAATGCCAGAAAAGCAAGAAGATAAAAGTATTGCAGCAGATATTATAAGTGCAGAAAATTTCATAATTAATTTTTTGTGTTAAGAGTTACGGTTTTAAGATATGCATAGTTTTTAAGAACATGCATTTAAACGTTAATAATAAAATGTAATTTTAAAGAAGTTAGTTGAAGTTGCGAACCATTAAAAATAAGATGAGTAAATATTTTACAAAAATGAACATCAATATTTTAATAACGGTTTTATTAATATCAGTTTGCAATTGTAATGTATCAAATAGTAAACCATCTTTTTCTGATACCCCTTCAATTAGAAAAAATTTAATTTCAAAGCTAGACGATTTTCTTTCCCAAGATAATTTTT
>JBBRYE010000228.1:0-2621 GCA_038237895.1 Sphingobacteriales bacterium | reverse complement strand
AGGCTTCTAATGCTACTTTGGCTTTAAAAGCTCCCGTTAAGTTTCTTCTTTCTTTTCTCATTTTTTAAACTGTTTTAAGTTGTTAAATTTACATATTCATTTAACTTCTTTCTCAGTCTAAATTTTGGGGAGCATTACATTAATGAAATTTAAAACTTTATTTACTAATCTTTAAATACAATCTCCAGCTTAAATTAATTTCATCCAAGTTCATATTTAATAAGGAGCTTAAAAATTTAAAATAAGCATCTCTTTCTTTCGGGGCATTAAAATACTTTTTAAGTCCATCTATTCCCCGAGTTTTGTAAATCATCTCGCAAATAATTCCACCGGAAGTATAAAAAGCATTACTTTGCCAACCCCATTTCTTATCATAAACATCCTCAAGTGTTACTGTGTCATTTTTCGCAGCTGCTTCAGCTAAAGCGGTAACATTCTCAGTAAATGATTTTTGCATTGACCCTCCTATAAATGTAGCTATGCCTTCACTGACGAAAATATTTTCTTTTGAACCTAAAACAAGATGAACAAATTCATGAGGATACCACTCCGAATTAAAACCGCTTAACATTATTTTATCTTCATAAAAAACTCGCCCAGTTGCATACCCTGCAAAAAAGAAATCAAAACCTAAAATTCTGCCCAATTCATCTCCAGTGGGAGTAATGTAATATTTAAAAGGTTGCCATTTAACATTAAAAACTTTTGCAATCGAATCACAAAATTCAGAAGCATCTTTTGCCAATTTTTTATTAAAATTATACGCTGGCGGATATACATATTCAATTTTACCAATCTTTTTAAAGTGCCATTCGTGAGTCAAATATGGCAATGCATTTGCAATTTTCCATTCATTGTTTTCATTTATTACATAAACTCTTAGAATAGCCCAAGGATTGGATCGTGCATAGTAATCTTTTAATCCTTCCTGATAAAATAAAGTACGAATAACATAATTTGAATCTTCTTTGTTGATTGATAAAATAATGGGTTGAAAATAATCTAAAAGTTGATGAGCGGGAAATTGATATAATGAACGTCCCGCAAAATCATAAATTTTGTATTTCTTTTTTTCACCAGAGTTCCACCAGGGATTATCATAAAGGGAATCCGGACTTGATTCAAGATAATTAATCCAAATCGATAAAACATTTTTTATTTCTGCATTTGTTGTATCTACACGCGAATGCACTGTAAAATTAATCTTATATGATTGACAATAAGAAGAAGATCCATAAGCAAAAAACAACATTTGTAATAAAAATAAAAACTGTTTCATGGGCAATGCTTTTAATGAAATGGAGATGCTATATTAAATATTTTATTTTTTTCTATTGGTCCTTCAAGGAAAAGAACCGAAGGAATATTTTCCCAATCAGCAAACCTTAGTAAAGTATAACCAATACCAGACAAACCCAAAAAAAGTCCAAACAAATCAATGTTTCGTTCACTCATGCCACATTTCCATTTATTCCCATTTTTATAATCAACAAGCAATTGATGAAGATGAGAAAGGATTGAGAATTCTAATTTTTTATTTTGAGTTTGTTTTGCTAATGCGTAAAGAATTTCAAGGTTTCCAAATTGACCGTGGCAGACACAATGACTGAGAGAAAAACCATATTTAACAATATGGTCTAAGCCAAAATCTAATTCAGTTTCGATAAATTTATTTTCAACATAAGAGGAAATTAATAGACGGCTTAATAGTATGCCGGGTGAGCCGTGACACCAACCACAGGATAAATAATTATTTCTATTTCTTACATCTTCCCAGGCATTATGATTAGCATTGAATAGAGATTGATCATATATTAATGCTTCAAGACCAGCAGATGTATATTTTTCGATTTTTAATGCCTTGCCAATTCTTAAAAGTGTATAAGCATAGGAAGAATTTCCATGAGCAAAACCGCCCAGCTTTTTAAACTTCTTGCCTTCCCAAAATAATCCTTTCTCAGAGCGCTTACTATTTTTAACTAAATAATCGCCACATTTTAATAATAGTTTTTTAGTTTCAGCATGATTATAATTCACATAAAGTTCTAATAATAAATGAATAGTTCCTGCAGCCCCATTCACAAAATCAAAACTTTCATCAAAAAATAAATTCTCATTAAGCCATTTATAATATTTCTTAAAGTATTTTGCACTATCAAACTCATTTTGGAAAAGAGTATCCGTATGAAGCAGTAAATAAATTACACTTGAAGGGAATATCATTGGACTGATATTCCCTTTAATGGCACTTTTGTTTTCATTTATAGAATTATCAAATTGCAATAAAGAGCTTTTCAAAATTTTAACGATAATTTTCTTATATTTTTTTTTATGAGTGAGTTTGCTTAAGTAAAGAAAAAATAACGCGATACCATCAACGCCATCATAAACACCATTGGGTTTTAAAGTTTGTTCCCATTCTCCATGATGTCCCACAGAAATATCTATCCAATTAATGTTTTCAGTTTCCTCAATTGCAGCACTTAAAATTTCTGAAGCAATGTTCTTAGCAGATAAAAGCAATTCATTTTTAGACAATGAATAATTTGTATCAGTCAATAAAAAAGGTTTCAATAAAATATTTTCATTGGGATTAAACTTTTCAAAAATCGTAAGTGATT
>JBBRYE010000227.1:0-2689 GCA_038237895.1 Sphingobacteriales bacterium | reverse complement strand
TTATGATTTCTACCTGATGGTTTATTTTCCCTTTATCATCAAAAACCGGAGTATTTGAAACAGAAACCCATATTGGTGTCCTATCTTTTTTGTAAACCTTTAATTCTATATTGTACGGATTATAATTTTTAGCGGTTTCTCTTGCTTCTTTTAATTTTTGTACATCGGTATCAATACCTTTAACTAAATCACCAATTCTTTTATTCTCTAATTCTTTAAGAGAATAACCATAAAGTTTTTCTAGAGAATTATTTACCCATTTTACTTTACCAAATTTGTCATTAATGGCAACTCCATTTTCTGTTTTACTGGCCACTAATGATAATAATTCTAATCGTTCCTCTGAATACTTTCTGCTAGTTATATCTATAATAACTTCTACTAAACTTTCTATTTCGCCATTCTTATCTAAAATTACAGAGTTAAAAATAGATAGCCAAATAGGAATTCCGTCTTTTCGATATGCAAGTAATTCTACAGAAAAAGATTTTTTGTTTTGAGTTTCTTCTCTTGCTTTCTCAATAATATCTATATCGCTATTTGCGCCAATGATAACGTCTCCTAATTTTTGAGATTCTAAGTCTTCTAGTGTATAACCTGTAATTGTTGTGAACGCATTGTTAACCCAAATAACGTTATTATTTGGATTGGATATTACAATCCCATTATTAATTTTACTAACAACCGCAGACAGCTGATTTAAGCTTTTTATTAATTGTTTTTGCTTTGTTATTTCTCTGCCAATAATAAACCAAATACGGTTTTTTGTAACTGCATTCCAACTTATCCACTTTGATACTCCATTTTGAGATTTTAGCCGAGTTTCTACCTCAAAACTTTTCTGTTTATCTAATAAGGCTTTATTAGCAGTTTCTAAAACATGTACTCTATCTTCTGGAAAAACGAATTTAGAAATATTTACACCTAAGCAATCAGCAGGAGAAATACCTAATATTGTTTCTGAAGCATTATTAATATTTAATATCCTCTGATTTTCATCTAATATGCAGATTAGATCAGGTGATGAATTGAATAAGATTTTAAAATCTTCGTTCTCTTCTTTATCTTGGATGCCTTTTAAATTCTTTTTTCTTAAATTTAGAATATTAACAATTTGATTAGAAACATCTTCTAAAGCTTCTATTTGGTTAGTAACTAAAATTTTAGATGAAGAATCAAAAAGACATAAAGTACCTTGTAAATCGCCATCAGAAGTTATAAATTTTAATCCAGCATAAAAGTTGAACGGAAAGTTAGTATTGTGTATTAAATCTTTAAATCTATGATCTGTTTGTAAATGAGGAATTTGAATTAAACCATCGTTTTGAACTGTATATTTACATATCGAATCTGACAATTTTAATACTACAGGTTCAAGGTCTCCTTTTGTATATCTTACAACTTGTAGATTATCTTTTATAAAAGTAATTGCCGCATTTTTACAATCGCTAACAAAACATGCCAACTTTAACAACGACATGAAATCCTTTTCTGAATTTTCATTAAACAAATCATACAAAGACATATTTGCTATTTTAAGATTTGTTTTTTGATATGTTTCTTCTACAATCAATATCTAACTATTTGTTTTAAAACTATTTATATAACGGATGTTTAGCCATTAATTTATTTACTTTATTACGTAAGCCTTCTAATAAAGATTCATTATCATTATTTATTAACGCTTCATCAATTAAATCTACAATTGAAGACATATGTTTTTCTTTTAACCCTCTTGAAGTAATAGCTGCAGTACCAACTCTTATACCAGAAGTTACAAATGGAGATCTTTTATCAAAAGGAACCATATTTTTGTTTACTGTAATATCGGCTTTGCCAAGTGTTTCTTCAGCAAGTTTTCCAGTAATATTTTTATTTGTTAAGTCAATTAACATTAAATGATTATCTGTTCCTCCAGAAATCAACTTGTAACCTTTTGCTACTAAGGCATCTGCCATAGCATTTGCATTTTTCTTTACTTGAACTATATAATCCATATATTCATCGCTTAAAGCTTCACCAAAAGCAATTGCCTTAGCGGCGATAATATGTTCTAAAGGACCACCTTGCGTTCCAGGAAAAACAGCACTATCCAAAATAGCAGACATCATTCGTACTTCTCCTTTTGGGTTTTTTAATCCCCAAGGGTTTTCAAAATCTTTACCCATCATAATTAAACCTCCTCGTGGGCCTCTTAAAGTTTTATGAGTAGTGGTAGTTACAATATGGCAATAAGGAAGTGGATCTGCTAGTAAACCCCTTGCAATTAAACCAGAAGGATGAGAAATATCAGCCAAAACTAAAGCACCAATTTTATCAGCAACAGCTCTAATAAATGCATAATCCCAATCTCTAGAATAAGCAGATGCACCACAAATAATTAATTTTGGTTTTTCTCTTAAAGCGATCTCTTCTAGTTGCTTATAATTAATTAAACCGGTTTCTTCTTCTACGCCATAAAAAAATGGAGTATATAATTTGCCAGAGAAATTAACTGGAGATCCATGTGTTAAATGACCACCATGAGCAAGATCAAAACCTAATATTTTATCACCTGTATTTAAAACTGCTAATAAAACTGCTGCATTAGCTTGTGCACCAGAATGTGGTTGAACATTTGCCCAAGCGGCATTAAACAATTCCTTTGCTCTTTCAATAGCAATAATCTCTATCTCATCTACAATTTCAC
>JBBRYE010000226.1:0-2775 GCA_038237895.1 Sphingobacteriales bacterium | reverse complement strand
TTTAGTACAAAAATATTTTAAATATGCATTTATTTAAATTTTAATTTGATATTTATTGATAATTATCTGAAAAATAATTCTTAAACAATAACATATTTAAACTGTTAATTAATTATGAAACCTTATACATTACACTTTACCCAAAAAATGCCAATCTCATTAGAAGAAGCTTGGGATTTTTTCTCCTCACCTCTAAATTTATCGAAAATTACACCCAAAAGTATGTCGTTTGTGGTAACCTCAGATTATACAGCGCAAACTAAAATGTACGAGGGAATGATTATTACATATAAAGTTGCGCCACTTTTAGGAATAAAAATGGATTGGATGACAGAAATCACTACGGTAAGAGATCAAAAATATTTTATCGACGAACAAAGATTTGGTCCATTTAAATTTTGGCATCATGAACATCATTTTGAAGAAATTGATGGTGGTGTTTTAATGACTGATAAATTAACATATGGAATTCCGTTTGGGATTTTTGGTCAATTAGCAAATGCTATAATCGTTGCTAAACAAACTCAAGAAATTTTTGATTACAGGGTAAAAGCTGTAGATGAATTATTTGGGGTTTATAAGTAGTAGGTTGTAACTGTTAAGTAATAGGTAATAGTTTTTTTTATTTTAAGATTTTATTAAACAATCAAGATAAACCTTAATACTTAAAACCTATTACTTAAAACTAAACTCCCCTGTACAACACCTTTTCTTTCAATCTCATTATCAATAAAAGTTTGGATTTCAGATTTTCTTAAACCCCATTTTGGTGCGATTAGCATTTCTAAATCTGATATTCCAAAAAGACGCTGAATAACTACATCTTGGCGAACTAATGGTAAAAGTTCACAGAGAAAATCTGCATATTCTTGTAATGAGAATAATTTAAAAGGGTCTTTCTTGTATTTGGCACCCATTATAGAACCCTCTACAATATGTAAATGATGAAATTTCACAAAGCTGATTTGAGGAAAACGGTTAATTTCATCGGCGTAAGCCAACATCATTTCTTTAGTTTCTCCGGGCAAACCGAAAATGGTGTGTACACAAATGTCTAATTTAGAGTTTGTTAATAAACCCATCACATCAACAAATTCATCATGAGAACAACCTCTATTGATTTGTGAAAGTGTTTGATTATAAATAGATTCCATTCCCATTTCTAAATCTACATCTACCCTATCTGTATAGCTTTCTAATAATGCTATTTTTTCGGCATCAATGCAATCTGGTCTGGTACCTACAGATAAACCAACAACATTAGTCATATCAACACTTAAAGCTTCATCATACATCATTTTTAGATAATGAGCTGGGGCATAAGTATTGGTATTAGGTTGAAAGTATATGATGAATTTTTCTGCTTTATAATGTTTCCAAGCCCTATCCATCCCAAATTCTATCTGTTCTCTCATAGAATTCATGGTTCGGGATGTTGGTGTAAAAGAATCTACATTACAATATGTGCAGCCGCCATAGCCTTTAGAGCCATCACGATTTGGGCATGTAAAGCCGCCATCTACTATAACTTTATATACTCTTTTAACTTTATACTTGTTTTTTAAGTAGGCGCTATAATAATTATAATTCTTTTCGCCAAATGCTAATGCTTTTTCCAATGTCAAATGATATTTTTGCAAAGATACGAATTGATAATCAATCTAAAATTGAGGTGAGATGCTGAGAATATATTACAAAAAAAATACCCGTTTAGCCAAAGAATCTGATGTAGAAGTTTTGAAAGAAATACCTATAGAAGACATGGTTTGGATTGATTTACAAAACCCTACACCAGAAGAAAAAACAACGATAGAGACTCATTTCGATATAAAATATTCATCAGAAGAAGAATCGCAAGAGATTGAAAGTTCATCACGCTTTAGCGAAATGGATAATGAAATCATTATCAATTCTAACTTTTTATCCGTTAAAGAAAATAGCTTTGATTATTATCCTGTATCTATTATTTTAGAAAAAGGAATTATGTTTTCTTATCGAGATGCCGATTTAAAAACCTTTGAAGAAGCTGTAAAAAAAATAAAAGCCAACCCAACTTTATACATTAACGGTTATCAAATATTATCTACCATTTTAGAAACCTGCATAGATCAAGATGCAGATTTAATAGAAAACATTGCTAAAGAAATTGCGGAATTAAATAAAAGCTTAAGAGCAACAAAAGAGCGAGTTGATGAGGATGATTTATTGAAGATTTCTTCACTTCAAAATGACAATATGTTGTTACGTGAAAATATTATCGATAAGCAAAGACTATTGTCTTCTTTAATAAAATCATCCGTTTTCCCGCCTAAATATATGAGTGTTTTAAAAATCATGATAAAAGATATCAGTTCGCTGTTAGAGCATAACAAATTTGCGTTTGAAAGGCTAGAGTACTTGCAGGATACTTTTTTAGGTTTAATTAATATCGATCAAAATAGGATTATAAAAATTTTTACAGTGGCTACAGTGGCTTTTATGCCACCAACTTTGATAGCCAGCATTTATGGGATGAACTTTAGAGGAATGCCCGAATTAGAATGGAGATATGGTTATTTAATTGCGATTTTATTAATGGTATTGTCTTCTTTAGGAACTTTAGTTTATTTTAAAAAGAAAAACTGGCTCTAATTAAAATATATGTTTTACCCCATCAAAAACCGACTCGAAAAAAGTTGGGATTGATAAACCTTTACTGTAATAAAAGTATCCTAAAATCAGCAAAATAAAGATGACGAAACCTATCAACTTCCTAAACATATAACCTATCAGAAC
>JBBRYE010000225.1:0-2776 GCA_038237895.1 Sphingobacteriales bacterium | reverse complement strand
TGATATTAGTTTCTGATAAAATCAGCTCTTTCACTTTCTCAACTTTATCTTGAAAAGCGCTGTCTAATACAGGCAATAATATTTTACCCAAAGGCTGACGAACGTTGATACTCACTTTTTTGCGAAGTGAGAGCACCATAGATGAAATATCCTGAGCCAATTGCATTCTTTCTTCTAAATCCTTATTCACCAAATCAGAGTGATAAACAGGGAAATCTGCTAAATGCACCGATTCAAAATTGTCTTTATTAGTTATCGAGTTTAAATCGTTAAATAACCTATCAGAAAAGAAAGGTGCAATTGGCGACATTAATTTACTTAATGTGATTAAACAAGTGTATAAAGTTTGATATGCCGATATTTTATCTTCGCTATAATCCCCTTTCCAAAATCGGCGGCGACATAATCTAACATACCAATTGCTTAAATGCTCATCCACAAAGTTTTGGATGGCTCTTGCCGCTTTTGTAGGTTCAAAATCGTTATAAAAACCATCAACATTTTGTGATAATGTATTCAATAAAGAAATAATCCATTGGTCAATCTCTGGTCTCTTTACTAAATCAATATCCGCTTCTTGGTAGGTAAATTTATCGATATTGGCATAAAGCGTAAAAAAAGCATAAGTATTGTAAAGTGTACCAAAAAACTTCCTTCTCACCTCGTCTAAACCATCGGTATTAAACTTTAAATTATCCCAAGGAGATGCATTACTAATTAAATACCAACGAGTTGCATCAGCGCCGTACTGCTCTATCGTGGCAAAAGGATCAACACCATTGCCTAAACGTTTAGACATTTTATTGCCGTTTTTATCTAACACTAAACCGTTAGAAATTACATTTTTAAAGGCGACTCCTTTATTATGGTTTTTCTCGTTTACTGCTTTTATCTCGTCGCTGGTTTCGCTTAACATGGTTGCAATGGCATGTAAAGTAAAAAACCAACCACGAGTTTGGTCCACTCCTTCTGCAATAAAATCTGCAGGATAAGCATTCTCAAACTCTTCTTTATTTTCAAATGGATAATGCCATTGCGCATAAGGCATTGCACCGCTATCAAACCAAACATCAATTAAATCTAATTCACGTTGCATTTTTTTCCCTTTCGGGGATATTAAAACAATATCATCCACATAAGGGCGATGTAAGTCTAATTTTGAAGTACCGAATGATTGAATGATTGAATTCATTTTAGAAACCTCTTCCTCAGATAATTTACCCGATTCTAAAGCTTCTGTAATCCCGTTTTTCAATTCCTCAATAGAACCAATACATTGCTCTTCTGCGCCATCTTCCGTTCTCCAAATTGGTAAAGGAGTACCCCAATAACGTGAACGAGAAAGATTCCAATCCACTAAATTTTCTAACCAATTTCCAAAACGCCCAGTTCCAGTACTTTCTGGTTTCCAGTTAATGGTTTTATTCAGCTCGACTAATTTATCTTTTACAGCCGTAGTTTTGATGAACCAACTATCCAAAGGATAATACAAAATTGGTTTATCTGTACGCCAGCAATGTGGGTAGCTGTGTTCGTATTTTTTTACATCAAAGGCTTTATTTTCTTCCTTTAACATAATGGCAATTAAAACATCGGTAGGTTTAAAATCTTTATCCGCCCTAATTTTATCGCTATAATATTCTTCTTTTACATACTTACCTGCAAAATCAGTTACCTCATCTACAAATTTTCCTTGCTTATTAACCAAAGGATGTTCGTTTCCATTTTCATCACGCACCATTACAGACGGTACGCCTGCTTCACGGGCAACCCTAAAATCGTCTGCACCAAAAATAGAAGCGGTGTGTACAATTCCGGTTCCATCTTCCGTAGTTACAAAATCTGCCGGAATTACCCTAAAAGCATTTTTCTGCAAATTTTCGTTAGTTACATAAGGCATCAATTGTTGGTAGCGCAAACCCAACAAATCCACACCTTTAAATTCACCTGATAATTCCCAGGGAATTAATTTATCTCCACCAACATAATCCTGGAAAGAAGCATTTTCAGCTTCCTTTTTAAAATATTTGCCCACTAAATCTTTAGCTAAAACCACAGAAATAGGCAAAAAGGTATATTGGTTAAAAGTCTTAACTTTTACGTAATTGATGTTTTCCCCAACCGCTAAAGCACAGTTAGAAGGTAATGTCCAGGGTGTAGTTGTCCATGCGATAATACTCGTATTTTCTTCAGGAGTATCAAAAAGCAAAGGCATTAACGGGTGCAATTGCTCTGGACTAATTTTAAATTGAGCAACAATAGAAGTATCCTTAACATCGCGATAAGTACCTGGTTGATTTAATTCGTGAGAACTTAAACCTGTTCCGGCTGCTGGCGAATAGGGTTGTACGGTGTAACCTTTGTATAAAAATCCTTTTTGGTAAAGTTGTTTTAAAATCCACCAAAGCGATTCTATATATTCATTTTTATAGGTAATGTATGGATCTTCCAAATCTACCCAATACCCCATTTTCTCTGTTAAATCGTTCCAAACATCTGTATAACGCATTACCTCTTTGCGGCAAGCTTCGTTATAATCATGTACAGAAATCTTTTTACCAATATCTTCTTTGGTGATGCCCAAAGATTTTTCTACAGCAAGTTCGATAGGTAAACCATGTGTGTCCCAACCGCCTTTACGCTTAACCTGAAAGCCTTTTAAGGTTTTGTACCTGCAAAAAATATCTTTAATAGCCCTTGCCATTACATGATGAATTCCCGGCATTCCGTTAGCAGATGGCGGACCTTCATAAAATGTATATGGCTTATTAGACGG
>JBBRYE010000224.1:0-2825 GCA_038237895.1 Sphingobacteriales bacterium | reverse complement strand
GTGAAAATAATTTCTTTTTCTGTAGCACCAATTAATTTAGCAACTTGTTCACGAGCGTAATCAACCCCTTCTTCAGCAACCCATCCAAAAGGATGATTTCTGCTTGCTGCATTTCCAAATTTTTCTGTGAAATAAGGTAACATTGCTTCTAAAACCCGTGGATCCATTGGTGTAGTTGCGTTGTTATCTAAGTATATTGGTGTTTTTAACATCTTATTTAGAATTGTTTTAATTAATACAACAAAGATACTAAAAAAGTTTTGGAGCAATGATAGAATATATCTATATAGGTATAGGTTTAACCGTCATTAAAATGCAATTTTGGGTACGATGAATAAGATTGAACATATAGGTATTGCCGTGAAAAATATTGCTGAATCTTCTATTATTTATGAAAAATTTTTAGGGGCTAAAAGTTATAAAAAAGAAGAAGTTAAATCAGAAAATGTAATTACAGAATTTTTTAAAGTTGGCAATTCTAAAATAGAATTATTACAAGCTACAAGTGAAGAAAGTGCAATTGCAAAGTTTTTAAATAAAAAAGGTGAGGGGATACATCATATTGCATTTGAAGTTGACGATATTTATAAAGAAATTGAAAGATTAAAATCTGAAGGCTTTAATATGATCAATGAAACCCCTAAATTAGGAGCCGATAACAAACTAATTTGTTTTGTGCATCCAAAATCTACAAATGGCGTTTTAATTGAAATCTGTCAAGAAATTATTTAATTAATGAACGATAATAAAGAGCTAGAACGCCTAAAGGCTGTAAGCAAATATTTAATGTTTGATGTAAAGAAAGAAGTTGGGCAAATTGCTAAACTTGCTGCTGCATTAACAAAAAAACCTATCGCATTGGTTACTTTAATTGATAAAGATGAACAAATTATTTTGGCAGGCGAAGGTGTAGATTTAGACAGGATGCCTAGAGCTCATTCTTTTTGTTCAACAGCTATTGAAATAGATGATATCACAGTTGTTGAAGATGCAACCAAAGATATTAGATTTAAAGATTTACCTTCTGTAACTGGCGATTTTAATATTAGATTTTACGCTAGTGCAAATCTTAATTCTAATGAGGGATTTAAAATCGGAACCTTATGTGTTTACGATATAAAACCTAATGAACTTTCTAAAGATGAAAGGGAGCATTTAAAAATTTTAGCAGCTCAAGTAGATCATATTTTAGAGTTGAATAGACAATTAAGCTTATCGGTTAAGAAAAACAAAATGCTAGCGCAAGTGGCGTGGGTTCACTCACATCACCTTAGAGGGCCTTTAACATCTGTTTTAGGAATGATAGATTTGATAAAATTGGATAATTATAAATTTAATAAAGAATATTTAAGTTTATTAGAAAAATCTACTAACCAATTGGATGATGTGATTAACAAAATAATAACTGATACCAGTAACTAATTACTTAAAACTTTTGTAATCAATATTTTTTTATATACATTTGCACCTCTAAAAATTAGGGAAGAAAGATCATAATACAATGAAAAAAGAATTGCATCCATCAAATTATAGATTAGTTGTTTTTAAAGATATGTCTAACGATTATGCTTTTATGACTAAGTCTTGCATCAACACTAATGAAACTGTTAAATGGGAAGATGGTAATGAGTATCCACTTGTTAAATTAGAAATTTCTCATACTTCACACCCATTTTACACTGGTAAAATGAAATTGGTTGATACTGCAGGACGAATTGATAAATTCAAAACTCGTTACGCAAAGAAATAATCTTAACAAAATTGAAAATATTTTGAAGTCCCGTCTTAATAGTCGGGACTTTTTTGTTTTTTTGCAGCATGACAATCATTTTCTTTGATGATAAAACGAGGGAAACATTACTTCCTTTAACGTTTACCCGCCCAACATCTGATTTACGCATCGGAATCCTTAAAATATCTGAAAAATGGCAACATTATTTTAAAGCAGAAACTTCTTATCAAACCAAAGCATATTTGCAAAAGAAATTTCCTTTAAAAAATAGTGAGAATCAATTATTTGTTAACGGTAGCATTTGCCCAAATCAAGATTTATTAAAGGCAATTTCACAACTAAAAAATGATGAGGTACTACTAAAAGAGGAAATTTGTATAGCAGTAAAAACTAATCAGAAGGTTTTGGATTTTGAAAATCTTGATTGTTATCATCAGATTAAGTTTAATGGCGATTTTAATAAGATTAGCTTTCCAGAAGATATTTTTAAATTTAATAACAGTGAATTAAAAACAGATTTTAATTTAATAACTAAAGATAGAATATCTCAAAAACTAAGTTCTACAAACACTATAATTGGAAATGATATTTTTGTTGAAGAAGGAGTAGAAACAGAATGCTGTACTTTTAACACCAATTACGGACCGATTTATTTAGGAAGAAACTCCCAAGTTTGGGAAGGTTCTAATATTAGAGGTCCATTTGCGCTTTGCGAGGATTCTCAAATTAAGATGGGAGCCAAAATATACGGAGCAACCACAATTGGGCCTAATAGTAGGGTTGGTGGAGAAATTAATAATGCTGTGATTTGGGGTAATTCTGCTAAAGGACATGATGGTTATTTAGGAAACGCAGTTGTAGGAGAGTGGTGCAATTTTGGTGCAGATTCAAATAATTCTAATTTAAAAAACAACTACGCTGAGGTTAAACTTTGGGACTACACATCAGAAAAATTTAGAAAAACAGGATTACAGTTTTGTGGATTAATTATGGGCGATCATGCTAAATGTGCTATTAATACCATGTTTAATAGTGGGACTGTAGTTGGGATTGGAGCAAATGTTTTTGGAGCAGGTTTCCCAAGAAATTTTGT
>JBBRYE010000223.1:0-2829 GCA_038237895.1 Sphingobacteriales bacterium | reverse complement strand
GCCTTTATTGTCTTTTTATTATTTTTGAATTCCATTTTTATAGGTTATATCAAAATATCTTAAACAATAAAAGTATAAAAAAATCACGATTAGAAATTTATTAGTTGAGCGTTAAAAAAGAAATAAAATGTCCTCATTGTAAAAAATGGACTTTATGGCGAGGAGAAACTTCCGACCGTTGCCTTTATTGTTGCGAGTTTTTGCAAAATGATGTCTTTATAAAACAAGTAGAAAATAAGCTTAGAGAAGAAGTTAAAGAAGAAAGCGACATATTTTATGTTAAACCAACTGACGGAAAATTTTTGGGTTCGTCCAAAAGATTTTTAAGAAAATTTAGGCGGTTTTTAGTATTTGCCCAAGCGGCATTAATTGCCTTTATGACTTTTTTACTTTGGATAATTGGTATGTTAAGCACCTAAATGAAAACGCTTTTAAATAAATGGTTTATCGCTTTTAGCTTAACTTGGCTCGTAATTTTTATTTGTACCAAAGTTGGTTACTATTTTTATTGGCCAATTCAATATTATTTAATTGATTTATTGGCTGTACCTATTATAGCACAATTATGTTTATGGTGGATGCGATTAATTGTACATAAACCGAATTACTTGTTATCAAAATGGAATATTTTAATGTTAATTATTTCGCTAACAATGGTTTTTGAAATTTATTTACCTACAAAAAATGCCCGTTATACGGGCGATTATTTTGATGTTTTAATGTATAGTATAGGAGGATTGTTCTTTTTAAAATATATGAATCGTTAATCAGCCTTAGTAAATTCTATTGTTTGGCATAAAAATTCAAATTTCCAGAAACCTTTAACTTCCAAATTACCCTCATCATTAAAATAAACTACAGAGCTAAAATGCCTACCACTATTTGCATCGTAAATGATGCCATCTTCCCATCGGTTATTTTTAGCATTAAACTTTAAATTTTTAAGTACACTCATACCTAAAATTTTATTATTTCTGAGTTCTTTAACCGGATTATTCAAGTCTTTTCTGGTTTCCATTGGTCTACTTTTATCATCAGAATCATTAAACCAAATAATCTTAGCTCTAAATTCATCATTTACTTTGTAAACTTCCACTTTAACATTTTTCTCTGTGCTCATCCATTTACCAACAATAGCATTCTCAGTTACTGAACCAGAAACAAGATGCGAGGGTAGAATTGAAAAAAATAAAATCGATATAAAATTAATTGTTAACATAGGGTAGCTAAGTTTAATTAATAGATTCTAAAATCATACCATAAAAAACAATTTGATTTCAGATGTAGTTGTCAATGCAATAAGATAGGTATTTATCATGTAAGTAAAAAAGATAAATATTAATTACACCAAATAGATTAAAAATAATTTCTAAAAGACTTTATTTAAATAGAAATTTTTAATCCATCATAAGCCAATTCAATATTTTGTGGAAGCTCTTTCATAACATCTTCGTGTTTACCCAATTTATGGCTAATATGTGTGAAATAAGTTTTTTCAGCACTTATCTTTTGTGCAAAAGCAATGGCTTCCTCCAGTGTAAAATGAGAGATATGCTTTTCTCTTTGTAATGCATTTATCACTAAAGTTTTGCTTCCTTTTATTTTTTCTAGTTCGCTTTCGCTGATGGTTTTTGCATCGGTAATATAAGTGAAATCTTTAATCCTAAAACCCAATACAGGTAGTTTAAAGTGCATTACCTCTATTGGCTTTATATCAATATCGCCTATAATAAAATTTTGATTATGAATAGTTTTGAAATTAATTTGAGGAATTCCCAAATATTTATATTCAGAAAAAATATAATAAAATTCTCTTCTTAAAGCATCTTGAACCGCTTCTGTAGCAAAAATATCTATTGCTGCTTTTTGTTTAAAGTTAAAAGCTCTAATATCATCTAAACCTGCAATGTGATCTTTATGCGCATGGGTAAAAACTACAGCATCTAATTTTTGGACATTCTCTCGCAACATTTGTTGTCTAAAATCTGGTCCGGTATCAACAATGATTGTTTTTTCCTCAGATTCAATTAGAATACTACTTCTTAAACGGTTGTCCTTTAGGTTTAATGATTTACATACCTCACAATCACAAGCAATTACTGGAACGCCTTGCGAAGTACCTGTTCCTAAAAAAGTAACTATCAAAATGTAATTTCTGTTTGTTTTAGTGAATAATAAAATGCTTTTTGCTTTTCATCGATAATAGAAATATCAACATCTAAAGTTTTAATCAATTCTATTAAAGAAATAATTTTACTTTCTAAGTTAGAGAATTTATTGACAACAATTATTTTATTACTCTCTATTAAACAAGAGCCTGTTTTAAAATTACCTTTTTCTAATCTTACTTTAAAACCTAACTCTTTTAATAGTAGTTCTAATTTTTCTAATGTATGATTGGTAAAAGAAATAGACATTATTCAAAATTGCAAAAAAAAACATAAAGAATAATTATTGATTTATATCAGGCTGAGCGGAGACGAAGCAATTTTAATATCCACTAAATAGCATTTCGACTACGCTCAATGTGACAAAACGTTATTTTAAGGCAAACCCTTGAAGATTAGAAAAATTAAATTATCTCAAATCAACCACATCTACACCAGCATGTGCCTTAGGGTCGAAAGTAAACGTAGCATCAGAAACACTTACATTTGGCGTAAAACTTTTAATGGTGTAAGTATAAACATTACCATTTTTATCGTTTACCACGATATTAGAAATTTGCTTATTTACTTTATCAATACGTAACTTTACTTTAGAAAAAGAACGGGTTTGCAATGGTGCAAGCTCAATATTTTGATACGCCCTGCCATTTAATTTGGTATC
>JBBRYE010000222.1:0-2853 GCA_038237895.1 Sphingobacteriales bacterium | reverse complement strand
TTTGTAAAACCAAATTCTTTGTCTATTGCCGCTATCAATTTTAAATCAGCAGAAGCAGGAATAGTTCTGATAAAGTATAATTTTTCGTTAGTAGATCTGATTTCTTTATTTAGTCCTTTCGGGTTTTGGTTAGCCATTAATTGCTTTTGTATGCTATCAATTTTGTTAAAAGTTTTACTAACAGGCGGGATAAATTCTTTTGGCAAACCGGGTTGGTAAACCCAAGCATAAGAATTGATTTTATTTTTTAGTTCTTCATCATTTTTAATAAGGTTATCATTTAAATAAGCCAAAAAGCCATCATTTCCCATGCTTGTAAAAGCGTGACTATTAAAATATTCCTTTAAAAAAGCATCAAACTTTTCTCGGCCAAATGCATCTTCAATATTTTTTAAGAAGAAAAATCCTTTTTCATAGGCAATATCCGTTACGCCTAAATCTGGATCGCGTTTAGTAAAATCAACTTTTAAACGCGTATCAGGATTTGTTGCTCCCATTTCATCAATGCTTCCCTTTAAATCTTTGTAACCTAAAACTTCTTGCATTTGGGCCTCTTCCTTGCCATAAAGTTGCTCTACAATTCGGCGCTCAAAATAAACTGTAAAACCTTCATTAAGCCAGAAATCATTCCATGTTGCGTTGGTTACTAAGTTTCCACTCCAACTATGTGCTAATTCATGTGCGATTAAACTAACCAAAGAACGGTCGCCGGCAATAACTGTTGGTGTAGCAAATGTTAACATCGGGTTTTCCATGCCTCCAAAAGGAAAACTAGGAGGCAAAACCAAAACATCATAACGTCCCCATCGGTAATCGCCATAAATTTTCTCGGCGGCAGTAACCATTTTACCCATATCGGCAAATTCATAAGCTGCTTTCCCTAAAACAGCCGGTTCTGCATAAACACCAGTTCTTTTATCAATCTCTTTAAAGGCAATATCGCCAACGGCTAATGCCATTAAATATGATGGAATTGCTTGTTTTTGTTCAAAATGATAAACTCCTGTTTCATTTTTTTGTTGAGGATTTTCGGCACTCATTAAAGCTAAAAGCTCTTTCGGAACTGTGATATCAGCATTATAAGTAAACCTTATCGAAGGGCTATCCTGACAAGGAATCCATGTTCTTGCCAAAATTGCCTCTGATTGGGTAAATAAATAAGGATACTTTTTACCAGCAGTTTGTTGCGGATTTAACCATTGTAAAGCCGGAGCATTTTTAGTTGTAGAATAAAATATATGAATTTTCTTTGTGTCAGATTGTATTTGTACACTCAATGGCTGCCCCATAAATTCATCTTTATCGCCTAAAGCAAAAAATGCATTTTTGGTATCATCATCTAATGTTACTTTTTCAACATTTAATCCTTTTGCATCAAAAATAACTTCATCAATTTTACCAATTTTATTAATGGTCCAGGTGGCTTCGCCTTTTAAAAGTTGAGTTGTAAAATCTACACTCAATTTCAAATCGAGATGGTTAACCACACAATTGTCAGGTTCAGAAAAGGAATGTGGGTCTTTTCTTTCTATTGGTTTTACCGTTTCTAAATTACTAGTTTTCTTTTTATCTTGATTACAGGCAAAAAGTATAATTGGGATAAACAACAATAGTTTTTTCATGATTTTGTACTAAAATTTAACAGTTACTTTTGCTATTTGAGGGATTTTATCTGCAGAACCATTCCATCCTCCCGGATAGTCAATTACTAAATTTACAGCTTTTTCATCGGCGTAAGCATTAAAACTTTTTAATATTTTAAAATCAGTTAGTTTCCCATCTGTTTGTATTACAAATTCTAAAGTTACTTTACCGTGTTTGTTATTTGGTATTTTTGCTTCTTTATCTAAATATTTCCTGAAATTTGACCAACCTTTTTTAGGTCCTGCAATAGTATTTTGAGATTTTTTTAAAGTACCGTAACCAGTAACAACCACTTCTGATAATGAAGATTGGGTTTGATTTAAAGCTATTTTTAAAGTATCATTTCCATTTATGGAGACTTTTTTAGTGTCGTATCCAATATAACTTGCTACTAAATCTGTTTTATTAGAAGCCGCAATATCAAATTCTCCATTTGCATCAGATTGCATGATTAAACCAGAAATAGGATCTTTTATTGAGACACCAGGAAGTGCCGAGCCATCTTTTTCATCAACTACTTTCCCTTTAATGTTTTTAAAGGGAGCTGCATCAATTGATTTTGATGAACGGGCAGCCATCAAGTTTTCTTGCTTAACAGATGAAATAGAACCAACAACATCTTTTTTAGATTGAGCAGCATAACCAATCACGGCAACTTCATTTAAATTTATTGATTTGTTAGAATCTATTAAAATTTCTTTTGGCTCTAAATAAATATCTTTTTCAGGATTAATTACTTTTTTCGATTGATTTGATGCTGCACTCTTGTCCAATAAAGCAATTTGCTCATCATTTTTTAAATCTGTTAAAGGCGAATTATAAATTCTATTTTCAATTGAATCAGAAGAATAGAGTTTTATCTTCTCGGCCTGTGGAATTTGTTTACTTTTTTGCAAATCTGTTAAAGCAATATTTTTATTGTTAGGCGTTTGATTAAAATAGATTCCGGCTATGGTAATACAAAAGATTATAGACGCAGCAATTCCCCATTGTTTAATTCCCCATCTAAAACTTAAAATTTTTTCCTTTTCTTTTATTCTTTCATTAAGCCGCTCTTCAAGATTGTTTAAATCTGCATTTTTTACACTAAACTCAGAAAAGCCATCTAAAGAATCTTGTAAAAAAGGGTCGTCCAAAGCCCTAGCCTCAAAACTATTCATTTAAGTTTGGCTAATTTCTCCGTTTAAATATTTGCGAATCAGTTCTATA
>JBBRYE010000221.1:0-2887 GCA_038237895.1 Sphingobacteriales bacterium | reverse complement strand
ATAAATTGACCAAAATACCGTTGTTTAAAAAGATGTGGAAAAGCGGAAAAGATCAGTTTATTCCATTTATCGTCACCATAATTGCAATTGTTTTTACAGATTTACTAATAGGAGTTGCAATAGGTTTAGCCGTAGGAATTATATTTTTACTAACTACTAATTATAGAAACCCTTATTTTTACACCATTGATAAGACTTCAAATAAAGATGTAATTAGAATAATGCTAGCACAAGAAGTTTCTTTTTTAAATAAAGGAACAATTCAATTTACTTTAACTAATATCCCGAAGGATAAAACGGTTGTAATTGATGGCTCTAACTCCTTATTTATTGATAAAGATGTATTAGATACCATTTATGATTTTAAAGAACACGCTCATACAAAAAATATTGAGGTGGAGCTGCTCAATATAAAATCAAAATACAACGTACCTGAGTTGAAAGAATTAGTTATTAAATAATTAAAAATATTTTGAAATGAAAAACGAAGAAGAAAATAAAATATCAACAAAAAATATATCAGTAGGGCACAATACAGAAGAAATTAGCTATGATAACCTATTAAAATGGAACAAAGAGTGGGTTGCCGAAACCTTAAAAGAAGATGGCGATTACTTTAAAAAACTAGCTAAGGGGCAAAATCCACCAATTTTATGGATTGGCTGTGCCGATAGTAGAGTGCCAGCAAACCAAATAACAGGTACTAATCCGGGTGACATTTTTGTACATAGAAACATAGCAAATATGGTAATCCATACGGATATGAATATGCTTAGTGTTTTGGATTATGCGGTTGCTGTATTAAAAGTAAAACATGTGATTGTTTGCGGCCATTACGGCTGCGGAGGTGTTTTAGCGGCAATGAGTAATAAACAATATGGCTTAATTGACAATTGGTTGCGACATATAAAAGATGTTTATCGTACTTATGCTTTTGAGTTGGATATGATGGATAATGAGGAAGAACGTGGTAAAAGATTGGTAGAATTAAATGTGATTGAAAACGTTTATAATCTTTGTAAAACAAGCACTTTACAAAATGCCTGGAAACAAGGACAAGAATTAAGTGTACATGGTTGGGCTTACAGCCTTGAAACTGGCATTATTAAAGATTTGGGCGTTTCTTTTAATTCTGATGAGAAATTAGGCGCAATGTTTAAGTTTGAAAGTAAATAAAAATCATTTTAATTGAGGTGAAAAGACGGGTAGCTTTGTATATCCGTTTTTTTATTTTGAAAAAATTCTGTTTAGCAATAAACGAAAGCTTATTCCCGCTTTCATCTATATCTCCAGAAAGCGGAGTACGATCTTTAAATCAGGTTTAATGATTCAGATTATTGCTTTTTTAATAAGTATTCAAAAAAATTTTAAATAGATGATTTCTCGTCTTTTTGTTTAGTAGATGAAACAAATTCCTTAATCAATAAACCTGATAGTGCACCAATAACAAAAATACTAAGAAACTGTATTGTTTTTATATTTTCATTTCCTTTTAATCTTGTAAAATTACCTATTGTCAACATCAATAATACCGCTAATATTATTCTTCTTTTTCTTTTATCCATATCTAAATATGTTTTAAATAATTATTAAGAAATAAATATGCTAAATATTTATTAAAATTTCATTAAAAAACATTAAAACCGATAGTACAGATCTAAAGAACCGTATTGATGTGCGAAAACCATGCTGCTTTCTTCCTTTGTTTTAAAAATTACTGAGAAATCAATTGTCCAGCGTTTTTTTGCATAAGCCAAGCCTAATTCCTGAGAAAAAACTAAAGGATTTGTTTTAAATGTGACAGGTCCTTTATCATTTGTAAATAAACCACCAGCAATTGTAGCATCATAAGCAACCAATTGTAGTTGGGGCTTTAAGAAAAAATAAAATTCTTTTTCAGAAATGCCTGCTTCCGTGAAATTAGATACATTACTTTTCGTAGCTACCGAATGATAAAGCGGATTTAAATTACCCGTTCTAAATAAAATACCTGCACTTAAACTGGTAAAAGTATTTCCTAGTCTGGCTTCAATAGGAAAAGAAAAATCAACTTTTTTATTTGCGTAACGATGAATAAGGTACAATAAATCAGCTTTAGCATTAAAGCCTATTTCATTTTTAACTTGATATTCCCATCCTTTAATATCATAAAAACCAAAAGTTTTATGGATAACTTGTTGCGCCTCTAAGCCCAAAGCATTTGGTCCAATGGTTCCAACTTGTAATTCAAATTTGCCCGTATTTTCTTTTGAATCTAAATATTGTAACGCAAATCCACCATATAAATAAGCTGCAAAAGGACGATCAACATATTTAATATCATTTATCTGACCGCTTTGTGCATTGTACATATATTGACCGATTGATGCACTCCAAATCTTTTTGTTAAAGTTTAAGGAATCTATATAATTTTTAGTTTTACTAGCTCTTTTAAAAGTGATAAACAAACCATTAGTGTAATATCTATCCTGCCCAGTGGCTAAGTAAGAATCGTTTTCACTTTTAAAACCTAACTCGTTTTGATAAAGTTTAATTTGAGAAATAGCAGTTAATGATAAAATAATTAGTAATGAAGAAAGTATCAATCTTAAAATAGAGCGCATAAAATTTATCTCAAAATAACGGTTTGTCACATTGAGCGAAGTCGAAATGTTTAGTTATGCATTCAATTAAGCTTCGACTCCGCTCAGCTTGACAACAAATAACAGATTATAGAATGACTTTAAAATTAATATAAAATTTTGCTTTAAACAGATATTGGTTTTACTTCTTCTCTAAAAACTATTTTTTGTGCATTTTTTACTTTATGATCAAACAATGCCAAGTCAATTACATCCAGCATATTTTTTACGTAATGAAAATTCATTTCTTTTATATAATCAGCCTT
>JBBRYE010000220.1:0-2889 GCA_038237895.1 Sphingobacteriales bacterium | reverse complement strand
ATTTATGAAGTAATGATTTTACCTGATATGATTCGCCCTAATATTTTAAACACCATTAATGAAGTTTATAAACAAGCGCTTGCCATACCAGGGTTCACATTTTGGGCAGCAGGTGACGTGTAAGTTTTATGGATTATATTTACATTGACCCTTTTATAAAGCCTTGCTGAAAAATAAAACGAAATAACTCAAATACGAAACAACTACATAAATCATCATAACACTTATCAGCGTTCTAACTTAAATAAATAACAAATGAAAACAAACAAACTCCTTTACAACAACATGCTGCGAATGCACAATAAGTGTATACGCCGTTTAAGTAGCTTAATGGCTGCTAACCGCAACACACGTCGCCAAGGTATATTGCAAAAACACATTACCCGCCTTTACGAAAGGCTTATGAACTTATACCATTACTTATTTAGTTTTAGTCCAAAATGTTAACAACTTTTTTTTTATAATTATTGGACTAATATATAATAAGTATATTTATAAAAAACACTTATGTCAGCACCAAAACTTTTTACGATCAAAGAATCTGAGAGTGAGATTAAAAAAATAATCAAAGCCAATATTCCGCTTATAGCCAATAGGTTTAAAGCGTTATTAGTATTTAAGCGTTATGAGAAAACAGGAGTATCTAAACGACAAGTAGCCGATGAGATTGGCATTAATCAAAACAGTATTCAAACCTGGCGTTCCATTTACATAAATGGTGGCGCCGAATTATTAAAAAAACATTCTAACACCGGCTATAAGCCAAGCCTTATAAATGGTGAATATGAAAAGGTTTTAGCAAAAAAGCTAAACGACCCATTTAACGGTGTAGTTGGTTTTGTTGAACTTTTAGATTGGTATAATACAGAGTTTAATGCAGATATAAACTACAAAACATTTCATGGCTTTGTAGTAAGAAAATTTAAAGCAAAGATAAAAGTTGCTCGTAAAAGTCATGTAAAAAAAGACGCAGATGCGGTTGAGGCTTTTAAAAAAACTTCGATCAAGTCTGCCAAAAAATCAGTGATGAATACAAAAAAGATTTTAAAACGGTAAACCTTTACTGTCAAGATGAGAGTCGATTTGGTTTATTTACAAGAAACGGAAAAGGTTTGACAGCAAAGGGAGTGAAGCCTATTTGTATATTTCAACAAGTATTCAAATCATTGTACCTTTTCGGAGCTTATTCTCCAATAACTGGAGCTCATTTTGAATTAGAATTACCAGAATGCAATACAGAAACATTTCAAATATTTTTAGACCAATTCTCTGAAAAAAATCCAGATGAATTAAAAATAATGTTACTTGATAATGGCAAGTTTCATAAAGGGAAAAACTTAGTAGTTCCAAAAAATGTTGTTTTGCTATTCATCCCTCCGTATAGCCCCGAACTAAATCCCTCAGAAAAAATTTGGTGGAAATTTAAAAGAAATTTTTCTGGTAAACTTCATAAAACATTAGATAATGTAAGCGAATTTATAAGTACACAAGTTAAATCATTAACTGTAAACGATGTTAAATCTATTTGTGGATTCGAGTACATTTTGACCTCTTCTTTTTGGGCTAAAACATATTAGGTAATGGTATTATAAGGAAATTTTTACACCAGAAACAAATAGGGCTTCGTGGAAAATATTACAATTAACTAATAAGGATATGCATTTGCAATGCCAGTTATTACATACTTATAACCTTAAATTAGTAAAAACAAATTAATGATAAAAAAAATACATATCTCTTTATTGAAGTTTTTTTAATTGATTGTCCGTAATCTTACCCATAATTAAAAACCGAAGCTACTGTTAGTCTATCAAACATTGCATCTTTAAAGTATCTTCTGTTTAATTTATATACAAATTCATTTAAGTAATTCTGTAGATACTTTCCTTTAATCTTGTGATATATGCCTAAGAAGTTTCGTTTTGCATTTGCTATTGCAATGTGTACCCATTTTAGGGTTGTTGACGTTGTTTCTTTTGTTGATTTTTCAGTAATATGAGCTTCTACATATTTTGATATGTCAATGTATGTTTTTGCCTTATCACTAAGTATAATGCTCTTTTCATCAATGTTTTCAATTACCGTTTTATTAATTTCATCGGCATCTTTCGCTTCTAAAACCTTCATCTTAACATATCTAAGATGACTGCTTTTCTTTTTTGTTTTCACGTTTTCTAACGGTGTTGATTCTGCCATTACCGCCACATCTTTCTGACGTTGAGAACCTTTACCACGTTTTAAATTCTCTCTTTTTTCTTTACTTGTTTCAACTTCAAAATGCCCCTCATCAAACTCAATAATATCTGTCAATTTATATAAGTCCTCTCGTTTACCCATTATCGCTCTTAGCTTATGAACCATTGCCCAAACAGGCTCATAACGTTTATGTTTCATCTGACGTTGAACTTCCGCAGCCGAAAACCCTTTCTTTGTCGCACTCATAAACATCATAGCTATATACCATTTTTTAAATGGCATATTACTATTCTCCATTACCGTCCCACTTCTTAATGTAGTTCTAAACTTACATTGTTTACATTCATATTGCTCTTTGTATTGCAACCAGTAATGTTCTTTATAAGCACATTTCTTACAGGTCACGCCTTGTTTATCTCTAACAGATTTAAAATGTAATCGACAACTTTTTTCAGTTGGAAACTTTTTGCTAAATTCTAATAATGTCATACTGCTAATATACTCATTTTAGGTATAATTACGGATATTCAAATTAATTTAAAAAGGATCTGATAATTCGCTGACGCGGATTAGTTTTTTATTTACAAATTCATTAATACCTAATTCAGAAAGCTCCCTTCCATAACCAGAGCGTTTTATGCCGCCAAAAGGTAAATCAGCTTCTGTTCCTGTTGGGTGATTAATGAAAACCAT
>JBBRYE010000219.1:0-2891 GCA_038237895.1 Sphingobacteriales bacterium | reverse complement strand
AGTTGCAGAAAGTAAAGAACAAGGAAAAGTACCTGTATTTAATACCATTGCAGAAATTAAAGGAACAGAAAAACCTGAAGAATACGTCATCCTTTCTGCCCATTTTGATTCTTGGGATGGCGCAACCGGAGCAACAGACAACGGAACGGGAACAATTACCATGATGGAGGCGATGCGAATTTTGAAGAAAGTTTATCCAAATCCAAAACGTACCATTTTAGTTGGACATTGGGGAAGTGAGGAACAAGGTTTAAATGGCTCTAGGGCTTTTGTAGAAGACCATCCAGAAATCGTTAAAAACATACAAGCTGTTTTTAATCAAGATAACGGGACTGGAAGGGTTGTAGATTTGTCTGGACAGGGTTTTCTAAATGCTTATGAGTATTTAGGGAGGTGGTTAAATCCCGTTCCTGCAGAAATTAAGAATCAAATCAAAACTAATTTCCCAGGTTCTCCAGGTGGTGGCGGTTCAGATTATGCATCATTCTTAGCAGCAGGTGCGCCAGCTTTTTCTTTAAGTTCTATCAGTTGGTCTTATGGAAATTACACATGGCATACCAACAGAGATACTTACGATAAAATAGTTTTTGATGATGTTGAAAATAACGCCATCCTAACTGCAATTTTAGCTTACATGGCATCAGAAGATTCTGAAACAACATCAAAAGTAAAAAGTATTTTGCCAATTGATAACAGAACTGGTAAACCATCTTTGTGGCCAACACAACGTTCTCCGACTAGAGTTGGTGGGATGGAGTAGGTTTTTAAATTAAATTATTGAGGCTATCTCAAAAACAAGAAATCTCAAACTGGGCGAAGGCGAATGTTAATATTTTAATAATCATTATCCCACAAGAACCATATTAGAAGCTTCAATGAACATCTTATAAGCGTTTATAATTCCCTCAAAATTTTCTCTGGGGGGGGGGGGGGGATTTTTTCTTTAAGAATAAAATAGATTAGATTAAACGAAAATAAATAAATAAAAACGAAGATTGGTAAGTTTAACCTACCAAAGTATAAATTTTGTTACAATATATTTATCCTGTTGTTTGGCCAACATACAAGGGGATACACTTTGCCCTGCCAAGGTGGCGATAGAAAGAATTTAAAAAACTTATATTTATTAAAAAATGAAAAATTTAGAATTAGAAGGTTTTGGTTTGGTGGAGATGGGGAAAGAGGAGATGGTATTAATTGATGGGGGTGGATGGCTTCATGATTTAGTTGTTGGAGTAGTTGCTGCAGCTATTATTGGTGCTGCAATTTTTAGTGCTCCAGAAATACTTCTTATTGGAGCTGGTGCCGCTCTTGTACACATTCTTACCGACTGTTAATTATTGATTAACTAGAGTGATGTATCCATAACTCTAGTTAATTTTCCTTTTTTTAAAAACGATTTGAAAAATTTTATTTTATTAGTCTTATTTGTTGTACTCACTAATTTTGCAAAAGCTCAATATATAATTATAGTTGGGAAAGTAATTGCTTTTGATTCTAATAAACCATTAGAAAAAGCAACAATAACTTTTAAAGGTAATAGTACATTTACCAATGAGGAAGGTGAATTTAAAATTGGGATAAATAAAAATGATTTAATAGAAAATGATTTAAAAATATCATGTATTGGCTTTAATTCCTTAACTGTTAAACCTAACATTAAGATTACTCAAACATATAAATTACAGCCAAAAATAATTTTATTAGAAGAGGTCAAAATTAGAGATGAAAGTATGACTATCATCAAAAAGGCAATTCTAAAAATACCAAAAAACTACCCAAAGAAAGAATTTTTATTAGAAGGATTTTTAAGAATTTATCATTTGAGTAATAATTCATCTAAAAAGCAATCCTCATATTTTAAAAATGATGCTATAATTAAAGTAGAGCATCCAAGTTATAATTCTAGCAATTCCACCATTAAAACAATGCTGGTAAAAAACCAATACATTACAAAAAGTAATTTAATTACAGAGGATTCAGTTCGCAGAGTGAATGGATATAGAATTGTAAATGATGCTGATTTGGTATTTTACAAAAGAGATTTTCTTGATTTAACCAAACTGAAAAATTTTACTTTCAGCTATTTAGATGAAATAGTTTACAAAGACAGAGGTACTTATTTAATCAGTTTCAAAGAATCTAAAATTAAAGGGGGCTCTATTGGTATTATTTATATTGATGTCAATTCTTATGCAATTGTTAAAATTGATATTCAAGAATTTGAAGTTAATAAATTCCCGAGTAGTAAATTAGACTTAGAGTCTAAACAAATAGAATATAAATTGATTAACAACAAATGGTTTATTGATGAGATAAAAATAAACTTAAATGGAAATCATGGCGATATTAATTTTAGTTCATTAAAGGAATTTAAAGCTTTAGCAATAGATACTATTTCTACTTTTAAAATACCTTATCCAGAAGTTATCCAAGATTTGTCAGAAACAATTAAAATAAATAAAAACATAACTAAAGTAGAAAAAGATGAATTTAATAAGCTAGTGGCTTCTTTAGAGGAAAAAGAAAAAATAACTATATTATCTATTCCAAATTTTCGTCAAGATTCCACAATAACAATCAAAAACAGCGTAGCTCATAGAATTTCAATCCTTTTATTGGATAGATATAGATTTAACGCTCAACTAAATAAATTACCATATAATATCTCTGGTTTTCAAACTATAGTTAATGCAAACATATCTCCCATTAATAATTATGCTTTATCATTAGGAATGCAATTAAAATTATATAAATCTGTATATTTTGGATGGGATAATTTCAGGAATTATGGAATTGGAGGAATTAATAATAAAATTTCTACTTACTCGCTAAACTATAATTTTGAGTTTAATAAGAAAGGGCATCCAATGTTTTTAAACTCTTCTTTT
>JBBRYE010000218.1:0-2892 GCA_038237895.1 Sphingobacteriales bacterium | reverse complement strand
CCAATATCTATAAATAACTTAGCATTTTCATAAGATTTACGCTCTAATTTATCTCTTAAATCAAGTATTAATTTACTAGCCTCTGCAACTCTATCACTTTTTGGGTAAAGGTTTATAAACAATTGTAAAGATTCAATTGCTTTATAGGTATTGTCTTGATCTAAAGAGTAATTTGGAGAATCTAAGTAAAAACAATAAGCGGCTAAAAACCTGCATTCTTCTGCTTTTGGACTACTTGGATAAGTATCTGCAAATGTTTTGAAATGATAACGAGCTGATAAAAAATCCTTAAGCTTATAGTTTGTGTAAGCGTAATAGTAATATAAATCCTCAGACTCTGACCTTCCACGATACCTTTGTACCAAATCATCAAACAATATCAAAGCCTTAGCATAATCTTTATTATTGTAAAGTTTAATAGCTTCTTGATACTTTCTGCCAGTATCTGTACTAGTGCGTAATTTCTCAAATTTGCTTTTACAACCTGTAAAAACAATTGTAATAAATAGGATAAAGCTTAAAATTATTAAGCTCTTGTTTTTAAACATCGGGCAAAGATAGGTTAATAAATAATAAGAGTCAATTTTTTATGAATAGCAAAATACTAAACTAGTTCTATTCTTTTAAATCATAAATTAATTAACAGTTTTTAACAAGTTTTGGTATACCAGATTTTTAGATTAATATAATTTTCATATAAGATATTAAAAGTTGATTTGAGATTTTAATATTAATTTGGGCGTTTTAACACTCCGCCAGCTGGCGGACAAAAAGGAGGTCGCTTCAATCGTTAACCCAAAAATAAAAATGAACACCCAAATATTATTAGACTTAGTAAAAATCAGGATGCCATTTGGTAAATATAAAGATAGATTACTTTGTGATTTGCCGGTTTCTTATTTAGAATGGTTTGCTAATAAAGGTTGGCCTCCAGGTAAATTAGGGCAACAGTTAGCAACTATTTATGAAATCAAACTAAACGGTTTAGAAGATTTATTAAAACCACTAAGGTAAGTTTTGTTTATTTTTTTTTAAACGTAAAATTTCTTTGAGAGAAATAGCTAAAGAAAGTTACTACGCCAAATGTTAAAATATATGAAGGTGTTGGATACCAACCGAAATGGTCTACAAAAAGTTTCATAAACACATAATTGAGCAAAAAGCAAACCAACACTATTGTAAAATATCTAAAAAGTTGAACTCTTTTTAAAAGATAAGAACCTTCAAAAACCACAAAAGTATTTAGATAAAATCCAATTGGAAAAGTAATTCCGAAAGCTATTAAAAACGAGAAAATGTGTGAGCTAATGGCTAAATTAGGAATGATATGAACAACTTGTTTTTTAACTATCAAATTTTCTGTAATGGAGAAAATAGCGAAATTTAAAACTGCATTTCCTCCTCCACATACCGCATATCTAAAAGTTTGATGAGGCATTATCTTTCTAAAAAGCGGATAAAATGCATCTATCAATCCAAGAATAAGCTTTTTTAAAAAATAATGGGTTTTTGTAAACATCGCTGGCAAATATAGATGCTTTTGATAATCACATCAAATTTGTTTTTTTAGAAAGGAGGTTCTTCCTCATCAGTATCCCAATTTTTGGGTTTTAGGGTGATACTTTCAAACTGAGAAGAAGGACCAAGACTAGAAAACGGATCGGAAGCAGAATTTTCAGATGCGCTAATGCCACCAAAACCATCTTCCAAATCTGCAAATTTTACATATTTACCGATAAACCTTAAAGGAACAGATCCAGTTTCACCGTTTCTATGTTTAGCGATGATTACTTCCCCAATACCAGCAGTTGGATTTCCATTCTCATCCTGGTCTAAACCATAATATTCTGGCCTATATAAAAACAAAACCATATCCGCATCTTGTTCAATCGCTCCAGATTCCCTTAAATCGGATAACATTGGCTTTTTAGATCCACCCGGACGATTTTCAACAGCTCTACTTAACTGCGAAAGTGCAATTACAGGAACATTTAATTCTTTAGCAACTTGTTTTAAGGCTCTAGAGATGCTACTTATCTCCTGTTCACGATTTCCACTTCCGCCTTTACCATCGGCTTTGCCTTGCATCAATTGTAAATAATCTATTATGATCATTTGGATATCGTATTGAGCCTTTAATCTTCTACATTTTGCCCTAAATTCAAAAACGTTTAGCGCAGGAGTATCATCAATAATTAAAGGTGCTTCACTTAAACCTCCAATTTTGGAAGTCATTTTATGCCATTCCCAATCTTCTAATTGCCCTTTTCTGATTTTTTCTTGTTCAATTTCTGCCTCTCCAGAAATTAAACGATTGGTTAATTGTACAGACGACATCTCCAAAGAAAAAACCACAACTGGTTTGTTAAATTGTACTGCTGCATTTCTAGCACAGGTTAATACAAATGCAGTTTTCCCCATCGCCGGACGAGCAGCTATAATGATTAAATCTGATTTTTGCCAACCATTTGTTACTCGGTCTAACGCTGTAAACCCAGAAGGAACTCCTGTTAAAGTATCTTCTTTTCCACGTAAAGATTCTAACATTTTTAGAGATTCCTTAATGATATCATCCATTTTACGAGAATCTCTTCTCAGGTTATTTTGGGCAATATCAAAAAGGTTTTTTTCTGCATAATCTAGTAATTCAAAAACATCGCTGGTATCCTCATAAGATTGGTTAATGATGTCTGTTGAAATTCTTATAAGTTCTCGTTGAATAAATTTTTGAGAAATTATCCTTGCGTGATATTCTATATTAGCAGCAGAGGCCACCCTATTGGTAAGCTCAGTGATGTAAAAAGCACCACCAATCATTTCTAAATTTCCTTGTTGTCTTAATTGTGCGGTAACAGTTAAAATATCAACAGGGGAAGAAGCCGTGAATAGGTG
>JBBRYE010000217.1:0-2901 GCA_038237895.1 Sphingobacteriales bacterium | reverse complement strand
CTTTTCATTATTTTCTTTATGTAGCGCTTTATGAAGCTTGGTGATTAAATCATCATAATTGATTTGATTGTATCTGGTTTTATAAAAATTAATTCCGTTGCTAATTTCCTGGATGGCATGACAATATAAATCATTAATTAAATTTGAAATGATCCTCTTTTGCTCTTCCTCAATTGAAACTAATTCTTCAATTTTTTCTAAAATATCAGGATATACTTTTTGAATGTAAGCAGCTGATTTTTTAGCAATTATTTGTTCAATAAAGTTTTGAGGATTATCTAAAAAAGGAAGTATATTTTTTTTTGAGAAACTATTTCTTTCTGATGCTTCTTTTAATTCATCAATATGATTTGAAACATAAACTATCAATTCATCATAAGTGATTTGATATTTCAGTTTTATTTGATTAATGAGTTCTAAATAAGACTGATATTGCTCTTCACTTAAACAGGAATTAGATTTCTCTTCGTCAAAAAATAGATATTTTTTACCCGATAAATGTTCTTTTACGATGCTCGAAATTTTAGGTCTTGAAAATCCGTTTTGTATCAGTAAAGCCAATAAATCTAAAGGAATATTGGTGATATATTTCCTCCAAAATTTATTTACCTCATCAGTCATGATGTTTTGTGCATCGGGCAATAAATCGACACCAAAAAGTTGTTGGGTTTCAAAAGCAAACTGGTTTAACGTTTGCTGACAAAAACTATGTATGGTTAAAATTGAGGTTTCATCTAAAAATAAAATGGCTCTTTCTAAAGATTTTAAAACTTCATTTGAATCAGCTTTTTTTACAATATCAGTAATTGATAAATCAGAAATTTCCTCGCCTTTGGCAGCTTTGTGAGCCAATCTTATAAATTTTCTTACCCGTTCTTCTAACTCTGCCACGGCAGCTTTAGTAAAAGTTACCATCAAAATATTTTGGATTGGTATTTTTTGTTCAATAACCATCCTTAAAACTAAAATAGCAATAGAATAAGTTTTACCAGTTCCCGCACTTGCTTCAATTAAATTGCTTCCTTTTAATACAACTGTATTTGCATCAAAATCTTTAAATTGTCTTGTAAATAAGTTCTCAGGCATAATAATCAGGTAAAAGTGATGCTATAGGAGAAAGTAATATTTCATTACATTCTAAAAATTCTTGATAAATTAAGTTATTCTCATCATAAGGAAAACTATCAAAATAACCATCGTTATACTTGTTCATGATGTATTTATCCGTTGATGGAAATAGATAATTGTTTAATTTATCATTAACCGCTTTCTTAAATTTTTGATAATTATAATTGTATGGAATGTCTTTGATTTTAATATCAAGACCTGGGTAAAAGCATAAAATATTTTTTAAACCTCGCTGGTAAAGCTTAAACATTTCATTTAATTTTTCGTTGGCATCTGCCGAGTTAATTTGCCCGCTTTTATAAACTTTCTCATTATTGGCGCTTACAAAATATAATTTGAGATTTAATCCAGCAGCTTGAGCAGCTAAATAGATAATGTAAGCTTCTAGTAAGCTTTTATTTTCTTTCTGAGACCAAGAAATAAAAATTAATTTATCATGGTATATATTTGAAATATTTCCACTTAAAATTGTTTTATCTTCATTTAATTTCACTTCAATTGGTAATACACTTTCTATATTATCCTTAATAATTTCATGGTATATCTTTCTTACAGCCTGAACTTTTTCTTCAGTAGAATTTAAAACCAAATCGGCCATATTTTTTAATGGTAAACCTCCAGTTTTTAAAAGTCTATTTTTAAGATTCGGTAAATCCTCGGCTTTAGCCAGTAATAAATGTTGCTTTAAATTCCATTGCTGCAAACTATTTAATTCAAAAGGTTCTGTATCTCCTAAAAGTAAATCCTCATCTTCATAATAAATATTTAAAACCTTTTGGTGATAGGCTTTAAAAGGGTTTTTGAAGAAATTTATAAAAGAATTAATGTTAATTTCTGTAAGCTCCAACTCATTAGTTTTTGCCTCTTTTTGGAAAAAATCATAGTCTTTCAAAGGCACATGACTTAAATAATTTAACCTATTTAATCCATCATTTTTATCGCTAAAATTATGAAGTGGATGCTTAATAATCATTTGATTTGCTAAATCATCTTTCTCATATTTATTCTGTAGATAATCTAATAATTTATCAATTAATGCAGAAGGAGGGATGCTGGTATTGTCTTTATCATTTTGACCAATATAACTGAGGTAAAGCTTTTCTTGTGCAGATAAAATGGTCTCTAAGAATAAGTGTTTATCATTATCCTTTACGTTTCTATCTCCCAATTTTGGATGTTGTTTTATCAAATCGAAATCTACTGGATATTCTTTACGAGGGAATTTATCGTAATTTAAACCTAATAAAGCCACTACTTTAAACGGAATACTACGCATTGGAATTAAAGAACAAAAAGTAATTCCACCACTCACAAAAGAACTTGTTTTTGTGCTGGCCGAAAGCGATTGCAATAAGCTATAATTAAATAATTGAAAACTTAGCGGTTCTGTTAAAAGCTCGTTTAAAGAATTATATTTTGCTAATTGTTTAATGAGGAGGTTATAATCTTCATCAACATTGTCTATGGTATCAAAAATGAGGTTAGTTAAAATACTTTCCACATATTTTACCCAATCGGTTAGGTTTCTGTTTCTTTCCCTTTGTTGGATGGAGGCTATCAAAACCTCAACAAAATGTACAAAACGAATAATTTCTTCTGCAGCTGAGCCTTCTACCATATCTAATGGAAAAAGAGTATGATTTTCGGTTTCATACTCTTCGCTTCCGCTGATGCAAATCCCTAAAATTATGCGTTCTAATCCATATTTCCAGCTAACATAAACACTATCATCTTCTAAACTTCCTTCAATCCCAAAACGGATATTAGCATGAT
>JBBRYE010000216.1:0-2930 GCA_038237895.1 Sphingobacteriales bacterium | reverse complement strand
GCTGTGTTCAAGCAATAAGTGCAACACTTGATTTTAGTAAATGTACCTCATTAGGCGTTTTGTAATTAAACTTTCTAACGGGTCTGTTATTGATCATTGTCTCTACTTTTTTTATATCCTTTGCTGTTACTTCTGTGAAGTTTGTTTTCTTTGGATAAAATCGTCTTATCACCCCATTTCTGTTTTCAACACTTCCTTTGTCTTGTGAGGTGTATGGTCTTGTAAAAAAAGTTTTTATGTTAAGTTCATTGGCAATTTCCTGATGCAAGCCAAAAGCCTGGTCGTTATCAAAAGTCATTGTTTTTAGATACTTGTTTTTGTTCATCCTTTTTAAAATCAGCTTCTTTATGTGCTTTGGCTTTTTAGAGTTTATCTTATCTATTGTTGTTACTAAAGATGCTCTGTCCAACATTACTAATAGCCCGCCCTGATGATTTTTACCGATTATGAGATCTACTTCAATATCACCCAGCCTTTTTCTTCTTCCTGCCAGTTTAGATCGTTTTTCAATGGATATACGATTAGGTATCAAACCCCTGTTATCCTTGTAATTACCCCGCTTTCTACGTCTCTTGCCATGCTTTAAAAGCTGGTAGCTTTTCTTAAATTCGCGATGCTCTTTTCTATTGCTAAACTTTGCCTGCCATATAAATTTATAAATCGTTTCATGGCTCACACCGTTTTTATTTTCCTTCTTCCACCCAACACTTATCAACTCCGGACTCAGTTTTTCAATACGCATTTTTTTCACCACATCATTTTTTAATTCCGCAGAAAACAAAAAGTTTTTAGGTTTTATTTTATGCCTTATGTCGGTTTTATTTTGTGCTTTTTGAGCACTGTACTTTTTTGCACCCGTGCCTCTTTTAGGAACGTTTCTATTTAGCTCTCTGCTAATAGTTGACTTGTTAACCCCAATCATTTTTGCTATCGAACTTTGGGTATGCCCGGCAGTTTTTAATGCCTCAATTTGATACCTTTGACATAGGGTGAGCTGAGAATAGTTTTTTGTCATCGCAACACAAATTTCAGTTTTCAGTTTCATCCTCTCGGGAGTGGTACCCCTCCCGAGAGGATGAAAACCTTGTGTGTTGCACTTATTAATTGAACTTACAAGTCAATAATTATTTATTATAGATATTTTATTGATGGGAGGGCTAAAATACAATCGCCAAAGTTCTGTCATCATGATTGCCAATGCTCCAAAAATCCATCCATGCAGAAAATTGATTTACAATATCAGCATTATCTGCTCTCAGTTCCACCTTAATTCCATCTTCATTTTTACCATTAATATCTTCAAGAAAATTTTTCCAGTTTTTTATCTGTGGTAAATTAGATTCCACTACAAATTTGGGATCATAAATGCCATCAGACATCAATACCAGGTAAGAAAAATCTTCTAACATTTTAAAACTAAATCTTGATGCAAATTTTTCGTTATTAAATATTTCGGGCATATTTATAAATCTTGTTCCGCCACCATAATCTCCAACATCAATCCAATTCAACAATACAACTTCTGAAATATCTTTATTGAGAACCGCCATCGGGCAATCTCCAACACCAAAGGATAGAAATGCATAACCACTTTGATATTTTTTGTACAATGTAAAAACCAATGTAGAGTTTAAATCTTTTATTGTAAATCCTTCCTTTGCTGCAAACTCTTCTAATTTTTTATGAACCTGCAAAGCTGCTCCGCCAAGATTATTGTATACGAAATGATTTATTTTATTTTGGGTGTCATCCCCGGATTTATCTGAGTACTGTTGAATAAGTTCATCAAAAGTCAGCATACTTTCTGTTGAAGTCTTTTCACTGAAATATTCTACAATTCCACTACAGGCAATTACAGAACCCTTTCGTGAAATTCTGGCGCTTCCGGCACCATCGCTTACTACCACTATATTCCATCCATTATCTAATTCTTTAAAAGCAAAATCATCTTCTCTAAACGAACCAACGTTTGCATGTGAGCGTCCACGCTTACACGAAACAAGAATATGTTTTTCTCTAAAAGGCTCAAAAATCGTCACATCATCTTCTTTCCAATAGGGATCGCTCTTATCACTTTCCAGTTTTTTCCATAAACTTTTTGGATCATGATTAATAAGTAGAGTTATAAACTTTTCATTGAAAGGTGCATCGGCAGGCTGACCCTCAAGTTTAAATTTTAGGCAAAATTTTAAATCTCCGCTCTGTGTGGGCTTACCAAAGATTTGATTTGTTTTTTCATCAAAGGATAAACCGGCTTCTTCCAGGCCTTCAAATTTATAATCGGTTATATCCTTCCAATCAAACTTTTTAAAATCAAATTTAGTTTCATAAGATTTCCCAACGGTTGCATTTAAAATGCGAACGGGTTGCTGAATGATGTCAGCAATTCTTTCTTCAACTTTCCACCTTGCCATAACGCTTTGCTGATTTTTATTGATCAAACCGATAGCATTTACATTCTGTTCGTCAGCTAAAAACTTATTGAATAAATCTATTCTGTTAGCAGGTACCTTAATATTATAACTCTTAAAAAGCTTTCTTACAACTTCCCTTACATCATCCATTCTTCTAAATTGAGTGTTAGAAAAAGTAAATAAATTAAAAAATTTTTTAGCCGGATTAGGTTAATTTACTAGCAGAAATTACGTAACAATATTTAATTCAGGCGGTGGTGGCGGCAATTCCCCAAGTTGGGTAACTTCAGTTCCACCATCCTCAACCTTGGTTGATGTAACGCCTATAGATGCTGATACCCATGTAAAGAACTTTGCAATACTTTGACTGTCTGCAGTATCAAGGCTTACCACATTTTCTGTAATTTGTTTTAATAAATTGGAATCAGCACCGCTGCCTGCAGCGCACGCTACGGTAAATGCGGTTTTTCGCTTCTTAAACTCTTCCAGGCCACTCTGCCAATCATCTGTAGGAAT
>JBBRYE010000215.1:0-2961 GCA_038237895.1 Sphingobacteriales bacterium | reverse complement strand
GAAGAATTTGAAAAAATAAAAGAAATTTTAGGGCGTACCCCAAATTTTACGGAGTTATCTATTTACTCCGTAATGTGGAGTGAGCATTGTTCTTACAAAAATTCTATTACTTGGTTAAAGACCTTACCTAAAGATAGCCCACGTATGTTGGCTAAAGCTGGTGAGGAAAATGCTGGTATGGTTGATTTAGGTGATGGTATTGCTTGTGTTTTTAAAATAGAATCTCATAATCATCCCTCTGCTTTAGAACCTTACCAAGGCGCTGCAACAGGAGTTGGGGGAATCAATCGTGATATATTTACCATGGGAGCTAGGCCGATTGCCCAATTAAATTCTTTACGTTTTGGTGATATCAATCATCCAAAAACACAATGGCTATTAAAAGGTGTGGTTAAAGGAATTGGTGATTATGGAAATGCTTTCGGTATTCCAACTGTTGGTGGCGAAGTTTTCTTTGATGAATGTTACCATGTAAATCCATTGGTAAATGCGATGTCCGCAGGGATTGTAAAAGTGGGTGAAACCGCTTCTGCAACATCATACGGTGTTGGAAATCCTGTTTATATAGTTGGTTCGGCAACTGGTAAGGACGGAATTAATGGAGCTTCATTTGCATCAAAAGATATTTCTGCAGATTCTGTGAATGATTTGCCAGCAGTTCAAGTTGGTGATCCATTCCAAGAAAAATTATTGTTGGAAGCATCTTTAGAAGTTATCCAAACTGGTGCGGTTATCGGGATGCAAGATATGGGTGCTGCGGGAATTATCTGCTCTAACTCAGAAATGAGTGCAAAAGGAGAACACGGGATGCGTATTGATTTGGACAAAGTCCCAACTCGTCAGCAGAATATGTTGCCTTTTGAGATTTTATTATCAGAATCTCAAGAGCGGATGTTAATTGTTGTCGAAAAGGGAAAAGAAGCTTTGGTGGAAGCTGTATTTGATAAATGGGATTTAAATTGTGCTATTATTGGAGAAGTAACCAATACTAAACGTTTAGAATATTATATGAATGGCGAATTGGTTGCCGATGTACCCGCCGATGATTTAGTTTTAGGAGGCGGTGCGCCAGTTTACGAAAGAGAATATAAAGAACCTGCTTATTTTAAGGAATATCAAAAGTTTAATATTAGTGATGTTAAAGAGCCAACAGATTTAAAAGAGGTTGCGCAACATTTAACCTCGCATCCAAATATTGCATCAAAAAGATGGGTAACCAGTCAGTATGATTCTATGGTGGGTACTGCAACTATGACTACCAATAAACCTAGTGATGCTGCAGTTGTTTCTGTAAAAAACACGGATAAAGCAATTGTTTTAACGGTTGATTGTAATTCTCGATACGTAAATGCAGACCCAGAAAAAGGTTGTGCAATTGCCGTTGCTGAAGCTGCAAGAAATATTACTTGTGCGGGTGGCGAGCCCGTTGCAATTACCAACTGCTTAAATTTCGGAAATCCTTATATTCCAGAGGTTTATTGGCAATTTGTTGGTGCTATTAAGGGAATGAGTACCGCTTGTCTTAAATTTGAAACACCTGTTACGGGTGGAAATGTTTCTTTTTATAATCAGTCATCAGATGAAGGCCCGGTTTTCCCAACTCCAACTATTGGGATGTTGGGCGTGATGGATGACGTGAGTAACATGATGACTTTGGATTTTAAAAATAAAGGAGATTTAATTTATCTAATCGGCGAAAGCCAAAACGATATTGCTTCTTCACAATATTTAGCATCTTATCATAAAATTACCAAATCTCCAGCTCCTTATTTTGATTTGGATAAGGAGTATGAAATGCACCAAGTCATCAAGAAACTGATTTTAAACAAATTGGTTCAATCAGTTCATGATGTTGCTGACGGAGGTTTATACATCACTTTATTAGAATCTGCTATGCCAAATGGTTTAGGTTTTGAAATTGAAACCGATAGCGATTTTAGAAAAGATGCTTTCCTTTTTGGAGAGGCACAAGGGAGAGTAATTGTTTCGATATCACCAGAAAATCAAGAAGCCTTTGTAGAATTTATGGCAACCGTAGATACCGATTTCAGTTTATTGGGAACAATTAATAATGGAGATATTATCATTGATGAAGAAACTTTTGCAAATGTTAAAGAAGCTAAATATACATTCGATAATGTTTTACATGATATTTTAGGGGAATAGTTATATCTTGATAGCCACAATATTTACATTAAACGTTTTATCTGGATTAATAGGGGTTTCAAATTGATAAGTTTCTATTGGTTCTTGATAAAATATGGCACACATGGTATTAGAGACGTGGAAAAGGTTTTTTCTTAATTCCTTTGGAGTGCCGTCCAAAATTGCTAGTATTACTTCTGGTCGCAAAATTTCGGGATTATAAGCGTAATCATGCCAAACAATAATTGATTTACCATGAATCAAATGTTCAAAAATTTTCTTGGTATCGTTTTTTACACCAGCATAACTATGGTCGCCGTCGATAAAAATTAAATCAAATTTTTGGTTCAGTTTAGCGAAATCGAAATCAAAAGAGTTACCTTCTAAATGAAGTATATTTTTATTTGATTTGGAAAAAATGCCATGTAAATCGGCATATTTCTCACTTAGTTTCAAACCTAAAATTTCTCTTTTAGATAAATTTAATGTTTGTGCGATACTAGTATGATTTGCAACATTAATTACGCTTTCTCCTCGCCAAGTACCAATTTCAAAATATGAGCAATCTTTAAATTTTTTAGATAAGATTTGTAAAAGAGCGATATCTGTAGGTAAAGAACCGCCTCCTAAAAACGAATATAAATCAATGGTTTCATTAAAATTTGGAGCTAATGTTGTTAAGTTAATAACAGGAAATCCATATTTTAAATCAGTATACTTTTTGTTCAAACGCTTTTTCCAAATTGAATCATCAGAAATAATTTTATTAAGCAATGCTGGATTTTTAACAATTTCATACAATGCTTTTAAAACTGT
>JBBRYE010000214.1:0-3028 GCA_038237895.1 Sphingobacteriales bacterium | reverse complement strand
TCCAACAGGCAAGTAGTGAAAAAATTACACAATTATTTGATGAAGGAATCGGATTTCTAGGATATTTTGGTCACTCATCAGCAAGCACTTTTGAATTTAATATCAGTAATCCAGAAAATTATAACAATAAAGGCAAGTATCCATTTTTTAATATTAGCGGTTGTATTGCAGGTGACTTTTATAGTTACGATCCGGCAAGGCTGTCAACACTTGCTACGCTTTCTGAAAAATATACATTTGCAGATCAAAAGGGTAGTATTGGTTTCCTTGCAGATACTCATTTTGGAATTCCTTTTGCGCTAAACAATTTTAATAACAGGTTTTATAAAAACTTTTCTTTGTTTATGTATGGTTCTACTGTTGGAGAGCAGTTAAAGGAAGTTCATACATTCCTTGATGGGGCCAACCCTGGTGTTGATTATTTCACAAGAATACATCTGGAAGAAATAAATTTAAATGGTGATCCTGCAATAAAAATAAATACGTCTCCTAAAGCAGATTATGTTATAGAAGAGCAGTCAGTAGCCATATCACCCAATATTATTACAGTTGCAGATCCATCCTTTAATGTAAAGGTTAATATGCGAAATATTGGGAAAGCTGTAGGAGATTCAATTAGGGTATCAGTGAAAAGATTATTGCCTAATGCAACAATACCCGTAACTATTAAGGATACATTAATACCCGGTATCAAATATGAGGATAGTTTAAATTTAAACGTAGCAATAAATCCTGCAACAGATAATGGGCTTAATAAAATTATTGTAGAGTTAGATTGGACAAATAAGGTGAATGAGATTTATGAGACCAACAACAAAATAACAAAAGATGTTTTTATTTTTGAAAATACGTTAACTCCAATTTATCCTTACAATTATTCAATTGTAAATAATCAAAACATTACTTTCTCTGCGAGTACAGCAAATCCTCTAATTGGGCAAAGTAATTATACAATGGAAATAGATACCACGGAACTCTTTAATTCTACTTTTAAAAAGGCTTACAATTTAACAAGCGCTGGCGGCGTGATACAATTTATGCCTACGAACTTAACTTTAAGCGACAGCACTGTTTATTATTGGAGAACGGCTGTTATCCCATCAATTGGTGCAACTGTCTGGAATAGTGCTTCATTTATTTATTTGCCATCAAGTGGACCTGGCTTTAATCAGTCACATTATTATCAAAAACTTAAAAGTAATTATGATGCTAATATATTTTTGAGTAATTCTCGAGACTTGAAATTCACAAGTCTAAATACTCTACTGAATGTTTCTACAGGTAACTTCCCTCCAAATGATTTCCCCGAAACAACTGTGAATTTGGGTGCTTTCAATATAAGTAATTGGGGTACGAGGTTTAATACATTTCAGTTTACAGTTTTGGATGGTGTTACAGGTTCAGTTATAAAAAATACTGCTGCAGGTTTATATGGTAGTAACTCATCCAGTAGAACAAATCAATTTGAATTCTTCTTTGGAGATGTAATAAATAGAAATAAAATAGTAGATTTTTTGAACCAAATGCCAAATAATGCGGTAATTGTTATGTATCCTTTACTCAATAATGGTTCTGTCAATTCTTACGTAAACCAATGGCAAACTGACCCTACCAATACAGCCTCTCCTAATTTGTACGATAAATTAAAAGGGTATGGTTTTACGATGCTTGACTCTTTTTATCGAAATCGAGCTATGATTTTTAAGTTCACTAAAGATGGATCAACAGCTTCTTTTCAAAAAGTTGGGAATACCCAAGAAGAAATTGTGACTGCACAAATTCCGATTAAACTTACAAATGTAAATGGAATTATAACTTCTCCAATTTTTGGTCCGGCCAAAGCGTGGGATCAGTTTCAATGGCGAGGAAACTCATTGGATTCTCCAAACAAAGATTCAATCAGTTTTCAATTGATAGGAATCACTTCAACCGGCTCCGAATCGGTATTATATAATGTCGACTCTACAATGAAGGATGTTAACATTGCAGGTGTTAATGCTTCGGTATATCCTTTCATTAAAGTTAAATTCATAAATATTGACAGCCTTAAGGGAACGCCTTATCAACTTAAATATATCAGTCTAAAATATACACCTGTACCTGAAGGTGCAGTTGCTCCGAACATCAAGTTTACGATTAAAGACACGGTAGAGGTGGGAGAGCAAATAGCGTTCTCACTTGCATTTAAAAATGTGAGCCAGGTTAAGTTTGATAGTTTGATGAAGATAAATTTAAAAATCAAAACTGTTAATAATTTTGATAGCATTATCGCCATTCCAAAGGGTAAAATTTTAATAGCCGGAGATACACTCATAGCTTCCTACACGATTCCTTCAGAGAAATATCCAGGAAAAAATACATTATTTATTGAATTTAATCCGGCAAATGATCAGCCTGAACAATTTCATTTTAATAATTTTTTGTATAAAGATTTCTTTGTGAAGTCAGATAAATTTAATCCATTATTGGATGTAACTTTTGATGGTATTCATATATTGAGCAGGGATATTGTTGCAGCTAAACCCACTATATTAATAAAATTATCAGATGAGAGCAGGTCCCTTGCATTAAAAGATACGGCTTTGGTAAAAGTTCAGTTAAGGTATCCTAATCAAACGCTTAGAAACTTTAGTTTTGGCGACACACTCCGCTTTAACCCTGCAAATTTAAGTACAGGAGAAAATGCTGCTACCATAGAATTCAGACCATTTTTACAACAAGATGGCGAGTATGAACTAATTGTCTCTGGGAAAGATGCTTCAGGAAACGTAGCAGGCGCTTTAAACTACAGAACCGTTTTTTCGGTTATTAATAAACCAATGATAAGTGAATTACTAAACTATCCAAATCCATTCACAACTTCTACAGCATTTGTTTTTACATTGACCGGAAGCCAGGTGCCTCAAAATATGCGTATTCAAATTTTAACGATAACTGGTAAAGTTGTTCGGGAAATAACTAAAGAAGAACTTGGTGCAATTCATATTGGAAGAAATATAACAGATTTTAAATGGGATGGTACTGATAT
>JBBRYE010000213.1:0-3074 GCA_038237895.1 Sphingobacteriales bacterium | reverse complement strand
TGGGAAGGTTATATGAAATTTTATGTTTATAGCGATCATCCACATTTACGTAGAAATAACTTTTTTGAAAGATTTGGAAGATACGTAGAAGGAATAAAATCTGACAAAACCGAGTATAAAATGATGATGCAGGTTTTAAGTAAAAAGCCAAAGGTTTATTTTTATGAAAATATAAACGAGTTAATTGATCAAGAAAACACAAGTGAAGAGCCAAGTACAGTTAAACGTAACTTTTGGAGAAATAATAATAGTTTTTTAGTAGATAAATTAAGGGAAGTTTATCGTTATTTGAGGTTTAACACCGATTTGTTAATCTATAAATTGAAAGGATAATTATGTATATAGCACTTTTCAGTTTACCAAATTGGTTAAAGCGACATCAATATCCAAACAAAAACTTTTTTGATTTAAGTGCTGAAGAAATTAACGTTATAAAAACTGGTTTAAATAAATTACAATCTGCAGAACCAGAAATATCTATCATTATCCCCGCTTGGAACGAGGAAAACAACATTTTTAGAACACTTTCTTCCATATCTGCAAATGAGTCTGATAAAAAAGTGGAGTTAATTGTTGTCAATAACAACTCTACAGATACCACCCAAAAAATTTTAGATCAACTAGGTATTAAAAGCTTATTTCAACCCAAACAAGGTATTACCTTCGCCAGGCAAATGGGTTTAGAAAATGCTAAGGGAAAATATCACCTCTGTGCCGATTCTGATACTTTTTATCCACCAAAATGGATTGATACTATGGTAAAACCATTAGAAAATTCAGAAAAAATTGTCGGTGTTTATGCAAGATATGCGTTTATCCCAGAGCATGAAGGAGAACGTGTTTTCTTTTGGATTTATGAAAGGTTAGCCGGAGTAATCATTAGACTTAGGAAAAGAAAAAGAGAGCATATCAATTTTTTGGGATTTAATATGGGTTTTAAAACTGCAGTTGGATTAGCGAATGGAGGTTTTAAGGTAAAAAATGTTCGTAAATTTGATAACATTCTAGGTAGCGATGATTACGTAGATGAATCTGAAGATGGCAGAATGGCTGTTAACTTAATGAAATCTGGAGATTTGCATTTAATTATAGATAAAAAAGCAAGAGTATTTACTTCATCAAGAAGATTATTGGCAGAAGGTGGGATTTTAAAAGCTTTTAATCATAGATTTAAACTCCATACAAAAAGATTATCTGAATATTTAAACGGTAATAAAATTTGAACCAAAATCAGCACATACCCAATAACATCATTACTAAATTAATCAGTTTGTATGTGAGGTTGCGTTTTGGCAAACTCCATCATGATGTTAGATATTATTATAGAGATACTTATTATTGTCAATTTATACAGTGGAAATATTTTTTTAACGATTTCATCTTTAAAAAGAAATATAAAACCATTTCCTTTAATGGTGAGTTTGCCCCAGAGTTAGAATTTGTTATTCCTTTTGCCTATTGGCATTTTAAAAATGGCACTCTGCTAAAATCAGAAGGCGCAAAATTTACTTCCGAAATGTATTTTTTTTCTCCCAACCATCAAGAAGTTTTTGATGTACGCACCAACGAAGGAAATTACAATTACGAAACACCTAGAATTCTTTACAGTCAGAATTATGACATGAAAAAATGGGAAAAAGTACCTTATAAAGCTCATTTTAAAAATGATATTTATGTTTTCACCAAACCTATTTTAATGGTTGCTAATCGTTACAATACAGAATGGGACGGTCCTCCAATTAGTTTTTTTAGTATAGAAACTTTAAAATATATCTTTGATTTATTGGGAGAAAAATATCAGATTGTTTATAATCGCCCTAAGGCAAAAAATATTACTTCTGATACCAGCGAAGTAAACGATTTGAACGAATATGATTGGATAAAAGAAAAATATCCTAATGTGGTTTTAATGGACGAATTATATCTTGAAAACAAGATTCAAGCTAAAAACTATAATCATTTTCAAATGTGCGTTTATGCCAATACTGATAAATTTATTTCTATCCACGGAGGTACAGCCGCATTAGCAAGTTGTTTTGAGGGTTCAAATATTATCCTTTCTAAAAAAGGACCCGAACATCATTTTGGATGTTTCCAAAAGCTATTTCCTAAACTCTCTGATGCAAAAATTTATCATGCAAAAACGGATGAAGAATTGAAAAGATTTTTGAAAATTTATTAAATTAATTAATGACTAACTCACAAAATAAAAAATATTGGTTAAAATCTGGCGTGATTAATACGTTTCAAAATTTTGCCAGTATAATTTGTGGATTAGGAAGTTTATTTTGTTTGGTTAGGTTACTATCCGATTATGAATATGGTGTTTGGGCTTTGTATATGTCTACTATTACAATTCTTAATATTTTAAGAGATGGTTTAATTAAATCTGCTTTAATTAAATTTTTATCTGGCGCAAGTGAAGAAGATAAGCCAAAAATAATGACGGCTGCACTTTACATCAACATTTCTATTTCATTGCTTTGCGTTATATTGATATTCTTATTTGGTAATTTATTAGCCATTTATTTAAACACACCACAACTTAAATCGCTATTCTATCTATTTAGTTTTGTTTACATTTTAAATGGCTTTTTAACTCAGTTTAATTGTATAGAACAAGCAAATTTTAAATTTAAGGGTGTTTTTGTTTCAAACACTGTTTTTCAGCTAATATACTTTGCATTTGTATTTTATTGTTTTGTTTTTAAAATTCCGGTTAAATTGTCTCAGCTTGTTGTTGTACAAATTATTGGTTCTGTTATAAGTGCTTTATTAGCATATTTATACGCTAGAAAATATTTGAAATTTGCAAAAGGGATATTTTTAGATTGGATTAAAAGCATGTTTAACTACAGTAAATATTCATTTGGAACTTCCTTAAGTTCAATATTATCAGGTACAATTGATCAGTTTATGTTAGGTAAAATGATTGATCCAATAGCTTCTGGAGTATTTAATGTTACGGTAAAAATTGTAAATTTAATAGATATTCCAACCTCTGCTGTTGCTAATATTGTATTTCCAAAGAGCGCACAACGTATCCAAACTGAAGGCAGGGACGCTATAAAATA
>JBBRYE010000212.1:0-3076 GCA_038237895.1 Sphingobacteriales bacterium | reverse complement strand
CCATTATCAATAGAATAATCTGTTCCTGAAGTTCCAGTTGTTATCAATTTCTCTACTCCAATAATTTCAATACAAGATTTATATCCTAAAGGAGATATTGCTGGAGATTGCCATCTCATATCTTTAGGATTAGCATAAAAGTAGTTAGCTGTAGATAATTTATCCTTCAAATAATCGCCACCCGCAATATAGATTTTATATTTATTTATGGCTAAAGTAAAACAACCTTGTGATGCTTCGCCCTGAATAATAGGTAAATCAAGGTTTTTCCAATTGTTGCCTTTATCATTAGAAACATAAAGTTTTGATTTTAGCCCACCTGTGGCGATATATACATTGTTTTTATAAGTTCTAATACTGGTGCCACTTGCAGCAAATCCTCCCTCGCCTTTGGCTAATTTAATCTTAGTTTTTTCCGAAATATTCTCCCAAGTTTCGCCTGCATCTTTCGTGATTAATATTTGCATTAAACCATTTATAGCATCGCCAAAAATAATTCCCTCTTTCTTATTCCAAAAATCCATCCCATCCAAAAATATTTCCGCATCGTTATTTTGATAAACCGTTTTCCATGATTGGCCACCATCAATTGTTTTTAAAATATAAGCTGGCGAACCTGCACTTACAATTATAGCATCGTCTTTATAAAAAGCCTCAATATCTCTAAAATCCATTTTCTCAAAACCTTTCAATTGCTGCCACTCAAAATGGTTACCATCAATAGTTTTTGCAATCCATCCATTGCTCCCACTTATCCAAGCTACTCTATTATTCACAACAGATAAACCTCTAATACTGGTATTTTTACCACTATCTAGCAAAACGGTTTTAAAATACTGAGCCCCAGCTTTATTTGAAAAAGCTAGGGCTAGTAAAAATATGGTAATCTATAAAGTTATTTTCAAGGTATTTATTTTACTCTCGTCCAGTTATCAGTTCTTCCTATCCAGGAAATACCAACATATCCTCTAACCTTTAACTTATCGTTGGTCTCTAAGGTCATTTTGCAGCTGTAAGTTTTTCCTGATTTTGGGTCGTAAATGGTGCCATCTTCCCAGTCTCCATCTTCAAATTTAAAATTATTTAATAATTGTAAACCTAAAATAGGACGGGTTTTAAGACTAGCATCTGGGTTTTTTCCATCAACTTTTGTTTTACCATTTTCATCTTTTGGGTTTTTTAGCCAAACCAGTTTACCATCATAAGTGCTACCGCTTTTGTAAATCTGAATATAAGCATCTTTATCGCCATTTAACCATTTGCCTACAACTGCATCAGCAGATTGAGCAAAAATTGTTGATGTAGCAAATAACATTGCCATCATTAAAAATAATTTTTTCATGTTTTATTTGTTTGTGTAAATAATTGGTAATGTAAAGTAAAACTTTATTTTGAGATAACGAAGGTTTTAATTTTTAATTTTAATTCACAAATACGTTTACTAGTTCAAGACAAACGAAAAAAGGCGTTTCAGAATTATTCTGAAACGCCTCTAATAATTTTAAAAATTTAATGCTAATCTTCTACAACCTCACTATTTAAGGATGGCTGTTCTTTTACTTCCTCTTTAAAATATCTTTTTTGATATAATAAAATACAAATTACACCTATTGATATTGCAGAATCGGCAACGTTAAAAACTGGTCTAAAAAATATGTATTCCTCGCCTCCCCAAATTGGAAACCATGTTGGAAAATTACCCTGCAACAATGGAAAATAGAACATATCAACTACTCTACCATGAAAAATGGGAGCGTAATCATAAATTTTACCGTAAAAAACAGAATCAATAATATTTCCTAACGCACCAGCAAAAATAAATGCAACATTCATGATTAAGCCTCTATGATATTTATGTTTTATCAAAAAGGTTAATCCGTATCCTATCCCTGCAACTGCTAAAATTCTAAAAAGTGATAGCGCTAATTTACCTGCTTCACCGCCAAACTCCATCCCAAAAGCCATCCCGTTATTTTCGGTAAAATGGATAATCGCAAAGTTTTTAATCAAGTGAAATTCTTGTCCGATAAACATATTGGTTTTGACCCAAGTTTTTATAGCCTGATCCACCAATAAAATAATAAGAATTGCAATTATCGGTTTATTATAACCCTTCATTAATTTTGCTTTAATTTAGCTTCCATACTTAAAGTTGCATGGGGAACCGCTCTTAAGCGCTCTTTTTGTATTAATTTACCAGTTTCTCTACAAATTCCGTAGGTTTTATTTTCTATTCTTACCAATGCAGACTCTAGATTATCAATAAATTTTTTCTGTCTTGATGCCAATTGATTAATAGACTCTTTTTCTAAGGTAGCAGAACCATCCTCTAAAGTTTTATATGTACCTGCGGTATCATCAGTACCGTTTTTATTTGGACTGCTCAAAGAACTTGTTAAATTATTCAATTCCTCTTTTGCACTATTTAATTTATCGGTAATTAATTCTTTAAACTCTTGTAATTCTTGATCTGAGTAACGCGTTTTAGTATTAGTATTTTCCATTTTTAATCTTTTAAAATTGTAATTTTAATATTGGTGTCTTCTATTTCGATTAAAGTTTCTGAATCGATTTTCTCCTCTAATAACAAAGAGTTAGCCAGTATTTCGGCGCAAATATAAGTTAAATTATTCTTCACCGCCTTGGCAATTAATTGGTTGTTTTCTAATGTGACTTTAATTTTATCAGTAACCTCAAAACCAAGCTCTTTCCTTAAGTTTTGAACACGATTTACCACCTCTCTGGCTAATCCTTCTTCTTTTAAACTTAATGAAATATTAACATCCAACGCAACAGTCAGTTTTCCTAAATTGGTCACTTGCCAACCTGGAACGTCTTCTGCAATAATCTCAACATCTTCAGAGGTGATTTCATAATTATTATCTGCTCCTTGTATATTGTAAGTTCCGTTTTGCTCTAATTCTGTAATTTGAATATCATTAAAAGCAGCAATTTTATCGGCGACAGCCTTCATATCTTTACCTAACTTTTTACCTAAAGATTTAAAATTTGGTTTTATTTTCTTTTTAATAATTCCAGCGGTATCCTTAATATACTCAATTTCTTTGATATTAGT
>JBBRYE010000211.1:0-3089 GCA_038237895.1 Sphingobacteriales bacterium | reverse complement strand
AGACGTAAAATTTCTTAATTAAATTTGTGTTAAATGACTAGCAATTAAGTCTTTATTCTTGATTCTAATAATCTTTACTCTAATAAAAACCTTTGATTAATGCCAGAAGCTCTTTCTACTTTTGCTTCCGCCGATTTTAATATTGTGGCTGCCGAAGCTTGTAAAATTACTTTTTGTTTTGCCCTTGTTAGCCCTGTGTAAAGTAGTTCACGAGTTATCATATTCATATTTTCTGATTCTGGTAAAATCATTAAAACATTTGTAAATTCAGAACCTTGACTTTTATGAATCGTCATTGCAAAAACGGTTTCAACCTGTGATAATAATCCAGGTAAAACAGGAATTAATTCACCATCAGATTTTTCAAAAAAAGCTTTTAAAACCTTATTTTCATCTTCTCTAATAATACCAATATCTCCATTAAATAAACCTAAAGCATAATTATTTTTAGTCACCATAATTGGTCTGTTCAAATAAAATTCTAAACCTTTGTTAATCAATTTTATTTCGGTTAAATAGCTTTCAATTCTTCTGTTTGTTATATACAAACCTTGCTCTCCTTCTCTAACAGCACATAAAACTCTTAAATTATTTAATTTTTTTAAAGCTTCTTTTATATCTATTTCATTAATATAATCTTGATAGCCTTTCACAAAATCATGAAATAATTTTGCGCCGTAATTTGTGTCTATAATTACTTGTCCGTTTTCATTTTTATCAATAAATGCTTTAATAGCATCTTGGTTATTATTGATAATAGCTTTGCTAAAAACTCCAATTTCTTCTTCGCCTTTAAAGCGATAGCTATGTTTTAATTCTACAATATGTTGGAATAAAGGATGATTATCAATAGATTCATGATTATTAATAATTTGAGATGTTTTATCATCAATCAAACTGTTTATAAATTGAGTTCTATTCTTATCAAAAATGTTTAATTGTTTTTGAGCTAAACATAAATCTCCAAATAAACTGCCTGCTTCTACAGAAGCTAGTTGATCCTTATCGCCCAATAAAATCAGTTTGGTATTTTCTCCAACAGCATCTAATAATTTAGAAAATAACGCCACATCAATCATTGAAGATTCATCAATAATTAACAAATCAACCAAGAGTGGGTTATTTTGGTTATGCTTAAAATAATTAGAATCCGGAATGTAACCTAATAATCTATGGATGGTAGCAGGTTGCAAATGCTCAAATTTCGATTTAATATTTTCGTTAACTTTTAAATCGGCTAGTTTTAGAGATTCGGCCATTCTTGCAGCTGCTTTTCCGGTTGGTGCTGCCAAAGCAACTTTTAAATTCGGATCTATTTCAAACATAATTGCCAAAATTTTGGCAACTGTGGTGGTTTTTCCTGTTCCAGGGCCACCAGTAATAATTGTAAAATTATTAATGAAGCTATTGATAGCGGCAACCAATTGCCAATTGATAATATTTGAAGTGGATGGAAATAAGTTTTTTATAAAATCTTTTTTTTCTTTTAAACTATCAAGTTGTTTTAACTCGTCATTATCATTTTTAAACTTAAAAATTCGGTTTAAAATTTTGCTTTCGTAATTAAAATATCGCTGTAAGTACAATCTGTTTTGATGCAGAATAAAGGGTTGTTTTTCATCGCCTTTTAGGCTAACCATTTTTTCTTTTTTGAGCTGTGCAACATCTAGATTATCTATTTTAAAATAAGAAGAAATGTCTTTATCCTCTGCAGATAATTCGTTTAAATTTAAGCAGATATGCCCCTGAGAAAGCTTTTTAGAAACTAAATATGCAAAAGGTTGTAAGTTTTGACTTTTGAAAAAAGACGCAAATTGTAAATGGACATCATTAAAAGTTTGCATAAATGTTTTTAAATTTTAAAATAGAAATGCAATATAACTATTCGTGTTTTGTAAGCAATCATTTTAAATAATTACAATTAAATATTGATTTTTAGGGTAAGGAATTATTAAAATAAATAAACTATTTTAGTGCTAAACTAATAGAAATAATGAAGCCTTTAGCTATTTTACTTTCTACCTTTTTTATTTTTTGTAGCATTTCTTATCTGATTTTTGATGATGTTTCTCTTGCTTTTTGCGGCAAATTTTCATTTTCATTAATGCTTGTTTTTACAGCTATGATACATTACGTTCATACTGAAGGATTAGAATTAACTATACCTGATAATTTTAGCGATAAATATAAACGAATTATCGTTTTAGCTACAGGAGATTTAGAAATTGCTTTTGCAGCCGGACTGTTAATTGATGAAATATCAAAAAATGTGTCCATTATCGTAATGTTATATCTTTTGGCAATTATTCCGTCTAATATAATTGGTGCAATAAAAAGAGTGAGTGTAGAAAGAGAAAATTTTACTGGAAGAGGATTAAGTTATTTATGGATAAGAATGCCGTTACAAGTTTTTTTAATGGCATGGATATATTATTTTGGTGCATTTTTATAGTCGTTTATAAAGGCACAATTTCTGCATAGTGATATAAAAAATCTATCATTATGGAAAATCAACAATCAAAACAAAAGGAATTAAAAGATGAAAATCAAGATTCTATCGCTGCCGAGCGAGAAGAAAAACACACAGAACATACAGAAAATGATGTTATTTCTATAAAAGATGTGATTGATAAACATCCATCGTCATCAAACACTCATGCTTTGCCACAAGATGAGCAACAATATGATTTGGATAGAGAACCAAAAGAAAACGAATAGCTTATTAAATTTTTGGGATTAAAAAAGGCTGTATTTTTTCTAAAGCAAAGTTAAGCTGTTCTTTTTCTGTTAAATTTGTATTATCTAAAATTATTGCATCTTCAGCTCTTACCAAAGGGCTTTCTTGTCTGGTTGTATCTTGAAAATCTCTATGAGCAATGTTTTCAAAAATTTCTTCTAAACTTACATTTTCTCCTTTTGCAGATAATTCATTAAAACGTCTTTCTGCTCTAATTTTTGGATCGGCAGTCATAAAAAACTTAACGTGAGCATCTGGGAAAACGGTAGTTCCAATATCTCTACCGTCCATAATGATATTTTTAGATTTACCCATTTTTTGTTGCTCTTTAACCATCTGTTGCCTTACTTCT
>JBBRYE010000210.1:0-3110 GCA_038237895.1 Sphingobacteriales bacterium | reverse complement strand
TATTTCCAATTGCAAAACCGATTTTGGCAAGTCAAATTCAACCATTAACTTTATCCTCAATGATTTATCTGATCGCGGGATTTTTTATGATTCCTATCATGTTGATTGATAAAAGAAATAACGAAGAAAAAGAATCTTTAAAAAAAGATGATTATGCAATTCTATTGGTTATCGGATTATTAGGAGGTGGCCTTGCACCATTTTTATTCTTTGAAGGATTAAAGAGAACAACTGCCTCTGATGCTTCGGTATTGGAAGGAGGGGAGTTGCTTTTTACGGTCATGATTGCGTTATTATTTTTTAAAGAAAAGTTAACTAAAATTGGTTACCTTGGAATGACTATAACTATTATTGGAATAACATTAATTTCGTTGTCATCTAATATTAATGGCCAAAATGAATGGTATAACTTTAATTTTAATTTTGGGAATATTCTAATAATTTTTTCTACCCTTTGTTGGGGCTTGGACAATAACATAAGTAAAATTATCTCAAAAAGAATTACAAATACCGCAAAGATTGTATTAGTAAAATCACTGATCGGAGGAACACTGCTTTTAGTAGTTTCTTTATTCCTCGGATATAAATTAAATTTTGATATAACTCAAATACCTTATCTTTTAATTCTTGGGATTGGAGGATTTGGTTTATCTTTATTCTTTTTCATCGAATCATTAAGAATTATCGGAACTTTAAAAACTATTGTCATATTTTCATCTTCCACAATATTTGGATTAATTTTATCTTTTTTTATTTTAAATGTAAAAATAGGGATAATGCAATTAATTGCAACAACATTGATCATTTTAGGACTTTATTACGTAAATAAAGATGAATTGAACTACTTAAAAGAATAAACAAGATTAATTATTTTATTATTTTATACAAATAGAATATTTACCTAATTAGAGATTTATGACCATTAGTTCTTTAGTGAATTGTCCCATCTCTGTTTTTCCATGTTAGATTATCCATAAACCATTACTTTTAACATCATTTACAGGCATCATAGTAAAAGATTTTAATGATATTAAAATGAATTCTGCATTGCTAGACCTGAAGAATACAAGAAGGTAGATAGATGTAATTCTATTGAAAAATATTAAACAACGTAAATCCTATTAGAAAACCAAAAGTGGTAGCTATGCCATTATAGAAATTTGATTTCTTATATGCTTCAGGTATTAAATCCTCCGTTAGAAAAGCCATCAATGCTCCTGCAGCAAAACCTAAAATAATTGATATTTGACCATGGCTTAGAGGCTTAACAAGATAATAGCCTAACGGAGCTGCAATAGAAACTATTAGAAAGACATACATCCATTGTTGAAAAATTTTTTTTCTTTTTTCTTTTATGTTTTCAGATCCCATTCCTTCCTCATACATCCTCTTTGCCCCTTCAATAGTAGATGACAGGTTACCTAAAAATAAAGTAATAGTAGCTCCAAAAAGATTTGAAAGATCTAATGCAATTATTACACCTAAAAATAAAGATTCTGGAATGCTATCAAGAAGAGTCCCAATTAGAATTGTAGATGAAGAATTGCTATTTTGATCCTCTGATAAATTATTTATATCATTATAGACATTAATCTTATTTTTTCCATATTCTTTGTCAACATAATTTCTTTGTATTTTCTTTTTCAAATTAAACCTTTCCAAAAGTTCATGATTAAAGAAACTAAATACAACCGCTCCAATAATAAAACCAATACCCATTGTTACACCATTACCTTCCTTTGTAGATTCACTAACCAGAGAAAAAGCAATTACTGCAAGATAGATACCACTACCGAAGGCTGCAATATTTGAACGAAGTTTATTAGGATATTTTACAAATAAAGCAAAAATCACGCCTAAGGGAAAGGCAATTGCTACAATCAATCCCATACCATAGCTTAAAAGTGCTCCTGTTGCAGAGAGATCGATTGAAACCATATCATTCTCTGTTTAAACCAAACTAAATTAAAATCCTACTTTAATATGGATATTTTAGAACAATTTAGTAAAGTAGCACATACAGTTTGATAAAAAAAACAAACAATCAAAAGTCATTACCAGAATATTTTATTTTTTATTATTCATTGGTAAACAGGTTACTGTAACTTTATGATTCTATTAAATTGTCTATAATGTTTACCATGAAGAAAGGTCTATAGACTGTTTAACCTCTCAATTTCATGGCTGCTTTTAATCCTTTTTTAGAGCACTTTCGTCCATGTATATTATTTCCCAAATATGTCCATCAATATCCTCAAATCTACGTCCGTACATCCATTCATGGTCTTGTGGTTCCATAGATTCCACGCCTCCAGCCTCTACAGCCTTCTTTATCATCTGATCTACTTTTTCTCTGCTTTCGGCAGATAATGCCACTATCACTTCTATATTTTTTGTAGTATCACAAATTTCTTTTTTAGTAAAAGTTTTAAAAAATTTTTCAACCAAGAGCATTACAAATATATCTTTATCCACAATCATGCATGTGGCATTCTCATTGGTGAACTGTGGATCAAACTTAAAACCAAGTTTAGTGTAGAACTCTATCGTTTTATTGAGATCTTTTATAGGCAAATTTACAAATATCTTTGTTGCCATTCTATCAGAATAAAGAATAAAGACTATAAAGGCTTTGAATTAAGCAATGCTTGATCTACATCTCACAAAAATGATGGTGTGGTCTAATTGACATAATACAAACTTTAAGATTTGGTCTAAAATAAACTTAAGAACCTGTAAAAAATATGAGCAAGAGAATTCAAACTCAAAATTTTTATATTAGTAAAAAAGCACCAGGAGAGATTGCAAAGATGATTCTGCCTTTGAAACAGACAATAAGGATAATTGCAGGGATGATTCTTTATCCATAAAGGATAACAAAAGTTCAAAGTTTTTAATTTAGAAGATATAAAATTGTACTAAATACAAAATACTGAAAATAGATGCAAAGATAACATAGTCTTCAAATCAATAGCAAATAATGGAGAAATCTTGTCCATCTGGATAGTACTGATTTTCAACCTATAAATATATGGAAATGAACTAGATTGTCAAGTATAACAGAAAAGGAGTATTAGACAGAGCAATTCTTTATTATAGTCATAAAAGTT
>JBBRYE010000209.1:0-3131 GCA_038237895.1 Sphingobacteriales bacterium | reverse complement strand
TTATACTTGTCAAGGGATAAAATAGTGAGTCTGAATTTTACAAAAAGAGGGGCAACTTTGTAAAAGCTAAATCACAAAAATATGCCCGCTCTTTCGCTCAACCTCAGCAAAACGGAAATTGATAAGCTAAATTACGAACGTTTTGCTTATCCTCATCCGATGATACAAAAGCGGATTTTTTCAGTATACCTTAAAGCTGTTTTAAATTATTCCAACCCAACTATAGGGTTAATTACGGGGCTGCATCCAAATATTGTTTCTTATTGGATAAGGGTGTATAAAGAAAAAGGCCTTGACGGTTTACTGACTAATCGCTATGGCACTAACAAAAGCTGTATGGAAGAGCATGCCGAAAACATTTTAGGTTCTTTTTTGAAAAAGCCGCCTATGAATGCTGCAGAGGCTGCGCAACGCATCAGTGAAATGACAGGTATTAACCGAAGTGAACAGCAGGTGAGAGCTTTTATGAAAAGGCATGGGTTAAAGTTTATGAAGTGCGGGCACATTCCTGCCAAAGCAGATAACCAAGCCCAGAACCAATGGGTGGAAACAGAGCTTAAACCTGTTGTGCAAGCCGCTGAGCAAGGGCAGGTTCATCTGTTGTTCTGTGATGCAGCTCATTTTGTGCTGCAACCATTTCTTTGTTCGCTGTGGTGTGCCTTTCGTGTTTTCATAAAAGCTTCCGCCGGAAGAAACCGGATTAATGTACTGGGAGCAGTTAACGCCATAACCAAAGAAGTGATTACCTTATCAAATACTACTTATATCACCTCCGATACGCTTATTCAATTCTTAAAAATGCTCAAAGAAAAATATAGTGATAAACCCATTGCTATTGTATTGGATAATGCCAGGTACCAACACTGCTTTGTGGTAAAAACCATAGCTAAATCATTTGGCATCCATTTGCTTTTTTTGCCACCTTATTCACCCAACTTAAATATTATTGAAAGGTTGTGGAAGTTTACCAAAAAGAAAATTCTGTATGCAAAGTATTATAACAATCCAGATGAATTCCATCAGGCAATTCAAAATTTCTTTAAGGACATCAACCAAAGTTTTCAGGAAGAACTTAAATCCTTATTATCTTTAAAATTTCAATTCTTTGATAACAAAAAGACACTAATTTATCCCTTGTGAAGTATAAATGGTTTCTTTAATGATACAACAAGGGTAATTGTTGACTGGATTAAAAAAGACATTACTGTTTCAGACGAGCCTATAAGCCCTTGGGTAAATCCTGGAATCCTGTTTTATTCAGCAGCTGACGCAGCATTTCTTTCCCAGTCGAAAAGTTCGGCGCCTGGTGTTAGTGGCTCTATGGCAAGGTTTACTCTTCTCAATAATTACCTGTACACTGTTACTGAAAATAGCTTAAACATATTTAATATTTCTACACCCGAAAATCCTGTTCTTGCAAATAATTTAAATTTAGGATGGGGCATTGAAACCATTTTTCCGTTTAAAGGCAATCTTTTTATTGGTTCTCAATCCGGAATGTTTATTTATAACACTGCTAATCCCGTACATCCGGAAAAGCTTTCAGAATTTTCTCATATCACACGTTGTGATCCCGTGATTGCCGACGATAATTTTGCTTATATAACCATTAGATCAGGAACTACTTGTAATGGTAATAGTGTAAATGAACTTGATATACTTAATATTCAAAACCTCCAAAGTACGTGGCTAATAAAAAGTTATCCGCTTACTAATCCACACGGACTTACTAAATCAGGGAATACGTTACTGGTTTGTGACGGTGCAGCGGGCCTAAAAGTGTATGATGCATTGGATGTAAATAATCTGAAATTGCTGGACAATATTGAAGGTATCGATGCTTATGATGTGATTGCACAGGATAATAATGCTATTGTGGTGGCTAAAGATGGTTTGTATCAATACGATTTTACAAGTCGGAGTAAAGTGACTTTGCAAAGTAAAATTTCATACTCAAGGTTTTGATTAAAGGGAAACAGAAGTAATAGAATATAAATTACTAAAGTAAGTTTTATATCTAAAATTTTTCAATAATCCACGTTCTATTTTCGATTTAAATTACAATAATGTTTTAATATTAAATAAACATGAAAAGTTTTTTGATAATACCAGTTGTAATTTTATTTATTGCTAAAGTAGAAGCGCAATCAAAAAAAATAAGTTTTAGTTCAATAAACCACGTTGGTTTGGTAAGCGGTAGTAAAGGAGAGTCATGGATGGTGCAGACAATAAATGGTTTTAAAAAAGATAAATGGTTTGCCGGAGCTGGCCACTCCCTTTGTTCGTTGATGTAAGAAGAGACATTACCAGCAAGAAAAATACTCCTTTTGTATATGCAGATGCCGGAGTTAATTTTTTATGGCTCAATTTTATACAAAAAGAACAAAAGCAGTTTCCCTCATCATCACCCGGCTTGTACTACGACCTGGGGCTGGGCTTAAAATTGTCCGGAAAAAATAACCGGGGTTTTATAGTCAGCGCAGGATTCAGTTACAAACAGGTTAAAGAAAAAGTAAAATATGGTTGGTGGCCGGCACCTACACCTCAATTAGAATCTGAGAACTTTCAACATTATAATTACTTGTATAGAAGAATTATTATAAAAATTGGCTTTGTTCTTTGAGGGAAGGAGAAAGGAGAAAGGTCAAAAAGTGAAACCCAATTCAATGATTCTTATTAATCTCAAAAATCCTAAAAATCCCATAAATCCCGGTTCAGACAATAAATTTTAAATTTCTTTTTATCCCCTCAAACTTTCTTCTTTTTAATGGAGAATTTTTAAAAATGTGTTTAAAACTTTCTTCGGTTAAATCTTCCCAATCACTTGCAGTGAAATTTAAAACCTGTGGGAGAGGGGTAAAATTTATTTCGTCATTTGGCTTGCTAAACCTGTTCCATGGACAAACATCCTGGCAGACATCACAGCCAAACATCCAGTTTGAAAACTGATTTTTTAAATTTTCAGGCAGAAGAGCATCTTTTAATTCTATAGTATAATAGCTTATGCATTTGCTTCCGTCAACTACTTTATTTTCTAATATGGCATCAGTGGGGCAAGCATCAATACACTTACGGCAGGTGCCGCAGTAATCCTTAGCAAAAGGATCATCATACATTAATTCTATATCTAC
>JBBRYE010000208.1:0-3167 GCA_038237895.1 Sphingobacteriales bacterium | reverse complement strand
GGTTGCAGATGATGCAAGAAGGAAGTCCGATAGAAAAAATAAAGTTAATAAATCATGTTTTTTACAATATTTATGGCTTTAGCGGAAATACCGCCAATCATCAAGACCCAAAAAATTCTTATTTAAGTGAAGTTTTAGAGAGTAAAAAAGGAAATCAGATTTCTTTAGCTATTATCTATTCAATCATTGCCCAAAAATTAGATATACCTATTTATGGTGTAAACCTTCCACAGCATTTTATTTTGGCGTACGCCGATCAATTAACTAAATACGATGAAGAAAACGGAATTCTGTTTTATATCAATGTGTTTAATAAGGGTTACGTTTTCGGTAAAAAAGATATCGACCAGTTTTTAAAACAGTTAAAAATAAACCCAGAAAAACTATTTTATGAACCTTGCTCTAATACAGAAATTTTAAAAAGAGTGATAAGAAACTTAATCAGTTCTTATGAAAAAGCAGGTGCAATAGAAAAGTCTGAAGAATTATTAGGCCTTTTAGATGTTTTAAAGGATTAATTTAATCGAATTAAAATACTCGTAATTTAAGTTTTCACGCAGTTATAAAAACTTATTATTCTCCATCCAATTAATCATAGTAGCAAACCAAGAATCTTTAGTTGTAGGATTATTTAAACCAAACCCATGCCCACCGGCTTGGTACAAATGTAATTCGGTTTTTACCCCAGCTTGTTTTAAAGCCTTTGTTAAATCTAAACTATTTTCAGACGGAACCGTCTTATCATCATTTGCCTGAAAAATAAATGTTGGAGGTGTATTTTGATTCACCTGAAGCTCATTAGAATAATAATCTATTTGATCTTGAGCAGCAGTTTTACCTAAGAGATTTTCCCTGGAACCCTTGTGTCCAAATTTTCCCATCGTAACAACTGGATAACCTAAAATAGCAAAATCAGGGCGTAAATTGGTCTTTTTAGGATTATCGACTAAAGATTTTTTATAATGCGTTTCTAAAGTAGATGCCAAATGTCCACCAGCAGAAAACCCCATAATACCAATCTTTGCACTATCTAAGTTCCATTTACTAGCATTTTCTCTAACAATTTTCATGGCTTGTTGTGCATCTTGTAACGGTCCAATCGCTTTATCAATCATGATCTCATCAGATGGCAAACGGTATTTTAACACAAATGCAGTAACTCCGTATTTATTAAATTCCTTGGCAATATCATAACCTTCATGTGCGATAGCTAAAATAGCATAACCGCCACCCGGGCAAATAATAACAGAGGTTCCATTTGCCTTTCCTTTTTCGGGATAAAATGCAATAAGCTGAGGTTTTGACACCTTACTCACTCTAATTTTTCCGTCAACTTTAGAGGTATCGCTTCTTTCAATATAATCGCTATTAGTTTTAGAATTAGGTACCTCTTCAGGATACAAATCCATTATTTGCTGTGCTTCAGTTTTACCAAACATGAATATCAAAAAAAATATTATTAATAACTTTTTCATTTTATTATTTCTACTATACCTAACCACTTAACCACCTAACCACAAACTAACCACCTAACCACCTAACAAACTAACCACCTACTCCCCTCCAAACTCCATTAAATAAGCCTTTAAAAACTCATCAATTTCACCATCTAAAACCGCTTGTGCGTTAGAAGTTTCATGATTAGTCCTCACATCTTTTACCATTTTATAAGGATGCAAAACGTAATTTCTAATTTGGCTTCCCCATTCAATTTTCATTTTACTCCCTTCAATGGCATTTGTTATTTCCATTTTCTTGCGCAATTCAATCTCATAAAGTTGAGATTTCAATAAACGCATGGCATTTTCTTTATTTTGTAATTGAGAACGGGATTCTTGGTTTTTTATGATAATTCCGGATGGCTTATGGTATAACCTTACTGCCGTTTCTACCTTATTTACGTTTTGCCCACCAGCACCGCCAGATCTAAAAGTTTCAAATTCCACATCTGCAGGGTTAATGTCAATCTCTATGGTATCATCCACCAAAGGGTAAACATAAACAGAAGCAAAAGAAGTATGGCGTTTAGCATTGGCATCAAAAGGCGAAATTCGCACCAAACGATGAACCCCATTTTCTCCTTTTAAATAACCGTAAGAAAAATCACCATCAAATTGTAAGGTAACCGTTTTAATGCCAGCAACATCTCCTTCTTGGTAATCTTGTTCGGTAACTTTATAGCCGTTTTTTTGCGCCCACATGGTGTACATTCGCATCAACATGGCTGTCCAATCGCAACTTTCTGTACCGCCAGCACCAGAGGTTATTTGCAAAACGGCACTTAACTGGTCTTCTTCTGCAGAAAGCATATTCTTGAATTCCAAATCATCTAAAGCAGCTAATGTTTGCTCATATTGATCCTTCATTTCTTCTTCAGTGGCTTCTCCGCCCTGTAAAAATTCAAGCATTACAGCACTATCCTCAACTGCAGCCTCCGCTTTTTCATAAGCATCTGTCCAGCCTTTTTTTAATTTGATAGCATGTAAAATCTTTTCTGCCGCTTTAGGATCATCCCAAAAACTGGATTGTAGCGTCTTTTCTTGTTCTTCTTTTAATGATAATAATTTCGCATCTACGTCAAAGATGCCTCCTCAGAGACGTTACCCTGTCTCTCAAATCCTGAAGTTGTTCTTTTGTCATGCGGCAAATATATTAAATGTAGGTAATTTAAAAGGAGTAGATTATTAATTTAATGAATGAGTTTATTTTAGGATAGATTTATTAAAATATGGTTAATAATTATCTGGGCGTTTTATCCGCCAGCTGGCGGATTGCGCTATATCTTTTTTCTTGAAAAAGAAAAAAAGCCTGCCCGACTACTGGCGGGGATGCCGCTTCAATCGTTAACGCAATACTAATCTTAAAGCTTTGATTTACTTTTAAAGTTTTTGGAAATAGCTAAAAGGGTAATTAGTTTAAACTAAAATCCCCAATCCATTATTATATTGGTAATTATGGAAAGTCTTTCCAGTTTTTGTTGCAATGTCTTGTACAGCGTGTTTGACTCCTTTAAAACTTTTTGTATCGTGGAAAATCGCCATTTTACTATGTTCTGCTGCCCACAATCCACATTCAAATGTTTCTTTATATTTATGAATTATATCAACATGAATTAAATCAAATGCTTCATTATTATTATTGATATAATCTCTATAATCTGCTTTAAT
>JBBRYE010000207.1:0-3191 GCA_038237895.1 Sphingobacteriales bacterium | reverse complement strand
GCAATTTATACGGCAACTGTAGAAAAAAATAAAGCTTCTGATGCTTTAAAAGAAGCAGCTGGAGAAGGTAATAAACCTGATGCAGATCAAATGAAGGCCATTAATGCTAAATACAGCAAGGTTTTGAAAGAAACTTTAACTGAAGATCAAAAAGCAAAAATGGCAGAAATGAAAGCTAATGCTGGTGCCAATGGTCCTAAAAAACCTAAAGAAGGCGACGGTAATTAATTAATTGATTAACCTATTTTTTAAGCCTCGCAATTTATTGCGGGGCTTTTTTGTTTTATGATAATGGTAAGGAAAAATTTTACTGATTGTTAAGTCTCTCCTTTTTAGGTTTTGTCGTATTGATAAAGGAAATAGCTCATTTGTAATTTATCTCTTTTAAAATGCCATGTCTCGTTCCTCGACATAACGGATTTTGAAATTCAATTAAAACTAATTTTATAATTCAAATAGGCTTTTGTAATTTACACTTTAACCTTTTCTCTATGTCGCAACATATTAAATTAGTAGAATGCCCAAGAGATGCCATGCAAGGCATTGCTAATTTTATCCCTACCCATTTAAAAGCCCAATACATTAATCTGCTTTTAAAAGTAGGTTTTGATACCATCGATTTTGGAAGTTTTGTATCGCCGAAAGCCATACCCCAAATGAAAGACACCGCAGAATTGGTTAAAAAACTAGACTTAAGTGATACTAAAACTAAATTATTAGCCATTGTTGCTAATTATAAAGGAGCTGTCAATGCTTGTGAATTTGAGGAAATCAACTATTTGGGTTTTCCTTTTTCAGTTTCTGAGATTTTTCAACAGCGAAATACAAATTCTACCAGAGAAGACGCATTAAATACCGTAAATGAAATTCAAAATCTTTGTGTTAAACACGATAAAAAACTGGTTGTCTATCTTTCAATGGGATTTGGAAATCCTTATGATGAACCATACGATTTATCGATTTTATCAGAATGGACCGATAAATTGGTGGCATCAGGAGTTCAAATATTAGCTTTATCGGATACCATTGGCGTTTCAAATCCTGAAAACATCAAAGAAATCTATCCTTTTTTAACAAAAAAATATCCAAATACAGAATGGGGAATGCATTTACACAGCACTCCAGATAAAAGTTTAGAAAAAATAGAAGCGGCTTTTAAAAGTGGCTGCACCAGATTTGATGCTGCCATAAAAGGCTATGGCGGTTGCCCAATGGCAAAAGATGAACTTACCGGAAATGTTGCTACAGAAAATGTTTTGGCTTATTTAGAAGAAAATCAATATCAAACTCACATTAACAAAGAAGCATTTTTAAAAGCAATGATGTTTTCTGAACAAATCTTTACTTCTTAGCCTATTTTATAATTATATTTCTCCCATCAAAAAGCTTTTAATAAAATGGAAAATCTTGAATACTATATCAATAATTATAAAAACACAGAAGAACATAACGACCACATTTGGGAACTTTTTAGGGATAAAGTTAATGCGACTGATTTTCTAAAAAAGCATAGAGATTATGTGGAAGAAAAACAAGCTGGCTTTGGCGACCGCTCTTTTCATTATATGTGGTTCTTGATATTGCAACAATTAAAAGAAAAAAACAGGAAAATAGATTGCTTAGAAATAGGCGTTTTTAAAGGTCAAACCATTTCATTGTGGGCTTTAGTTGCTAAAAACTTAGGTTTCGATATTAATATCACCGCCATTTCTCCGCTTGAAGGGAATTACCCAAATAACAGTTTATTTAGAAATTATTATATCCGTAAAACCTTGTCTTATTTAGTTCCATCTATTAGAAGAGATTTCAAAGACGGAAATATCCATATCAATGAAGATTTTGTTTTACATATAGATAAGATGTTTAAAAACTCAGGTTTAGATTTAAAGGAAGTAAACCTTATAAAAGGTTATTCCAATGATGCTGAGGTTGTTGCAAAAGTAAAAGACAAAACCTTCGACCTAGTTTATATTGATGGCGACCATAGCTATAAAGTATGTAAGGAAGACATGGATAATTTTATGCCGCTTATTAAACTAGGAGGTTTTTTAATTATGGATGATGCCGCAAACTTAATCCCCGGTTCTAAATTTTTTAAAGGAATTGAAGAGGTTTCAAGAGCAACGGAAGAAATTGACCCTAAAGTTTATAAGAATGTTTTGAACGTTGGGCATAATAGGGTTTTTCAGAAGGTTGGGTGATGGGAAACCTTACTCATATAAGTTAGGTGTAATTATAATCGAAATTCAAGACAAACTAAATGGATAAGACGACAATTAAATCGACTATTCAGAATATCTCGTCCATTTTAGGATTTGACAATGAAAGGTATAAAAACAGTAGCTTCTTTTTTAGTGAAGATATTGAGCATAATATAACTGAGGGATTCTTAAAATCAATTATAAATAAAGACACTGTTTTATCAGATCTTGAAATATATCAAACAATTTTAATTCCAGTAATTCAGGCAAATCCTGAAAAGCATTGGAAAATAAGCTCAATTTACCGTTTACTTGCTATCTCTAGTGCTGAGATAGACCAACAATTAAGTAAAGACTATTTTGAACTGTATTTTAGACATTATATACTTTCTAAATATAGTGGAGTTAAAAACGTTGAAGATGTGTCAAAATTTTATTTAACGATATTAACACGAGAAAGCTGTTGTAATATTTGTAAGGCTTATAATGAAATATATAAATTTGATTTGATGCTTTTAGAATTTCCGTATAAAATAAAAAAATGCGAATATCTTCATTCCTGTAGGGCAACTATATCAGTTATAACTGAAAATAGATATAATGCAATTCTAAAACGAGGGTATTAATTATAATGTTAGTTAGATTTAATAAATAACTACAGCATAACAACAAATTTGCAATCTGTGGTTTACGTTATTTCATCAGTTATTAATTTAGTGCGGTGTGAAATGGTTCTGCAAGAAACTCTATTATTTCACAAATTAGCAACCTTTAATCTTTGGTAAACCAATGTCTCCAGTAGAAAAATATATAAAACAGTTTGAACCAGATGTTCAAGAAAAATTAAATACGCTGCGGCAATTGTTTTTTGAGATATTACCTGACACAGAAGAAACTATCAGTTACCAAATGCCTGCTTTTAAAGTAGGAAGAAATGATCTTTACTTTGCGGCTTACAAAAATCACATTGGTTTTTATCCTGTTAATGGT
>JBBRYE010000206.1:0-3192 GCA_038237895.1 Sphingobacteriales bacterium | reverse complement strand
TTATAGAAAAATCAAGTTTGTTAATGATAATTAACAAACTATCTGTCTGCATAAAAATGTCATCCAAATTTTGAGTTACCCTAACATAAATGCTTTTATTAGTTTTTAAAATTGAATTTACTTCTGGTAAAATTGAAAAATTCACTTTAATCAAATCGGGTTTAATAGCCGTTAAAGAAATCACCCCTTTTTCAGAATATATCTTTAAATTATTTTCTTCTAATTTTTTATGATCATATATTTTAAATGGTTCTAAATTTTGAGCCTCAACAAAAATCGGTATTGAAAAAAGAAAAATTAATAGGTATATCTTCATTTTAAATTATAACAGATTTGAGATTATAGATATACTTAATGCAATAATTACCGTATTAAACACAAAAGAAATTAAGGCATGTAGAAGGCACAATCTTCTTAACTTTTTAGAATTAATTTGTACATCAGATACTTGAAATGTCATACCCACTACAAAAGAAAAATAGGCAAAATCTAAATAGTCTGGCTTTTCTTCGTTTGGAAAATCTAATCCTCTAGTAAATTCGGTTTTTTTATTTGGTAGTTGCTCATAATATAAGTGTGCGTATTTAAATGTGAATACAGTATGCAATATCCACCATGATGAAATAACTGAACAAATAGATAGCAATGTATATTCTGCTAGTTCTTTTCCAGCTAACGATTTTGAAGAGCTTAGTAATAAAACTACTGAAAACAATCCTGCTAAAGCAGCTGCTATAACAAAAATGAAAATAAAACTTTTACTTGAATCTTGTAAGGATGCAATTCTTTTTACATCTAAGGGATGTAATATTAATATGGATATCCACGAAAGCAAAAGATGACATAAAGAATAAGCTAGCCAAATAATCAAAAAATAGCGAGGAGTAAAATCTCCATGACTTATTATAAAATAGCTAATTAATGCGAAAATTAAAGATATAATTAACCGATGATGAGCGTCTAACTTGCTGATTTGTTTTAAGTATTTCAATCTTAATTTTTATTTGATTCAGTAAGTTTCAAATTTAAAATTCATCTATCTATTCCTCATTAAAACGATAACCTACACCCCTAACTGTTTGTAAAAACTCTGGTCTATCTGCATTAGATTCGATTTTTTTTCTTAACCTAACAATATGCATATCCAAAGTTCTTGTGTTTACATCAGAGTTATAACCCCAAACCTCCATCATCAAATCATCACGACTAATTACTTTATTTTTATTCTCTAAAAAGTATAATAAAATACGGTTCTCTAAAATGGTTAATTCTACCTTCTTACCTTCTTTTATTAATGAATGTATGTTTGGTTGATGTTCCATATTACCAAACCTGCTATGATCTGGCTTTTCATTAACTAAATACTTTACTTTGCTTTCTAACATAGCAACCAAAACATCCATATTAAATGGTTTAGTTACATAATCAGATACACCAAAGTTGTATGCATCAATTTTATCTAAATCTTGAGACTTTGCAGTCATCATTATAATGATATTTTCAAAACCTTTAGCCCGTAATTCAGTACAAACTTCAGAGCCTTCTTTGCCCGGCATCATCCAATCTAAAAGCACAATATTAGGTTGTTCAGCTAAAACTAAATCAATAGCTAGTTGGCCATCACTTGCTTCTACTATCTTATAACCTTCTTTTTCTAATCTGTTAATCACCAAAAACCTTAGGTTATCATCATCTTCAATTACTGCAATCTTTATGTCTTTTTCCATATTATTTATCATAAGGTAAAACCACTTCAAATTCAGATCCTTTTCCAATCTTACTTTTTACTGTAATCTTTCCGTTCATAAAATTAACTAGTTCTTTACAAAATGCCAAGCCTAAACCCACGCTACCTTGTTGGTTATAACGGCTTTGTATCCTATAAAATTTTTTAAAAATATTGTTTAATTCGCTTGCCTCAATACCAATACCTTGATCTTTAAAAGAAAACACAATTTCTTTTTTTAACCTATAGATTTTAATCTTTAATTTCTTTCCTCCTGCATTGGCATACTTGTAGGCATTTTCTATAAGATTGTGAAATATACTATTTAATAATACCGGATCTGTAGAAAATGTATTTAATCCTTTAATATCCAATTCAATATCATAATCAGGATATTTCATTTGGAAGGTATCAATCATGTTTTGAGAAAAAATTTCTAAGTTAATATCCTGATAATTAATCTTTATGGATTTATTTTCTATTTGAGTAAACGAGAGAAGCTTATTCATCAAATCATTAAGTTTATCAGCTTCTTCATCTAATATTCTTCCATAATGATTTTTTTCTTTTTCAGAAAGTTCTTTTGCATTTTTAATATTATTACCCGCAATTTTAATAACAGATAATGGAGTTTTAAACTCATGTGTAAAATTATTTATAAAATCATATTGCAAACTAAATAACTTTTGATTGATGTTTAAGTTACGATATATTAAAAAAGTTATAAATGTTAATACCAAATAAACTGAAAAAACTGCCAAGGCTATGGGGAAAAACCTATGATTTACTTCTTTATTTAAAAACTCTTGTTCACTACCAAAGTATATTTTATAATCAGAAAAAGCTCCAGGTAATGCAATATCAGTAGTTAATAATTTTGGTTTTTCTAAAATTGGATCATAAGAAAGAGGTTTGATATTGATATATTGATAAAGTTGGGGATGATTATTTATAATTTTTAATTTAGAAGGATTAAGCTCAAAAGAAAAAACATCTTGTTCATAAAGTGGAGAGGTTGTACCATTTTTAAACATTAAATCTTGATAAATCTTTATATCATCCCTCCTTGGGATATTCATGTAGCTAATTTTATTATTTACAATGCTGTAAAAAATTCTAAATATCTGCTCACTATTCAATGCTTTGGTTGTATCTGCCGTTTCTATATAACTGGCAAATTTTAAGCTAATTTTGTTAAATTCATCTCCACTATTTAAAGATAATGATCCTGGTCTTTTACCATCAAAAATTACTCTGTCTTTTTGATCTATATGCAAACCAAACTGATACATTTTTTTTATCCCAACAGAAAAATTACCAATACGTAATCCATCATCAATAAAATGATTACTAACCTGAGCATCGTAAAACAAAACTTTTTCTACAAAAGGATAGCTTTTTAAAACTGTATCTGCATATTTTTCTGCAGATATTAAGTCCAAAAAACCTTGATAAAAAGAAATTTC
>JBBRYE010000205.1:0-3213 GCA_038237895.1 Sphingobacteriales bacterium | reverse complement strand
AGCAACCGCTAAAGAAACACCTAAAATTGCGTTAGCACCTAAATTTCCTTTATTTTCTGTTCCATCAAGATCAATCATTAACTGATCAATGGCGTTTTGTTCAAAAACATCTACACCTCTTAAAGCTTCAGCAATTTTTTCGTTTACGTTAGCAACGGCTTTTAAAACCCCTTTGCCCATATAAACAGATTTATCTTTATCTCTAAGTTCAACAGCTTCCCATTGCCCTGTAGAGGCACCAGAAGGCACTGCTGCTCTTCCTAAAATTCCGTTTTCGGTAATTACATCTACTTCAATAGTAGGGTTTCCTCGGCTATCAAGGATTTGTCTTGCATGTACATCAAGAATTAAACTCATGTTATTATATTTTTGAAATGATCTGGTTTACACTTAGTGTTAAAATTACACTAAATTACAAAATTTTGTTCGTTGCGCAAATATAATAATTGTTTTAAGGGCTTAAGATTAACAATTTATTAAGTTATTTTTTTGAAAAGGTGCTGTTTCTTAATAAACAAAGTCAGTCCCGCTTTCCGCTTATACAACACAGGGCATTATCCACAGGCCGGTATCCGCTGCTATCGGGTTTAAGAATTTTGGTTTACCATTACTAAGCCACACTTCCTAAAGAGAAAACTTTTTAAGACATCATAAATTCTTGGTACTTTAATTGGAGTAAAATAATTATGGAAAAGTTATATACTGCGGTAGTTACTGCAAAAGGTGGTCGTGACGGCCATATAAAATCTGATGATGGAATAATTGACATGGATTTAAAAGCTCCGAAAGCAATGGGAGGTGAGGATGGGTTTCCAAATCCTGAATTGTTGTTTGCTGGTGCCTGGGGAAGTTGTTATTTAGGTGCTTTAGGTTCTGTTGGTAAAAGAGATGGGGTTGATGTACAAGATGCAACCGCAGAAGTACATATTAGTTTCAATCAAGAAAGTGAAACTTCTTATCAATTATCTGCTCAGCTAAATGTTCATATTCCAGGTGTCGATTTAGAAAAAGCTCAAAAAATGGCTGATGCGGCTCACAAGGGTTGCCCGTATTCTAAGGCAACTAAAGGAAATATAGGTGTAGTTGTGAAGGCTGTATAAAGGTATGTCGGACTGAGCGGAGTTGAAGGCTTATTAAAACTACATTTCGACTCCGCTCAATGTGACATAAACTCTATTTGCAATTTGTTGGTTCAAAAACAAAACCATTCTTAAAATTAATGGGTACACTTTTCTTAAAATAGGTTCTACCAACATAAACTTCCAATTCTCCCGCTCCTTGTAATAAATTATTTCCTTGCATCAAAAAAACCTGTGGGTTTTTATATTCTTTCCCATTCACTTTAAAAGTATAATCTACAAATAAAGTGTCACCTTTAAATTCACCTATAATTGTTCCTTTTGTATTTTCTTTATTTTTAAAATTAAAGGCCAACTCACCTACCACTTTTTTTCCGTTTTGATCATAATTTAAAGTTGCCGAATCTGTATTACTTATCGCCTTAAAACAACTTGCATTTTCCATAGTAAATTTTTCTACGGAATCTTTTGATTCTGAAGTTTTGGTATTTGAATTACAACTAGCTAAAACAATTAAACAAATTGCACTTAATGATAAAAATTGATTTTTCATGATGATTGGTTTATGATGGGCTAATATTTAAAATTAAGTCTTTTAATCTTAAAAAGAAATTAAGGAGGGAAATAATCCCAATATAATGATTACTAACGCAATAATTCCAGTAATGATCATTAGAAAATTTGAAGTTGGTTTTGGATGATTTTCAATTTCTGATTTCTTCAAAAATAAATTTAAAGGGATTTTTAAATAGTAAAAAAGAGAAATTACTGTTGTGATTGCTGAAATTATCAATAAAACGGATATCCAAACATCGGCGGAAGCCAAACTAATTAAAGACGAAAACACCAAGAATTTAGCCATAAAACCTCCGGTTGGCGGCAACCCAATTAAAGAAACCATTAAGATTACTAATGCTATTGAGATTAACGGAGCAAATTTTCCCAATCCTTTATAATCTGAAATTAGAGTGGCTTCAAATTTATTTTCTAAATGAGCAAAGGCCATTAGAGTTCCAATGTTCATCATCAAATAAATAAATAGATAGAATAGCACAGCATTCAAAATCATCATCTGCGGTAGCAAAAACAACATTAAAATAAAACCTGTATGCCCAATGGAAGAATAAGCCATCATCCTTTTTGGATTGTCTTGAAATATGGCAATTGTATTTCCTAAAATCATAGAAGCTGCTGCAATTATCAAAATTAGCTGATAAAAGACCGGGTTGTTTAGACCTTGAAATACAGGTAGAATCAAAAACAAAAACCCAAAGACCGCAATTTTTGGAGCAGTGGTTAAAAATGAAGTTACTGAGGTTGGCGCTTCCTGGTAAGCATCTGGGGTCCAAAAATGAAAGGGAACAAAAGAAAGTTTAAAGCCAATACCAACCATAAATAAAACGATTGCCAAGGTTGTCCCAGCAGCACCAATTTGATTTAAACCACTTACCATTTCGTTTCCGTAAAGATGGATACTCCCTGTAAAACCGTAAATCAGGCTAATGCCATAAAGCATAATTGCCGATGCAACTGCTCCAAACAAAACGTATTTCATCCCCGCTTCGGCTTGTTTGTTTTGATAGGCGTTATAATTTACCATTAGGTAAGAGGCTAAAGAAATCATCTCGATAGACAAAAAAACCATCAATAAATTTGCAGCTGAAATCAGCAAAAACATTCCTAAAACACCACCTAAAAATATGCTGTAAAAATCATTTATCCCTTTCGGGTGTTTTTTTAATCTTTCATCCTGACTGAAAAACAAAAGCGATAAAATAGACGCTAGTAAAACTAATAATTTAAACAAATTGCTCGTCTTGGAAAAGCTAAACATCCCGTTAAAAAGTATTTGGTTTTCGCCGATGTTTTTCAATTGATTAAAAAGAAAAAATCCTGAAATGAGTAAAATGCAAATGGCCAACGGAAAAACAATTTTCTTAGATTTTTTTCCAAATAAATCAAAAAAGATAACCAACAAAAAACCGACAGCCAAAACCATTTCCGGATAGAAGTAGCAAAAAGATTGGAGTATATTATTGGTGCTTTGTGTGATACTTTGCATTTAGTTTAATCATTATTGACCTAGTTTGTGTTCTCACTCACTATTTGCTTAATTCTGTTTTGTAAACACTTT
>JBBRYE010000204.1:0-3218 GCA_038237895.1 Sphingobacteriales bacterium | reverse complement strand
TACCAAATGCAGATACAGGTGTTTTCGTCGCGACATATAGTGCGGATTCGCAAATATTAAAAAAGAAATTTATGAGATAGCAATATTATCAAATTTAGTTGATTTAGAAATCTGAAATTGGTAGGTCGGTATGCTGATCTACCAATTTTTTTAAAAGTGAAAATATAAGTTTTAAATGAGCATTAAAAAATTCAATTTTCTTCAATTTAGCATCAAAAAGATTTTTTTATCTTTTTTAGCCATTATTACAATTGTGTTATCTTCAAAATCACAAACCGTATTGAATGCAGATAATACACCTAATAATACCTATGAATTAATAAATAGCGTACTTGCTCCGGGATATACCGCTGTTGAATCTCCAGATCAAGCATCAGGCACTCATCCTTCTTTTGGGAGGCATATTGCCGAAGTTTTTGATGCAGATTTAAATAAAAACGTATTCGAATTTTATTCTCATGTAGCCGAGGATAACGATGTTTCTGGTGGTTTAGTAAGGCAAAGAGTAGAAATAAAAACCTATGCTTCTTCGCCCGCAAATTTAAAAGGTGTGATGGGAGAAACAGTTGTTTATAAATGGAGATTTAAAATTCCGGTAGGCTTTCAGCCATCTTCTAACTTTACACATATTCATCAGGTTAAAGCAGTAGACGGTGATGACGGCGACCCCATATTTACCTTAACACCAAGAAAAGGAACCCCAAATAAATTAGAGTTAATTTATGTTAAAGACCAGTATTCAGGAACCGATAAAAAGGCTATCGTTAATTTATCATTATTTGAAGGTATTTGGGTAGAGGCTACAGAAACTATTAAAATTGGCTTAAATGGCACTTATGCTTTATCAATTGTAAAAGTTAGCGATGGAACCGCTGTATTAACTTATGCTAATTCTGATATTCAGACAGTTAGAACAGACAATAGTTTCATTAGACCAAAATGGGGCATTTATAGAAGTTTGGCAACACCATCAGATTTAAGAGACGAATCGATTCGTTTTTCTGATATATCTATAAATGAAATAGTTACTTTACCAGTAAACATAAGCTATTTTACGGCTCAAAAGCAATCATCAGTAGTCCAATTAAAATGGATAACAGTTTCAGAACAAAATAATTCTCATTTTGATATTCAAATATCTGTTGATGGTATTAACTTTTCTAACATCGGTAAAGTAAATGGAGCTGGAAATAGCAATACTTCTTTAGATTATTCTTTTACAGATAAAACTCCGGCATCTGGGGTTAATTATTATCGATTGAGTCAGGTTGATTTTGATGGTAAAACAATGTTATCCAATCCAGTTTTAGTAAATATGGGTTTTATTAATAGCACAATTCACGTTTTTGCTATACCACATTCAACTAATTTAAATATTAATATTTCTTTAGAGCAAGCTTCTTCAGGGCAATTGGTTATTTATGACCTAAACGGAAGAAAGGTTTTTCAGCAAGAGGTAACTTTAAATAAGGGAAATAATGACTATGTAATTGGTATGTTTAATGCTGATAAAGGTGTTTTTATTGCCACCTACTATAATGATAATCAACTATTGAAAATAAAATTTATTAGGTAATATTTAAAATCAATTATATAAAGTACAGATGAAAAATTTAATCACAATTTGTTTATTGGTAACAATTAGCACAAGTATTTGGGCGCAAGATGAACCTGTAGAAGTTAAAAAAGTTACTTTTCCGGCCGGATATTCAAGTCAATTAAATTTGGTTTATACAACTGCGCCAAATTGGGAAGGTAAAATGGATTTATATCTTCCTCCTAAAAGTAAAGGGCTATCACCCGCCATTATTAATATACATGGAGGTGGATGGAGTTCGGGAACAAAAGATACTCAAGGAGGTTTTAACAGTTATTTTAATAAAGGATTTTTAGTTGCAAATATTGCCTACCGTTTAAGTGGGCAAGCTACTGCTCCTGCAGCAATTGAAGATACTAGGTGCGCTTTAATTTATTTGATAAAAAACGCCAAAGCTTTAAATATCGATGTCAATAAAATTGTGATAATGGGCGGCTCAGCTGGTGGGCATTTAGCTTTGATGGGCGGTTTATTGGCTAACGATAATAGATTTGATACCAATTGTGCAGGTGAAAAAAGTGTAAAAGTAGCAGCTATTATAGATAAATACGGAATTGTTGATGTTGGCGATAAAAGATATGGAAGCTTTAGATCGGGATCTGAAAAAAAGTGGCTTGGAAGTAAAGTAGCTGATCAATCTTTCATTGAATCTGTTTCTCCAATTTATATAGTTAAAAAAGATAGTCCGCCTATATTTATTGTACATGGCGATGCCGACCCAACCGTACCCATTCAACAATCTTATGATTTGAAAAAAAGATTGGATGAGTTAGGGGTTAAAAACGAGATGATGATTATTGGGGGTGGATTGCATGGTAAATTTACAAGTGAGCAAAATACAGAGGTGAATGAGCGTATTTTAGCTTTTATTTACAGTTTAGAAGCCTTTAAAAAATAAGCTTAACGCATAAGATTTTAGAAAAGCTAATGGTTTTAAAACAATTATTTTAAAAGGCAGCAAAGATATTTAAGATAGCACATTTAGGTAAAAGATAAATAGCAAACAATTTTTATGACTAATCAAATTTTTTGTGAATAAGAATGCTTTTGTAATAATTACATTCCTAATAAATTATGACTAAAATTTTAAAATTCAACATTAAAAACCTCACCGTTTTAAGTATCCTATTTTTATTTTGTTTACTTTTTTTTGGATTCATCCAAAAGAATAAAAATAAAATAATAGTTAGTGATAGTAGTCAATTAAAAATGGCTTTAAAATTTTCTAAAGCTGGTGATTCAATTATCTTGAAAGACGGTATTTATGAAGGGAAATTTATAATCGAGGCCAATAATAGTGGTACTATAAACAAACCTATAGTTTTAATTGGTTCTAGAAATGCTGTTTTAGATGCGGGTACTATCGAAACGGGTTATGTTTTATCTCTAAAAGCAAACTATTGGCGTATAAAAGGCATCACGTTAAAAAATGGTTTAAAAGGATTGGTAACTGACGGAGCTAATTATAATTTAATTGATGGCATTTTTGTAACTCAAATAGGGGAAGAGGCAGTACATTTTAGAAATTTTAGTAAATATAATATCATTCAAAATTCAGAAATAACTTATACAGGTTTAAAAACTCCCGCTTACGGCGAGGGAGTATACACTGGTACTGCGG
>JBBRYE010000203.1:0-3241 GCA_038237895.1 Sphingobacteriales bacterium | reverse complement strand
TCCCAATAAGATCTTTGCTGTTCTTCAATTTAATTGCCCAGTATTTTAATGGGCTATGTTTTATATGTTCATTCGTTTTTGTAATAAAAATCAAAGCATCATCCAAACTTCCACATGGCTTTCTGTCAAGGTACTTATTTATTTTTAGGTCAGACCTTAACGAAAATATTGCTTCAGCATCATTGTCTAAAAGTTGCCTAAGTGTTAACCGTTCAGTTTTAAATGTCGGGAAAGGAACTAAATCATCAGGTAGCATTTTTATATTTTTAATGTTGGGGTCTTTGCTCGTGAGTGCTCAAGCCACAGCAGTGGCTCAATCCATTGGTATTACTCTGGAAAGATATATAATATTGATTGTTTTTAAAACCGTATACGTGGGAAGGCGAGGTTAATAAGTGATAATAGATTCCACTTATACTGCTAAAATTTTTTAAAGGTCGTACGTCATTACAATGTTGCTGTCTTGATGCATATTAATTTCGTTGTTGGATATCTTTTTAAACCCCAATTTGCTATAAAAATTATATGCTTTTTTATTTTTTGTGGTAATTTCCAGATGGATCTCCTTTACATTTAAATAGTTAGCTGCCTCATTCATAATTGCTGTTATTAAGCCGCCACCTACATTTTTACGGTGAAAATGTTCCTTAACATACATTTGATAAATACCGCCTGAATTATTTTCCTCCAATATAAAAACGCCCATCCCAATTAATTCTGCATCAACAAAAGCTCCCATTACAAATTTATCAGGGGTTTGTTGCTCAATATTAATTTCAAGCTTAAGTTTTTCAGTATGCAATGCTTCCTCATAATTTGCATAAAATGCTTCAGGAAATTCCCTCAAACTTTCGAGGCGCATTTGCCGGTAAATGTTACTTTCATTTGGCAACAGTTTTCTAAATTCAACATCCATCTATATTATTTATTTCTTTATTTTTCAGACTTAAAGATGGTTTATTAATGTCTATTCTTACTTTAAATTATGACCAATCCTAAAGATGATGCTTTACCAAAAACTACTTCTTAGCAATTTATAACAAAGAATATGTTGAGTGTTATATTTTGATAAAATTTCAACTTAAGTCACACAGCTTCTGGCAATGGCAGAAACGTTGGTACGAATTTAAGACAGAAAAGTTGCCACAAAGTGAAAACTATCACCAATGATGCATGAGCTTGGATTTTTGAGGGTGTAAATTTTCTTTTAACCTATAGGGTTTTAAAAAAGCCTTACAGGTATTGTGTCACCATATCATCCCGTTAACCTTTCCCGCAAAACAAGTTGGAGTGTTTATTTTTTTCTGGAATAATTCTTAAGCACAGTTCTTGTACCGTTTTTAAAAGTTACAAACAACACTTTTCATGGATATACAAAAACGCATCACAGAAATTTACAACAAACTCCCAATTATTATTATTGATGATTCGCCAGGAGAAAGGGAGTTGGTAAAAGTTGCTTTAGCTGATCTCGGCGTGGACAGTGAACTAATTTTCTTTGATAATGGGTTTACCTTTCTTGAATATATTAGGACAGAAACAACAGGAGCTTTTTTTATTTTATGTGATATAAATATGCCTGGCTTAAGTGGCATGGACATAAAAAAAATATTGCAGGATGATGAAGCCCTTCGTTTAAAAAGTATTCCCTTCATTCTTTCCTCAACAAGCAATGCACTCTCTTCTATTAAAACAGCGTATAGTTTTGGCGTGCAGGGTTATTTTGTAAAACCGGATACTGTTGATCAATTAATGGATATGCTGTACGCAATTGTAAGCTATTGGAATTTTTCAGAAAGCCCGTCATAAACATCATGATAGCTTTGCCGCTGTTAAGCGATAAGGCATGTGGTCCAAGAAGGCATTTCGATGCTTCCCGTAATTGTACAAATTATGAATTGGGTTTACGAAAATATGCAAAATGAAAAGGTAAATATTGCTACACAAAATACTCCCCTTTGTGTTATTGAAGAGTTTACTTAATCCTTGCGTTGATAGCCTGCTGAACCAAAATAAATGTGTTTGTAGATGGCACATTTTATAAAATGGAAATTAGTTTTTAATAAAAAAACTCTCCGTTAAGAGAGTCTTTACTTGGGGATTTATCTTTTAAAGCGGTAATACTGTTAAGTTATTTTATAAACACCAAATTATTTACAAAAAATTTTAATGTTTCTAATTTCATAAACGAATATTACTAGCTGATGACATTAGCTGCTGTGTCAAAAAGCTTGCGTTAATTTTTGTGTGTTAGATAACAATAGGTTATAATTTATTTTATAAAAAGTTCTTAAAATTGTATTTGTTGCCTCGATAATAAAAAATATAAATATCAATCTACCACTTATAAAATATGCAAAGGAGTTTCTGAAAGTCATTTACTTTTGAAGAGGCCTGTCAAAATAATAAATATTGTTCCCGCCATAATAAATGTATTATTGGTTGATGATGACAGTGATGATTTTTTGATTTTTAAGAGAGCTTTGGAGCACCAGGTTTTTAGAACACATTTAGAGAGGGTTGCCATTGGCGATGCTTTATTTGAATTGTTAGCTGATGAAAAAGCAACATGACCACATGTAATTTTCCTCGATGTAAATATGGTTGGAAAAAACGGTTATGATTGTTTGTTGGAACTGAAAGATTCCAGAAAATTAGACAAGATGCCGATCGTTATGTACTTCACAGCCCACGAAGAATTTGTTGCGGATGTTCTGTATGATATGGGAGCTACTGTTTATATAAACAAGCCAAGCAGTTTTGATGATATGAAAATTGTATTGCAAAAAGCATTGTGTTTTGTTACATATAATTTGCACAACCAGCCTTCAAGAGAGAATTTTTTGATATCAGTCTATAATGATTAAATAGTTAATTACTTTTTGCAATTTTTTATTTTACACCATCCATTTCTGTAGCTCTGTTTTAATTCCATCAAAACTATCAGGTTTAACTAAATAGCCATTTGCTCCTAATTCCTTAATTTGATCTCTATTGTTTTGAGTTTTACAAGTTGTATATATGATTACTGGAACATCTTGCAAATGAGGCATTTGCTTTATTCTTTTAAGACATTCAATTCCGTTGATCTTGGGCATATTAATATCTAAAAAGATCCAATTTGGTTTTAAACACTCCTCATTTCCTAAATAATCAAGTGCTTTATCAGGCATATTGAAGCTCAAACACGCTACATCTATTTCAACTTTTTTCACATCTTCACAAAAAAAATCAATGTCAT
>JBBRYE010000202.1:0-3247 GCA_038237895.1 Sphingobacteriales bacterium | reverse complement strand
TGGATTAGAAACCATACAAAAAATAAGAAATAGTTTTAATCTAAATGCAGAAGAATTACCTATCATGTTGCTGCACAGCTCTTCTGACGACGAAAAAATTATTAATATCTGTGAAAAAAATGGGGTGAGGATTAGGATGGTTAAACCTATCAAAATGCAAGATCTGTTTAATAAACTAACAAAAATTAATAAACCTCACGAACCTGAAATTAAAGAAAATCAAAAGCCTGGGGAACTAAACAATCAATTATACAAAATTTTGGTTGCCGAGGATAATATAGTAAATAAGCTTTTGGCAAAAACAGTAATAGAAAGAATTTTGCCTAATGCAATTGTTTATGAGGCTAATAATGGCTTAGAAGCAGTTAGCCAATTTAGATTAATTAAGGTTGATTTGATTTTAATGGACTTACAAATGCCAGAAATGAATGGTTATGAAGCAACGCAAAATATCCGATTAATAGAAGAAAATGGTTTACACACACCAATTATTGCCTTAACTGCCGGAAACGTTGTTGGCGAAAAAGAAAAATGCCTGGCAATTGGTATGGACGATTTTGTAGCAAAGCCATTTGTAGAAAAAGATTTAAGTGATATGTTTTCTAAATGGTTAATTAACAAACAAGTTAACACACTTATTCAAAATCAAAATGAAGAACCAGTAAGATTTAATAACGAAAAGGTTAGAGATTTTATGGGTAATGATATAGAAACTATTAAAATTGTATTAAACCTTACCGTTAAAGAAATACAAAGTGCAGATGATAATTTTAAAAAGCTGATATCAGATTCAAATCCAAATTTAGTAGCTATTAAAGCATTAGGACATAAATTATATGGTACTGCCGCAGGTACTGGATTAGAGATTTTAGCTTTGCTAGCCAGGAAAATAGAATGGTTAGAAAAGGTGGATCAAAAAGCGCTTAAAAAATTATATAAAGAACTGAATAAAGAAGTTGAACTTTCTAAAATATTAATATATAACGAATTAGCTGGTTTTTAATAAAAAACTTTTTACTACTTTAAACAAACTTATAATTACTCGGTATAACCAAAATTCTTTAAATAATTATCACGGTTTCTCCAATCAGGAATAACCTTCACAAACATTTCTAAAAAAACTTTTTTCTGTAAAAAAGTCTCCATGTCTTCACGGGCATAAGTGCCAACTTTTTTTAACATAATACCGCCAGCACCAATAATTATATTCTTTTGAGAATCACGTTCTACAATAATCTCGGCAGATATTTTAATGATTTTTTTATCCTCTTTAAAAGCAGTAACAATAACTTCTGTGCTGTATGGAATTTCTTTTTTATAAAATTTAAATATCTTCTCTCTAATCATTTCAGAAACAAAAAATCTTTGACTTCTATCCGTAAGCTCATCTTTTTCATAATAGGCAGGGTGTTCTGGTAAATTATCTAATATGAAAGACATTATAGGCTGTAAGTTATAATCATGCAAAGCAGATACACCAACTATACCTTCTGGATTTAGTTTTTCTTTCCAGTAGATTATTTTTTCCTCAATTAAGTTATTTTGTGATTCGTCTATTTTATTAATTACCACTAAAACCTTTGCGGTAGTATTTTTAAGTTTTACCAACACATCTTCTTCATCTTGCCTCTCATTAATATCAGTAACAAAAATTAATATGTCTGCATCAACCAAAGAACTATCAACAAAACTCATCATGTTTTCTTGTAATTTGTAGGCAGGTTTAATGATTCCGGGAGTATCAGAGAAAACAATTTGATAATTTTCATCATTTACGATACCCAAAATACGATGGCGAGTAGTTTGAGCTTTTGGAGTAATGATTGCCATTTTTTCGCCAACTAGCTGATTCATAAGGGTTGATTTCCCTGCGTTTGGCTTACCTATAATACTTACAAAACCTGCTTTATGTGCCATTAAATTTTTTTTAAATTTTATTTGGAGCACAAAGAAACGAATTATATCTTTGCAGTCCAATTCAGAGAAATCATTTATTTCTGAAAAGGTAGCAAAAGATGAATACAGCAAGTGTTTTCCTCTAAAAATTGAAATATAATACCAAAAATATAGTGCGGGGTGGAGCAGTTGGTAGCTCGTCGGGCTCATAACCCGAAGGTCATAGGTTCGAGTCCTGTCCCCGCTACCTAGAAGAGTTTGAAAGACAACTCTTTTTTTATGGCCCGTTCGTCTAGGGGTTAGGACGTTAGATTTTCATTCTAGAAACAGGGGTTCGATTCCCCTACGGGCTACAAAAAATAAAAAAGCATCAATCAGTTAAAGATTGATGCTTTTTTTGCTTAAATAAGCATCACTTCTTAAATCTAGGTTTAAACTCTAAAGGTTTAGGAGTAACCTTTTCCATGTCTAATGATGTTTCAATATTTTTATCATCAACACTTTTATCAGCTTTTGTGGAATTTGTAGTACCAGCCTTAAACCTTGGTTTAAATCCAGCTGGCTTTGTTAAGTTTTCTTGAGCTATTTCTACAGGTAGAGTTTCTTTTTCTATAATAATTTCAAAATTCTCAACAGATTTTGTTGCACCAGCTTTAAACCTAGGCTTAAATGCTGGCGGTTTTATAACCGTTGGTGATGGGTTTTCTATTGGAAGCGCTTCTTCTTTCTTTTCGTCAGACTTTATAACCACAGAAGCTTTAAAACGAGGTTTGAAACCAGTAGCTGGTTTTGTTTCATTAATAATTTCTTCAGGTTGAGTAGATATTTCTGATTTAATAATTTCTTTTGGTTTAAAGGTTTCCTTTAATTCGTTTTCCTTTTCTTCTGATAAAGGAAAATCTCGTCGAAGATTATTAAACCAATATTTTTTGGTGTGGTCAAAACTTTTGCTTCCCATTAAAGAATAATGCTCTTGAAACTCCATAAACAAATCTGGCTTATCAATTTGCAAAGCTTCTAAATCTATCTTTTTTTTAAGGAAAAATTCTTGAAAAGTCATTTAATGCTAAGATTTAATTTGGATCGATAGTTCAAATCAAAATTTCGATATTCAAATTTTTCCAAACTAGTTTATTGCCATCTGCACTTAAAATCCAATTTGCTTTTTCTTCTTCGGAAGCTTGTAATAAAGATTGATACCATAATAATGGAATGGCAGTTTCCTTTCCATCTAATTCTAAAATTAAACTATCATCATTAAAAACCACCTTTAATTCTTGGTCTTTTCTTCTATTACTAACTATACCCATTTAATTATTTAAAAAATTCCACAATTATACGTTTATCATTA
>JBBRYE010000201.1:0-3412 GCA_038237895.1 Sphingobacteriales bacterium | reverse complement strand
GATCTCATTCATTGATGAAAATTATAATCACACAGCAACGGCTTTTAAAAATGGTGATGCTTTTAATGAGATAAGCCAAAACCAAGGAAGCGCTAAAGTATTTACTTTTGCAAAAATGAATGGCTTAACTAAAGAAGACACTTTATCTTTATTTGCAGAACACTATCAATCGGTTTTAAAAACTCCAAATGAAAATGACCATCAAAATATTCGTCAGTTTATGGCGAACGGTTGGGAAGGAATTACTTTTGAAGGTGAGGCTTTAACAGAAAAATAGATTTAATCCTGAATCCCGAATTGATAAACAGTTGTACTTTCATAAACTTCCCCAACATTCAATACTGTTGTAGGGAAATTGGGATGGTTGGGAGAATCTGGAAAATGTTGTGTTTCTAAACAGAATCCAGAACGAAAGGGATGAGCATTTCCATTCTTTCCATCATTATCTTCTCCGGTTAAAAAATTGCCGGTATAAAATTGCATTCCAGGTTCATCGGTAAAAACTGTTAAATTAATTCCTGTTATTGGGCTATAAACTTCTGCTACTTTATCAAATTTACCATCTTGTTTTTTGAAAACAAATGTATGGTCATAACCATTTCCAAACTGAATTTGCTCATTTACTTCATTAATACTTTCCTCAATTTCTTTGGTTTTCCTAAAATCAAACGGTGTATTTGATACTGATAATAATTTTCCGGTTGCAATAGAAGTTTCATCTATTTCAACAATTTTATCCGCATCAATTTGAAGCATATGGTTTAAAATATCAGTTTTACTATCCACTCCGTTTAAATTAAAATAGGTGTGATTGGTGAGATTGATGATTGTTTTTTTATCGCTGATAGCAGAATAATCAATTTTTAAACCATTATTATCAGTTAAATAATAAACTACTTTCACATTTAAGTTTCCCGGAAAACCACCTTCACCATCGGCAGAAAAATAATTAAAGATTAAAGTATAATCATTTGGCTGTTCTGCATCCCATAGTTTATTATGAAATCCATCACTTCCTCCGTGTAAAGCATTTGGACCATTATTTATTTCTAATTGATAATCCGTTTCATCTAAACTAAATTTCCCTTTAGCAATTCTATTTCCATATCTTCCGATTATAGCTCCAAAATAAGGCTCATTTTCTTTTTGATAGCTTTTTAAATTATCATAACCTAATGCTACATCAACCATTTTATCATCTTTATCGGGCACTAAAATACTAACCACTCTACCACCAAAATTAGTGATGGTCACTTTCATGTTTTTATTATTTTTTAGGGTAAAAAGCTTGTATTCCATTATTTAGATTATTGAACAATTAAGAATTTTAAAGAAACAAAATTGTAATAATTATTAATATTATTGGATATTATTATTCGGCATAAATCAATAAAACTAATTTTAACATCTATCGTTTATAAAATATGAATATGAAGAAAGCAAATTTTGGTGGAGGTTGTTTTTGGTGTACAGAAGCAATTTTTACCGCAGTTAAAGGAGTGCAAAGTGCCATATCCGGTTATATGGGCGGACAAATAGAAAACCCAACTTATGAACAAGTTTGTACTGGCAAAACTGGTCATGCAGAAATTATACAAATCACTTATGATGCCGATTTGGTTTCCTTTCAAGAATTATTACTCATTTTTTTTAAAACTCATGACCCTACAACTTTAAACCAACAAGGTGCGGACAGAGGGACGCAATACCGATCTGTTGTTTTTTGTGAAAACGATGAGCAAAAGCAACAAGCAGAAGAAATGATTAAGCAACTAAATGACGAGAAAATTTTTTCTAGAAATATAGTAACAGAAGTTTCATCCGTAGAAAAGTTTTACGCTGCAGAAAATTATCACCAAGATTATTTTTTAAATAATAGAAGTCAGGGATATTGCATGGCGGTAATAGAACCTAAATTGCAAAAGTTTGCTTCAAATTTTAGGGATAAGATTAAACCAGAATTGTTATAATGTATTAAAAATCAAATTTCATAAAAAAGTCCTTTTAGCATTTGCTAAAAGGACTTTTCTATTTAGGAATAAACCTTATTATTTTTTAGTAGTATCTGTTGTTGCTGGCATTTGAGGTAATGCGCCCGGAGCAGCAGTTTTATCAATTTGTTCTTGTATTTTAGAATCTGACTTTACAGCTGCACCAGTTTTAGGGGCAGAAATGTTAATTAATATAGCGATAACCATAATAGTAATTGCCAATCCCCAGGTTCCGTTTTCTAAAAAATCTCCGGTACGTTGTACACCTATAATGTTGTTAGAAGAAGAAAATCCAGAAGAAAGACCTCCACCTTTTGGGTTTTGTATTAAAATAAGTAATACTAATATAATACAAATCAAAATTCCCAATATCACTAAAAACGTAATCATATCTTTTTTAATTAACTTTTAATTCTAAATATTTTATTTGGCTGGCAAAGTAAGTGCTTTTTTCTGGATATTTCAAACTTAATTTTTTGTAAACATCCAATGCTTTGTGATATAACATTTGTTCTACATAAATTTTTGCTAAAGTTTCAGAAACAACTTCATTTGCATCTTCAGAACTCTTTTTCGCTTTGTTTTCTGTATCAATTTTATTTGCCGCAGGAGGTTTAATTTGTGGTTCTTCTTTTATAAATTTCTCGATAATTTTATGCTCTTTTTGCCTAAAATCATAAGGAATTGTGAAGTTTGTACTTTGTTTATTTTTTTCTACATCTTCTACACTACGTAAGTGAAAAATGTTCTCCGCAATTTGATGGTTTAATGGGTCTGCTGAAAAAGCTTTATTTTCCCTTTTTTGTTGAGTAGGTTTTGCAGTAACATAAGGCTGATTATTATTTAAAGAATGTTCTTTTCTGGTTTTATTTAACCACCATAAAAAGGTGTAAGGCAAAGTATCATCATTGTATTGAGAAACTGTTGTCGCCTCTTCCTCATTTATATTTTCTTGAATTATTTCTTTGATTAGAGGTTTTTCTTTTGTAAAAGCAAAAAAATCAGATTGTACCGGGCTATCAAATAATATTTCTTCTAAAGATTTTCTTTCTGGTTTAGTTTTGATTTGCTCATTTTCAATACTTTCAGTTTCATCTTTAACCGTTTCAATTTTTTCTTCAACCTCTGTTATTTCTTCTTCAGTTTGCTGCTTAATATCTTCGCTTTGTTCTATCTCGACTAAAGCCTGATTATTTTCTTCTTGATCTACAACAATTTCATTTTCTCTAGTCTCTTCATCAATTAAATCATTTTCATATTTATTTTCTAGCTCAGATGCTTCTTCTTCTATTTCAGGTTCGATATTTTCTTCTTGATCTACAACAATTTCATTTTCTCTAGTCTCTTCATCAATTAAATCATTTTCATATTTATTTTCTAGCTCAGATGCTTCTTCTTCTATTTCAGGTTCGATATTTTCT
>JBBRYE010000200.1:0-3476 GCA_038237895.1 Sphingobacteriales bacterium | reverse complement strand
TCCTTATTTTATTGAGCATTGGATATCTGCTTGGTTTTCTAGAATAGAAATATACAAACGGATAGGTAAGTACGTAAATCAATCCCACCATTGCAAAATGCCAATATCTTAAACCTTGCCTTAAAATTGCTTTCATCTTCAATCAAAAATAGAAATTTTCTGTACTTTCGCCACATTATGGAAACTGTTGTTAGCGGAATTAGAAGTACCGGAAAATTACATTTAGGAAATTACTATGGGGCAGTAAGCAATTTTGTTAAAATGCAAAATGAATACAACTGTTTCTTTTTTATAGCAGATTATCATTCATTAACTACTCATCCAACTCCGCAGGATTTACACGGAAACATAAAACAAGTTTTAGTAGAATATTTGGCCGCTGGCCTAGATCCAGAAAAAACTACTTTATACATCCAGTCTGATGTACCAGAAATAGCAGAACTTTATTTATACATGAATATGAATGCGTACGTTGGCGAATTAGAACGTAGTGCTTCTTTTAAAGATAAAATAAGATCAAACCCTGATAACGTAAATGCAGGTTTATTAACTTACCCAGTTTTAATGGCTGCAGATATTCTAATTCACCATGCTACAAAAGTGCCTGTAGGGAAAGATCAAGAGCAACATTTAGAAATGAGCCGCACATTTGGTAATCGTTTTAATCATTTATATAAAACAGATTACTTTAAAGAACCTTTTGCTTTTAATTATGCTAATGAATTGATTAAAATACCTGGTTTGGATGGAAAAGGGAAAATGGGGAAATCTGAGGGAGAGATGAATGCCGTTTACCTTTCAGATTCGCCTGAGATTATTAGAAAAAAAGTAATGAGAGCGGTTACGGATAGTGGCCCAACCGAAGATAATCAAACCAAACCTCAAGAAATTCAAAACCTTTTTGATTTAATGAAGGTTGTTTCCTCTAATGATACTTTATCCCACTTTGATGATCTTTATAATAAATGTCAAATTAGATATGGCGATTTTAAAAAAGCTTTAGCAGAGGATATGATCATTGCAACACAGCCAATCAGAGAAAAGATCGAAGATATATCAAGAGATAGTAAGCTATTAAGACAAGTAGCAAAACACGGTGCAATAAAAGCCAGAGAAAGTGCACAAAAAACAATTAAAGAAGTTAGAGAAATAATTGGCTTTAAATCTTTTTAATAATTAGATTTAAAAATCACAAAGTTTTTTGGTTTACCCTTTATACTTATTACTTATTACTTATTACTTTATACTTATTACTTATTACTTATTACTTTATACTTATTACTTTATACTTATTACTTTATACTTATTACTTATTACTTATTACTTATTACTTAATTACTTATTACTTTATACTTATTACTTTTAAATATTATGCATATAGCAATTGTAGGAAATATAGGAGCTGGAAAAACAACGCTTACCGAATTATTGGCTAAAAATTATGGATGGGAAGCTATGTATGAAGCAGTTGACCAAAATCCTTATTTAGAAGATTTTTATAGCGATATGAAAAGATGGAGTTTTAACCTTCAAATTTATTTTTTAAACAGTCGCTTTCAGCAGATTAGAGAAATACAAAGCGGTTTTAAGGATATTATCCAAGACCGTACAATTTATGAAGATGCGCATATTTTTGCTGAAAATCTTCATGAAATGGGATTAATGACCACTCGCGATCATGATAATTATAGAGCAATTTTTGAAAATATAACTTCTTATATCAATCCACCTCATCTATTAATTTATTTAAAAGCATCTGTCCCTACTTTGGTAGAAAATATCCAACGCAGAGGCAGAGAATATGAGGCAGGAATCAGGATTGATTATCTTCAAAAATTAAATGAAAAATATACTAAATGGATTAAAGGTTATACAGAAGGAAAGCTACTTATTTTAGATAAAGATAAGTTAGACTTTGCTAATAATCCTGAAGATTTAGGTTTTGTTATTGATAGTATTGAAAGAGAAATAAACGGATTGTTTTAAATAAAAATAATGAAAATACTGGGAATTATCCCTGCAAGATATGATTCTACCCGTTTCCCTGGCAAACCCTTAATAGATCTTGCTGGAAAAAGCATGATTCAAAGGGTTTATGAGCAATCAAAAAAAGCTTCTTCTTTAGCGGATGTGGTTGTTGCTACCGATGATGAACGTATTTTTAATGCCGTAAAAGCTTTTAAGGGAAACGTGATTATGACTTCCCCAAATCATAAAAGTGGCACCGACCGTTGCGCAGAGGTTTGTAAAAAAATGATAGGTTTTGATGCCATTATTAATATACAAGGCGATGAACCCTTAATTGATCCAAAACAAATAAATTTATTAGCCAGTTGTTTTAACGATATTTCTACAGAATTGGCAACATTGGTAAAACAAATCGAAACCCACGAAGAACTCTTTAATCAGAATACTCCCAAAGTAATCATCAATAAAAACTCTGAAGCTATATATTTTAGTCGTCAGGTAATTCCGTTCATCAAAAACGTAACAGCAGAAAAATTTTTAGATAACCATATTTTTTATAAGCATATAGGTATTTATGGTTATAGAACCACCACTTTGGGTATTGTTTCAAAATTGAAATTAAGTAATTTAGAACAATCAGAACAGTTAGAACAATTACGCTGGATTGAAAATGGCTATAAGATAAAAGTTGCAATCACTAAAAATGAGAGTTTAGCTATAGATGTTCCAGAAGATGTTGCTAAGGTTTTAGAAAGTTTAAGGAAATAATTTTTTATCAACTAATTAATAATAATACAACTTACTGGTATAATAATGGCTTGATTATAGAATCTAACCATTTCAAATTAACACTTCACTCATAAATGGAATTCATAGACTATTATAAAATTTTAGGAATCGATAAATCAGCTAACGAAGCGGATATTAAAAAGGCTTATCGTAAAATGGCTCGAAAATTCCATCCAGATGTAAACCCTAACGATAAACAAGCTGAAGTAAAGTTTAAAGAAGTTAATGAGGCTAATGAAGTTTTAAGTAATACTGAAAATAGGAAGAAATATGACAAGTACGGTAAAGATTGGAAACATGCTGATCAATATGATCAACAAAGCCGTCAACAGAATTATGGTGGAGGCGGATATCAACAACAAAATCCATTTGGTCAAAGTAATCAAGGTAGCGGAGATTTCTCTGATTTCTTCGGCTCTATGTTTGGTGGTGGAAGTAGAAGAAGTAATCAATCTAAATTTAAAGGGCAAGATTTTAATGCAGAATTACAACTAAATCTTTCTGAAGTATACAAAACCGACAAACGAACATTAACGGTAAATGGAAAAAATATTAGGCTTACTATACCAGCAGGAGTTACCGATGGCCAGGAAATAAAAATAAAAGGTTACGGTTCTGATGGCGTAAATGGTGGCCCAAAAGGTGATTTAAACATTAAATTTAAAATAACGAACGATACTTTATTTGTAAGAGACGGTAAAAACCTATATAAAAACATA
>JBBRYE010000199.1:0-3550 GCA_038237895.1 Sphingobacteriales bacterium | reverse complement strand
TTTAACATAGTTAAATATAGGTTGATATTTAGGTTCTGAACCAATTGCAGAAGAAAAATCTTTTAATGCTTCAGTAGTTTTACCCAACATATAATATGCAAAACCGCGAGTGTTGAAAGCTTCGGAAACTTGACCATCAACCTTTTTTATAGATTCTGAGGCTAATTGAACCGCTTTTGCATATTCTCCTTTATAGATATAAACCTTTGCTATCGAAAGTAAAGCATATCTTTCTAATTGCTCATCGCTCAACGCAATTTTAAAATCAGCTTCTGCATCTATTAAGTTTCCTTCATATATGTTTAAATATCCACGGGTCATAGAGTTTACTTTTGTTTTTGACTTGAATAATAGCGTAGCATCAACTATACTAAACGCTTCGTCAGTATTTCCTTGTTTATAAGCAACCTGTGCTTGTAGAGATAAAGGGAAAATATTTTTTGGAGTAACCTCAAGCGACTTCTTTAAATAAATCTTCGCATCTTTAAAATTCCCTACTTCTTGTAAAGCGTTTCCTACATTATTTAATGCTGCCGAGTTGTTCGGGTCTTTTTCTAAATAACTTTTATAATATTCTAACGTTTTTTTATAGTTTCCTACATGAGAAGCACAATATGCCGCATTAAAAAAAACAGATTGAAAATTAAATTTTGAAATTAAAGTTTCATAATCTTCTAAAGCCTCATCATATTTACCTTGCCTTTTATATTCTGAAGCCCTAGAGAAAAGTAAAGTAGGTGATTGAAATTTATTGTAAGCGTCATCAATAATTTCCAAAGCCAATTTGTTATCACCTCCTATTCGAGTTAAAAATGATAAATAACCATAGGAATTGAGATACTCAGGATGTAATTGAATATTATTCTCTATTGATTTTTTGGATTGTATAGTATCTTTTGCAGCTAAATAAGCGATTGCTAAAGAAAGTCTAATTTTAGGTTCATCATCAAATGTCAAGTATTTTTTATAGTCTAATATCTCAGCATCATAGTTTTTTAATTGATGATTTGCTTGGGCTCTCAGATCATAAAGTATGGATTGTTCTCCGTCTTCTAACATTAAGGTGGCCGCATTAGAAGCAGCTTCATATTTCTTTTCGCTAATTAACTTTTTTATAGCGGTTAAATTAACCTCTGAAATTTGGGCTATAGTAGTAATAGGCATGAGGAAGCCTAAAATCATTATTAATTTGAATTTCATTTTTAGGATTTGGTTTACCCAAAAATAAAAATTAGCATGAATGTTTTGTATTTTATTTCAAATTAAAAAATTTTAATTATCAGAGAGATTTTCTACTCAAGTTTTAATCAGAATATCTTAGTTTACCTATTTAGCCAAATCACTAATTTTTTCAAACCACCAAAAATAGCACATATCAAAAAATTATAAGTCTAAACAAAAGTATCTTCTAAATATTTTATTTAAGGTTTGATTTCTGTAAACCTGCTTTCATATCTATTGAACATGGGATAAATTAAATATCCCTTTATTTCTTCTATTTATGATCGACAAAGAATTTGCAATTTTTATTGCAATAGGTTTAGCCTTCAACTTATTAATTATGCTCTGTTTTCTTGTTCAATTTTGTTTGATTATGATAAATTAAGTTAACATGCTACAATTTTACATCGTTTTGTGGTTACTAAAAATTGTGACTTTAGGTTTCAAAATATGTTTTATCTAACAAAGGAAATAAGAATCCTCCATTTCTATTTATAATGTTTTAGAATCAATTCCCTGATCTGATATTTTTAACATACTCAGTTCTATACCTGCATCAGAAAAAGCTTTTTTAGCAGATTCATGATCAACTTTAATATATCCAAAAGTATCATAATGCATTGCAATTACTTTTTGGGTTTTTACAAAGCCGCTTGCAACTATAGCATCAGAAATTCCCATTGTAAAATTATCGCCAATAGGCAAAAAGGCATAATCAATATTAAAAAGCTCTCCAGTTAATTTCATTTCTTGAGTTAAAGCTGTATCTCCAGCGAAATAGAGGGTTTATCTATCAACCTCAATTATAAAACCTGCTGCAGTTCCGGCGTAAGTTCCATCTGGCAAAGAATTTGAATGCGCTGCATAAACCATTTTCACTTTGCCAAAATCAAATTTCCAGCTTCCTCCTAAATTCATTGGGTGAGCATTTTCTACACCTTGACCTTTTAGCCAATCAACTATTTCAAAAGAGCTTACCACTTTAGCGTTTGTTCTTTTTGCGATAGCCACCAAATCAGCAACATGATCATAATGACCATGACTCACTAATATATAATCGCACTCAATTTTTTCTACATCAATATCTTTTGCTAATTCATTTGGAGAAATAAAAGGATCGAACAAAATTTTTGTTCCATTAACCTCTAATAAAAAGCTAGACTGACCATAATAATTTAACTTCATCATAATTTTTTTTTTAAAAAAGATCTTTAAAATATCAATAACTAAAGTTTAAATAATCAATTTAAACTTTTTACTTTATTTATTAATTTATTTTTTACTTAAAATTTTAACACGGTGTAGCACAAAATGGTTTTCCTTTATAATGATATTTAGTTATAAACTTGAGTTTTTTACTATTGATAAACATAAGCTATTAATTTAAAAATGCTTAAAATCTGTTTTAATATTAATATTTCATTTTAATGCATATAATTTATCGACAATCCTATTTGTATTTTTCTTCATAAATTAAGATGCATCGTAAAAATTAGCATTAGTCTTAAATTTAACTAAATAATAATATTTAATTTACATGCTTTTTTTATTAAGTGTCTATTTTAGCATATTAGGTAACTGCTTAACTTGGTATGATTTATGATATTTAAAAAATCATTCTACTAAGAAATTAATTAAGAAATTATGAAAAGCTCAATGTTAGAAATTACCGATCAAGAGTATACGTTAAAGTTAAATAAAAGTGATTTCGATTTATCTTTTATTAGTTCTTTAGTGAAAAGGATTCAAAACGAACAAACTTTTTTTAGTCGCATTTGGGAAGATGATGGGGACATCATCAGTAAAAGAAGTTTTGAAGATGACAACGATTTTGATCATTTAAGTGAAAAATAAAAGAGAAGCATTTTTTAAATACTTCCCTTTTGTAATACTATTAACTTTTAACTTATTACCTAAAACTTACAACTTAATATTGTCTATAACTTCCCTTGCCACCACGTACTGTTTGTGTTTTATCTAGCATATTCATTTGGCCTTTCATCATTTTAATTTGATCTGCCATTAATTTATTTTTATCCGCTTTTTCAGCTTCTTTTAATAAACGAGTTGCTTCTCTTTTATTACGTTTTCCCATCTCTACCCCTGCTAAACTTAAATTTGCTAAAGCGATATTATGATCCATGGTTAAACCGTAACTTAATGCTTTTTTAAAGTATTTTTCAGATTTCATCGGAGATTTTCTTGATTCTATTAAACCAATTAATAATTGATAATATCCGTATTGCCCTTTATATAATTCTTTATGATAGTCTTTTATTCCAAATAAAAATTTTTCGGCTTTATCCATATTTTCTTTTCTTAAATACCA
>JBBRYE010000198.1:0-3599 GCA_038237895.1 Sphingobacteriales bacterium | reverse complement strand
CTTTGCTGGGCCCTATGAAAAACTTTCTATGTATGATTCTATCCTGAAATTTACAGGTGTTGATGTTTCTACAATGGATGAAATCGCTTTGCGAGAAACTTGTAAAGAAATGGGAATTGAAGTGAACGACAGTATGGGAAAAGGCAAGTTAGTTGATGAAATTTTTAGTGAAAAAGTAGAGGATAAACTGATACAGCCAACATATATTACAGATTACCCAATAGAGATGACTCCTTTGGCTAAGAAACACCGAAGCAAAGAAGGTTTGGTAGAGCGTTTTGAGCTATTTGTGAACGGAAAAGAAATAGCAAATGCTTATTCAGAATTAAATGATGCCATAGATCAAAAAGAACGGTTTGAAGAACAATTAAAATTAGCCGCCCGCGGTGATGATGAAGCGATGGCGATGGATGACGATTTTATTAGGGCTTTAGAATACGGGATGCCGCCAACATCTGGTTTAGGTATTGGGATTGATCGTTTAGTAATGATGATGACCAATCAAAGCAGCATACAAGAAGTATTATTTTTCCCTCAAATGCGAGCCGAGAAAAAAGCTAAGGTTTACACCGATGATGATTTTGTTGCTTTAGGAATTCCTAAAGACTGGGTTCCTGTAATTAGAAAAATGGGTTTTAACACGCCAGAAGAATTAAAAGACGCAAACCCAAATAAGGTTTTTAATGATTTGGGCGGAATGCGTAAAAAGTTAAAATTAGAAATTGCTATTCCTACAAAAGATGAAGTAATGGCTTGGTTTAGGTAGGTTATAAAACCATAATCTTCTATGGAAGATTATGGTTAATAAGGTCTAATTTACCTTTAGATTTTTACTAAAAAGTTTGATTATACAAAATATATAATTGTAATAATAGATTAACTAATCAAATTGGATATTGAGGTAAAATATAATCTAAAGCAAACTTCTTTAAAAGTTTTTTACGTAATTCTATATCTAATTTATAAAAATCAGGATTTTCTTTTATAAACATAGAAAATAATTTAATTCGATAAAAAATACCATTGCTATAAACTGCAGCTTTTTTAAAACCAAGCGACTTTAAACAATCTGTTAATTGAGCTTCGCTTTTATAACAATTCGGATCAACCTTTTTAATTAATTGTACATCATTTCCATAATAACCGTTTTGTATTTTGATCCTAGATTCTTCACTTAGCTTAAAAACTTCTACCAAATGAACATTGGTTTTCATTTTATAATACCAGATTTCATAATTATCTTGTTGACCGTATGATTTAACGGTAATAAAAAAAATAAGAAAAAATAAAAATTTAAGTTTTATCATACGATTATATTTAATATCCGCCAGAACCACAAACATCCATAGCATCAGCAGCATCACCTAAACATCCCAAATAACTCATTTCATTTGCCGCAAGATTAACACCCCACATAATAGGATCTGGATCAACAAAGGCAATAGCAATACCATTTCTATAGCCTCTCGCACACGCATTAGCCATATGATTAAATCCTCCCATGCAATCCCCCCCTAATGTTTTGATAGAAAAAGATGATTGCTCTAATTTTTCAGATCCATTCAATGCTAATTTGAATAATTCATACTTTTTATCCGCATCTAATTTAATAAATTCAGGATTGTCTTCTTTAAATTTTTGAAAATATTCCATTGCAATCTTTACGCGTTCATCTATTTTTTGTTTAGAGAACTCCCTTTTAATTGTGTTTCTTACATCAATTGCCGTGAAAAAGCTGTTCTTTGATACAAGTTCAATCGAATTCTTCCCTTGACTTAAAGTTTGAATCATACTAATAATATTTTTATCATTACTAAAATTTTTTTGATAATAGGTGAAATCCCTCAAATCCTTGGATTCATTTTTTTTACAAGATGAAATTATTATTAATAATGCTATTGAGCAAACAAATGATATTTTAGATAAATTCATAATTTTATTTTAATTTTTTTTACTACTCTTAACGCTTTTCGTAATACCGCTTATGATGCTTTTACAAGTGTCACCAATATATGCTCCACTAGATTAGATGTTCTGATCAGGTAACAAATCTGTTGTAAATGTAAATCCCCACCCATTTTTGAAAATTATTATCTTTAAAGTTATAAACATTTAATATTAGGATTTAAAAAGAAATAAATTAAATTAAATATATTTTTATTATCTTATTATATAATTTTTATTTAAAAAGATAATATATTAATTTAATAATTACACTTTACTATAGTGATATTTTTGTTTTAGCCAGTTATTAACATTAATTTCCTTAAAAAGAAGTGAAATTTTAAATAATTCTGCTTAAAATAATTGGCTATCAATCATTTAGAAGTGGTTTCATTTGAATTATTATGCTAAATAAGGATGAAGTAATGGCTTGGTTTAGGTAGATTATAAAACTTACGAAGTTTTTGAAACTTCGTAAGTTTATGTAACGATTGTATCCTTCTTTATAATCGATAAACAATATTTTATAGAATCGGTTAGTATATCAATTTTTTCAATGTTAAAAGATAAAATTTATTATTAAATCTATAAAACAACTCTTAATTTTTAGCTATCAAACTTTCAATAGTGTTTTCTAAATCCATCACATTTTTGGGAGAGTAACCTGCTTTACAGAATTTTACAACACCCTTTTCAATTACCAAGTTAGTTGGATAACTCGCAACTTTGAAATCATAAGCCACATCTTCACCCCAAGGAATTATTTTATAAAAAAAAGGCATTGTTCTTAAAAATCCAATGATGTTAGGTTCTGCGTCTAAGCAAACAGATAAAAAAACAATTTTATCTGTTTCTTTATATTTTCTGTATAATTTGTTTAAATCAGGAATTTCCATTTTACAAGGAGCGCATTGCACAAACCAAAAATTTAATACAACAATTTTATCTTTCAAAGACTTGTCATCGTATTTTTCTCCATCCAAATCTGTCATTCTAGAAAATTTGATTTGATTACCTAAAAAATTTGGACTTTTATTTCCGTAAATTTCTTTGTTTACTTCACTACTCAGCTTCTCAATTTTCAATAATATGTATTCATCGATGCTATCCTTTTTTTTCTGTACTTTATAAGTACCGGTACTAATCATAGCAAACCATTTTTCGTAAGGATAAACGTTTCCTATAGAATCTTTTATAATAGATTTTTCTGATAATGGAATTCTTTGAGTTTGCGAAAAACCTTTAAAACCAATTATTAGTAAAATACTTATCAAATAAATGATATATAGTTTTTTCATCTTATTTTATTAGTGTTAAAGTCTGTGTATCGCTTCCATCGTATGAAACTTTTATATAACTCTTCTTACTTTTTGGAGTATAATGAATAGCGATGTCAGTTACTGTCATATTGATAAATTTAAAACTTCGCTTATTAATGTTATTAACCCCTGCTATCTTTTCATCCAAAATTTTTCCGCTTTCCAAAATTTTGATTTTAGATGGGTCTATATCTTGTTGTGAAATAATTCTAACTTTAAAATCAAAATTATCTTTTCCATCAGTGGAAAACCCTCCTATACATTGATTAACATCGTTTAATGGTAAAAAAAATTGTACATGGGTATAATTTTCCAAAAGTTGTTTACCCCCGTTTT
>JBBRYE010000197.1:0-3624 GCA_038237895.1 Sphingobacteriales bacterium | reverse complement strand
AGTAAGACAACTTCTTGTTGAATGTCTTTAAAGACTAATTTTTTAAATGTTACAATAGTTACTCGGCTAAAGAATTTTGAAAGAAATATCCTCGTTTCCGCAGCGTATTTTACTTGAAATAGTTCTGCTGGAATAACCATTCCCAATTTGCCACCCTTATTAAGTGTACTGGCTGATATGACAAGGAATGGAACCCAAATATTAGTTAGTTTATTAGGCTTTAGGCCAATTTCTTCCATCATTTTGATTGCAAGGTCTCTGTGTTCTTCCGGAAAATTTTGGTAGCGTATAAAAGGCGGATTACCAATAACGACATCAAACTTGCTATCATCAGCATTTTTGATGTAATTAAAAAAATCTGAATTAATTATTGTGGTAGAATTCAAACCGTAGTTTAAAGCCCTGGCCTTTGATTTTTCGGCTTCTTGCTCAATCAACTCAATACCTTTAATCAGGCCAAATAATTTCTTCTGTGGAACTCCAAGTTCAATAAATCTTTTAATTGCAGCTTCAATAAAGTTACCATCGCCACAGCTTGGTTCCATAACTTTTTTTGTCGGATCTGTAATAGCCCATCTACAAATAAAATCAGTAATTGCCTGGGGCGTATAATAACCACCACGCAATTTCCTTGAATCAATTTTCTCAGTTACTTCTTCAGTCATTGTCTTCATTTAAATCAGTTAAAAACATTTCGTCTGCCAATACGATATTCAGATCATTTTGGCTAATATTATATAATTCATTAATTAGATTTATTAGATTTTCTCCAAGAAGATCCAATTTTCTTCGCTGAACTGCCTTTTTAGCCAGTATGTATTCGCCCTTGTAATTTTTCTTAGTATCGATGAGTTGCTTTACTGTATTAACCACTTGATCGTAAAGATTCTTCTCATTTGCATCCTCAAAATTTATTACCTTAATAGGAAGGTTCTCTATAAATTGTTTGCCATGCGAGTAATAAGAGCCTCTAAACTCGCTTGCACCAGCCTTAACCATCGCTTCAAAAACTGGATGAGAAAGAATGCCGAGAATATATAATGGAGAATAAGTCGAACTACTGATTAATGAATAATAGGGGCCATTTCCACCACCAGTAAATTGGATATTATCATTATCCAGAATATAACTTGACCTGGTAGATAAAACAGGCCAGATCAATTTTTCCGTATCATGAAATTTAGTTAGACTTTGTGAGCGACCGAACTGATACCACTTAGGTTCTTTAGACCCATTTATACTTCTTTTTGAAAGTGCTGGTTTAAACATATTAAGATATGACCAAGCCAAAGGAAAGTTGTTTTGAAAATCTTCTTCCGAAAGTACCTCTGCCTTGTTATCTTCAATAAGATATGGAAAAATAATTTGTGCATTGGCTTTTACCGAATCAAAGAGATCAAATGATAAGTCATATAAGCAGGGTTTACAGATCGCCTTTTCCACTTCATAATCTACACCAACCTTTTTGAACTTATATGTTGTTTCTGTTTCTGATTCAGGCACGAAAATATAAACCTTATCTGCACTTGTTTGTAGACCTACTGGAATTTCAGCTATTGCTTTTAATGAAACTGTTCCAGCAGCGTTGATCTTATCAAAAACAGCTTTTGTTTCTCCAGAAACGAAAATCCACGGATCGTCTTTGAAGTCAATATTTTTATAAGCGATATAATCAATCGAATCAGCCACAAATTCCGCATTTATTTTTTTTACACGCTTAAAATTAAAATCTGTTCTATCTTTTCTTTTATCAAGAATAAGTACAGCGGTGTAAGTGCTCCGATTAGGAAATACCTGAGTTACGCCAAAATGTACAATTTTAAAAACCGAGCTATGTGAAGCTATGTGAAGCCTTAGGGCCTTTCCGCCTTTTGCAATAAAAAATTTATTTGGTACAATATAACCAACGATACCTTCTTCATTTATCAGTTGAAGTGCGCGTTGTATGAATAAATAATATTTGTCAAAGGTGTCAGATTCCGCAACGGTATATCCGGAAAGCTTGTTTTGATAGTACCTAATTTCTTCTCCTAAATATTTTACCATGTTTTGGATCCGAACATACGGAGGATTGCCTACAATGGCATCAAAACCCTTTGTTTCCTTCAAAAACGGGAATTCATTTAACCAATCAAAAGGCTTTACTTTGTAAAGAAGCTCGTCATTTTCAATTGCTTCTGGATTGTATTGAAAATAATTCCCGTCAACTAGAGAATTACCACACTTGATATTGCCGTCAAGATTAGGTAATATTTTTTGTTTATGCTTGTCCAGATAGTAGTTTATTGATCCAGAATTTTCATCCTCCAATAGTTTTAAAAACAAACTAAATTTAGTTACTTCAACTGCATAAGGATTAATATCTACCCCATAAATATTTTGAGTTAGAATGGTTTGCTTCGCTTTGAGTGTTAGACGATAAATGTCTTTGTTTACCAGATAGATTAACTCTTTGTCTGTAACTTTTTCATCGATAAAGGCCAAGACAGTTTTTTCCAAAAGCAGATCATAAACTGATATTAGAAAGGTTCCTGAACCGCAGCAGATATCAGCAATTTTTAAAGTTTGGAGTTGTTTTGAATTTTTTCCGGATAAGAGAGATGATAAAGTCTCCTTGACAATATTATTTACAACAAATTTAGGAGTTGGAACGACACCACTGGATGCCGAAACCTCCGGCTCTTCAACTATCGAAATCTTGTTATTATCTACAATAATAATTTTGCTTCCCAAATAACGCTCATAGATTTGACTAAGTATAGTAGGATCTACAACGGAGAAATCATAAGAGCTTTCTGGATAGTACAGTTCATTAAAAATATGGATAAGGACTTCCGATTTTAGATTGATACTGAGAGAAAACTGGTCTTCAATAAAATCAAATAAACCCGAATTATATTTTTTATCAGATTCAATGAATAGACTTTTTAAATCCTCATAGTTCTTTAATCTTTTAAGTGTCTCATATTTTTCAATCTCTCTATCTTCACAAATTCTTAAGAAAACAATGCGATTTAATAATCGCTGAATTAGAAAGTTTATACTCTCTTCATCAAATCCTTTGTTGTTTTCTATCACGTCACTAGCAAGTTGTGCTCGCCATTTCTCAATTTGCTTTAAAAAGTACTCATCAAAAGTATTTAGATCAGCTTTTGCAAGAGAAAAGTACTCATCTATAAATCCAGAATTCACAGAGTCGAACGATAGAAACTCATAGAGTTCGTCAAATCGTTTTAAGAACTCTGTAAAATGAAAAATTTTGTACCGGGCAACGGATGGATCATCGGCAGCGAGTGGTTTGAAACGACAATCATAAATTACTAGTTTTTCAAAATTCGTCAATATAGAAACTCCTAGATTTGCACTCCATCCGTACCGTCTCGTTTGAAAGGTAGACCTGCTAGACTTTTCAATATCAATAGCCGTTTTTTTCGCTTCAAGAAAAAGTTTTCTCTCGCCTTGAATTCTTAATGTGTAATCAGGGTTTTTACTCTTCAGCAGATCGTCTTCCTCAACCTCAATATTTTCTTCCTGAATAACATCGCGTATAAATTGCGTTTTACCTTCCTCATTGTCGACATCCCAACCAAATGTTTTAAGAAAAGGATTAATGAAGTCAATTCT
>JBBRYE010000196.1:0-3639 GCA_038237895.1 Sphingobacteriales bacterium | reverse complement strand
TCTTTTGATGTTGCATAAGCAGTGATGGTACTTTCTGTTAATCCTGTTTTAATAGCAATTACATTAGAAGGTGTATTTTTCCCATCAAAATCTACCTGGTTTAGCTTGTAGTAGTTTGTACCTGATAAAGGTTGAGCATCTAAGTAATTATATTTATTTAAACTATTACTTGTTCCCTTGCCTTTAACAGAAGTAATGATTTGAAAATTATTGGCATCGTTAGAACGTAATACATCAAAACGATCATTGTTTTTTTCTGAGGCTGTTTCCCAGTTTAATTGAATTCCATTTGTGGTGTTTTTACCAGTAAAAGATGTTAAATCTACAGGTAAAGTAGTAGTATTTGGTGTAAATGCAATACCTCTGAAAGCATAATTTGTTCCTGCACTAGCTATTGTGCTAAAAGTACCATTAAAGGGCTGATTGTAACCACCAATATCTAAAGCATATTGTAAATTTGTATCTGAAGTGTTGCTATTTGTAGATATAAAAACTGCCGCACCACTGCCAGTACCAGGTAAAACTGCTGTACCATTTTTTATTGCTGCTAAACCGTAAATACCCGTATTAGGTGGTGTGGTTGTACTATTTAGTACCCATGTACCACTTACTAAAGAATATTTATTTAATTTACTCGATTCACTAACATACAAAACATCAACAACACCTGGGGTGGTGGCGTCCAAATCTAATAAAACAAAATCACCAAATGTACTGTTTACTGTTACTCCAGGTAATGCTGTTTTAGTTTGAGAAGCTGTTGATGAAGGTGTACCTGATCCAATAAGACTTACGCCATGGTTAGTAGCGGTAACTACTGAAGCGTAGAGTTCATTATTAAAAATACCTACACTACGTATATTACCATACACATCGGCGGGTGCGACTGTGTTAGGTGCAATTTGTACGGCATTAGTGCTTGTATTACCAACAGGAACATATCTCACACCTGAAGATGAAGTTCCAAACCAAAAGCCAGATTTATCAACTGTAGTTGCACTCCTTAGATTTCCACCAACATCATTTGCTATAATTTTTGTAGTATAATCGATAGCTTTATCATTATTAACAGATACAATAACTTTTTGACCTGCAATATTTATAGCGGTTGTTGCTACTGTGGCAACTGGTTGATCATATCCTGCTAGTGTTAAAAACTTACCGTCACCAGATAATTTCAAAAGTCCTTCATTAGAAGATCCATTAATTGTTATTCTTGAGCCTGCAGTCGTAGAATTTAAATCTAATGACGAACCAACCTGCACACCTACTGGAGTAAATTCTAATAAAGATACTGCGGTAGTATTTCCATTTATGGCTGTAGTTCCTCCTACACCAACTCTTAATACTACCAAATTACCAGCGGTAAATTGTGCAAAACTAAACAAACTGCCAGAGGCCATTAATAAAGTAAAAAGTAATTTTCTTTTCATTTTAGATAAATAATTTATAATTGGTTAATTAATAATACAATAGACTTTTCTATTGATTTTGGTATCGTAAATCTTATCAAATAAATTGAAATATCTATCCTGTACTGTTATGATTAGATGTAATAATGTATTTTTTTTAGTTAAAAACCTTTTTCAGGCTTTAGAGCCTTTAATCAATTAACTAAAAATAATATTACTTAGCCTGGTTTTTTAATTCAATCATTCTGCTTTTCAATATCTCAATGTCTTTTTGATTTTGTTTATCCTTAAAACCGTTATTAACTTCTTTAGGATCTTTTTTCAAATCAAAATACTCTTCATAACCATAAAAAGGCCAATTGATATATTTTTTATTATGAGTAACCACGGCCTCAGAAGCGGGGATAAAATCTGTTCTACCAATTACAGGATGCTCTACATAAAAATCTTGACGCCAATTTAATTTTTGCTTTGATAAATAAAGTGGCGATAAATCTAAACCTTGAATACTTTGGGGAATTTTTACTCCAGCTGCTGCTAACATGGTTGGGGCAATATCAATATTTAAAGCAAATTCATTATTTGACTTTCCTCTTGCTGATGAAGGCATACGAGGATCATAAATAATCAAAGGTACTCTTATAGATTCTTCATAAGGATACCATTTATCTGCCAGTTGATGGTCACTTTGGAAATAGCCATTATCGCCCATAAAAACAATAAGCGTATTTTCATATTCTCCTTCAGCTTTAAGCTCGGCAATAATTTTACCCACTGCAACATCAACATCTGTAATCAAACGGTAATAAGCTTTCATATAGGTTTGATACTTTTCTGGGGTATCAAAACGCCAATGCCAACGATTACGTCCTTCATTTTTTTCATTTGAAATAAATGGAGGAAGTGCATTTAATGCTGCTTTGTTTGAAGTACTAGGTAAAGGAATTTGAACATTTTGGTAGTATTTTTCTGATGATGGCCTATACAGATATTGGCGAGGATTTTCGTCTTGAGCATGTGGCGAAAAAAAACTAACTGATAAGTTGAAAGGTTTATTTAAAGGTCTATTCTTTAAAAATTTGATGGCATCATTAGCATTTCTATCCGTTACATGAATAGAATCACCAATAATTGGAGTTTTGCCATTGGCTTTTAAATTTGGATTTAGTTCTGGATTAACAGGATACCAATGTCTGCCTTCGTAAATTGATGAAAAATCAAAATCTGAACTTCTTAGATTTCCAACTCCATATTTCCCTACAAAACCTGTCCAGTACCCCGCATTTCTTAGCTGAGCAGGATAGGTATCAACAAACTTATCAGGAACAATTGCTTTTCCAAAACCTTGTATACCATGCCTACTCATATATTGCCCTGTAAGTAAAGTTGCCCTACTTACACAACATATTGGGGTAGTTACTTGAGCATTTTTAAATTTAATACCTTGTGTAGCTATAGCATCAATATTTGGAGTAATCACAATATCATTACCCATACAACCTAAAGAGTTCCACCTTAAATCATCAGCTAATAAAAAAACAATGTTCATTTTCTTTGGCATTGGCTTTTGAGGCTTAGTAAAGGCACAACTTACAAATACTAATAGCGCTAAAAAGATGCTAAAACGATACATTTTACTAATTATTGATTTTTTCATTTTAAGGTATATAAATAAACAAAATTGTGTTTAAGGTTACAATTTTTTAAATCTGATATTTTTATATTCAACTTTCATTGGTGGGCCCACATGAACCTGAACGCCCAATAAACCTGACTTTTTTGATTTTAAACTATCCTGATCTATAATTTCACTCATTAACATTCCGTTAATGTAATGTTGTATTTTATTTCCTTTTGCGATAATATGACATTGATTCCAATTTGAGGTCAAATTTGCTTTTAATACAGCAACATCACCAGTTGCACCAGTTATGATTGGCTTTTTATCTGATTCTAATAAAACTTTTTGTCCGGGTAATGCTAAAAATCCTCTACCACGTTCTTCATAATTTTGACCGGTATATCTATTTTTTCCGTCTATATCAGCCTGATAACCTTTTAAAGCAAATGGAATATCTTTTACTTCTTCACTTCTATAATTAACACCACTATTTCCATCAACAGAAATACGATAATCTAATTTCAATTCAAAATCGGCTGTAATACCTTTTCTCCAAATAATAAATGAGTTTTTTTTGAGAATTGTTTCTGGTGTAATTTCGCCTAT
>JBBRYE010000195.1:0-3645 GCA_038237895.1 Sphingobacteriales bacterium | reverse complement strand
CTTAATGTAGCTGCAGCTTCTAAATCAAGATATGGGCCTTGAGCTAATTCTAATCTTGGGTGTAAATCTGCAGATAGTGCAAAAGGAATTTCTGGTATTTTCCATTCTAATCCTAAAATACCATCAGCACCTAAAAGTAGTCCGTTATCTGCATAATAACGGTCTTTACCATATCCTCTATAATAACGGCCTCCATTAATAGAACCAATATGGGCACCAGCACCATAAAACCAATTTACAGAAGGTTCAGAGAAAGCCACTGCATGTTTCTCATATAATCCTGTTAATACCACTACTCCTGGTCTAAATCCTAAAATTCCTTCAATTGCAGTACTAGAGTTTGTAAAATGTTTAATTGTTAATCCATTTTCATAACCACCACCTCTAATACCTATACCAGTTTTATAATTGCTTTGTGCAGATGCCGTTAATGCTATACAAATAACAGCAACTGATGATAAAATTAATTTTCTCATAATTTTAATTGTTTGTTAAAGTTTGGCATTTAACCAATTTGATGCCAAAAGGAATAAAAAATTAGACTAATTGGACTAATTTTAAAGATTGAGATTACACAATTGATTAAATATGTATAAATCAATATTTTACAACCTTTAAATTTTTTATAAAAAGAAGTAAAAGAATTTTATTATCATTTTTAAACTAATAACAGTCAACCGCACCTTTATCATCATATTTTATATAAATTTGAAATTAACGCTAAAAGATTCAGAAATCATTTTGCATCTTTTATTAACCAATTAAAATTTTCTAAAACCAACATATCATGGAAAAAATAAGCAGAGTTTTTGACTTGCTATCGCACAATAAAAACTGTTACAATACCAAAGATATTTTAGCTACAAAAATTAATGGCGAATGGATTAAATATAGTGTTGATCAATTTATACAAACATCAAATGCAATAAGTAAAGGGTTATTATTATCAAAAATAGTTAAGGATGATAAAGTTGCAATTATGTCTGAAAACAGACCTGAATGGAACTTTTGTGATTTTGGAATTATGCAAATAGGCGCTACTCAGGTTCCTATGTACCCTACTTTAGCAGAAAATGATATTAAATTTATTTTAAATGATGCAGAAATTAAAATCATTTTTGTTTCCTCTAAACAGATTTATGATAAGATTTTAAAAGTTAAAAATGAATCTAAATTAAATTTGAAAATTTACACATTCGATAAAATTGATAACCTTCCTTATTGGGAAGAAATTAAAAAGTTAGGAGAAGAAAATAATGATATTGATTTAGATCCTTTTAAATCAAAAATCACTAAAGATGATTTGTTAACCTTAATTTATACATCTGGAACTACTGGAACTCCTAAGGGTGTTATGCTTACTCATGAAAACCTGATAAGTAACGTAATGTACTCTGCCCCAATGTATCCTAAAGAAATTACTAAAGCATTAAGCTTTTTGCCTCTGTCTCATATTTTTGAAAGAATGGTTTGCTACATGTATTTCTATTTAGGTATAGCTGTTTATTATGCAGAAAGCATGGATACTATTGTAGCAAACTTAGCAGAGGTAAAACCCCATTGCTTTACAACTGTGCCAAGACTATTAGAAAAAGTTTACGATAGGATTGTTGCAAAAGGACATGAATTAACAGGCGTTAAAAAATCACTATTTTTTTGGGCTTTAAAATTAGGACATCAATACGAGTTGGGAGGTAAAAATGGTTTATGGTACGAAATGAAACTAAAAATAGCCCGTAAATTAATTTTCAGTAAATGGAGAGATGCTTTAGGTGGTGAAATTTTATGTATAGTATCTGGCGGTGCTGCTTTACAAGAACGTTTAGCCAGAGTTTTTTGGGGTGCCGATATAAAAGTTTTAGAAGGTTATGGTTTAACCGAAACATCTCCTGTAATTGCAGTTAACGGTCCGTTTAAAGGTCAAACCAAATTTGGCACTGTTGGTAAAATATTAGCTAACTTAGAAGTTAAAATTGCTGAGGATGGTGAAATATTAGTTAAAGGCCCAAGTATAACTAAAGCATATTATAAAAGGGAAGATGCGACAGCTGAATCCATTATTGATGGCTGGTTTCATACAGGTGATATTGGTGAATTTAAAGATGGATTTTTAGCTATTACTGATAGGAAAAAAGAAGTGTTTAAAACCGCTGGTGGTAAATATATTTCGCCGCAGATGCTAGAAAATAAATTTAAAGAATCTGTGTATATAGAGCAGATTATGATAGTTGGGGAGAATATGAAATTTCCATCTGCCTTAATAGTACCAAACTTTGAAAACTTAACAGAATGGGCTAAAAGAAACGAAATTACTGAAACGGCACCAGAAAAGTTAATAAAGAATATTAAAGTTTGCGATAAGATTTGGACCGAAGTAAATAAATTGAATGATAGTTTTGGACATTGGGAACAGGTAAAGAAAATTGCCTTACTAGCTAATGAATTTACTATTGATGGTGGAGAACTTACTCCTAAACTTAGTATTAAAAGAAAGATTGTAATGAATAAAAATAAGGAAATTATTGATAGGATATATGCAAGTTCTGATGCTAATGAACATCATATAATTTAAATAATTACTAATCAATCCTTCTATTAAAATTTTAGAAGGGTTGATTTATAAATTAATTATCAATCTGGGTTTTATTGGTAATTTCTTTGATAACATCATCCAATTCATTAGCGCTCTTCATTATTAAATTATAGAATTCTGCTTCTGTCATCTCATCCTCATAAATTATATCTTTTATATTGATTAGACCCATTAATCTGGCTAATGGCGCCCTCACAACATGAGATTGCATCCAAGATATTTCCTTTAGGTTTTGATTTTGTTTCTCTATAGCTTTCACGTAATTGATACGATCTGTTATATCTTTCAAATAAATAGATAATCCGCTCTCAGAAGGATAAACGCTTACTTCCATCCAAATGTCTTGCTTTTCATGATAGGCCTCAAAATGAACAGCGTTGTTAGTATCAAGTGCAATTTTAAACTGAGGATAAAATATGGTTTCATCATTATCAAATAGATTACCCCAAATGTTTTTATTAATTACATCTTTTTTATTGATTTTAAATAATCCCTCAGCAACCTTATTAAAATAGTTGATATTCCAATTTTTACTTACTGCAAAAAAAGCATCACCAATACTTTCTAAAATATTATTTTTCTCTTCAAAAGCGAGGTTAAGCTTCTCTAAATTATTTAACTTCTCTATAGCTGTAGAAAGATTATCGCATATTGTTTTTATAAAAGAAATATCATCTTTACTAAATTCCCTTTGTTTAAAAACATCTTCAATGCATAAATAACCAAAATTGGTTTCATTTACTTTGATAGGGAAAATTAATGAAGATTTTATAGATTTATTTTGGAGTATTGTCTTTGCAGCTCCAGCACTTAAATTTTCTGTAAAACCATAGAAGTATGATTTGCCTTTCATTAAGCTTACAATTTCTAAAACATCTTTGCCAGGTATTTTTTTAAATGCTTCAAAACTGGTTTCCACTCCATCAATTGCCCAATTTAATACCTCGTAAGCATCATTATCATCATCATTTTTATGATTTAATTGATAATAATAAATCCTGCTTACTTCAATAGTTTCGCCAATTAATTCTAAAGAATTTTCTAATACCTCT
>JBBRYE010000194.1:0-3646 GCA_038237895.1 Sphingobacteriales bacterium | reverse complement strand
AGCAATGCAAGGTTTGATGAACAGTCCAGGGCATCGAGCCAATATCTTAAATAGCAATTTTAAGAAAGTTGGTATTGGCGCTATGGATGGTGGAATATATGGAAAGATGTTTAGTCAGGAGTTTACAGATTAAATATGATTTTTCAATTATTCCTTTAAAAAACTCAATTGTTCCCGCTACAGCAACTAAAGATTTAAGAGGAACTAAATGGTCTGATAATGCAATCGGTTACATGCTTAGTGGTGGAAATGATTTACAACACTCGGGAATTCAAACTGTAATATTTTCTTCTGGTTATGGAAGTGCAAGAGGTTATTTTATAAACGAAATAAACTTATGGCAAATAGCAATTGTTTTTTCTGTAAGAAGATTAGTAAAACCCACTTGGCTTAATGATCGAGATCAATTTTTACAACCGACAAAACCATTAACGGAAGAGTTTAAAAGCGATTGTTTAATATGGATGTTGTTTAACGGCAGCAACCTCACCGCAAGTGCAAACGATTTAGAATGGAACGGCAAAAAGTGGAGCATCGTAAATTATTTTATACCTTTTACCGAAGCAGAGGTAAATGCACCCGAGCGTTTTGAGAGTGATTTTATGGTAAACTATTTAGTGACGAATTACGAATTTGGAATTACGAATAAAGCAGCGGCTGTTATGAAAGAAGGTAAATTATTATGGCAGGCATATTTTGCACACACCGATGTACACACCGTAAGAGACGAACTAAAACTAAACCGTGCCGATGTTGGCTGGTACCAAATACGCAAAGCCCTCCAAGCCCGCAATGCCAGCGGCGATTTTGTACCGGTATCTTTCAAACCTTTTGAAGAAGCCTACAAAGCACTAACGGAAAAATTACAGCCAATGGTGTATGACCTGGGTTTTTTGAGGGTGTAAACCTATAAGGTTTTTTAAACCCTATAGGTTTGGGGAATCAATTTGTTTTTTGTTTCGAATTCTATGATTAATCCAAATATTTTTTGGCTTTTTTTTAAAAACATTTTACCTTCATTTTGCTATCTGAAGAGGACAAAAGCTCTGCTGGCGAGCAACTTTTTAGCAATAAGATAACCAACGGAAATATTTCCATTTCGTAAGCTGCTTACGCAGCTTGCGTTTTTTTAGCCATTGCAACAAAAATATTTCCTCTTATGCAGCTTGCATAGACAGTTTATAATCCTCAAGACTCATAAAGCCTTCGCCTCTCTTTACTACAGAAAAAACTCGGCTTACTAATTTGTTTTTTATCATATTCATTACACAGTTTTCTTTCTTTCCCTCGGCTTTTTTTCTTTCATAATATGCTTTCAATTCTGGCTCATACCTTACTGCCGACCTTGCACACATGTGTAACAAAGATTTAAGTTTTTTGTTTGCTAAATGGCTTACCCTGGTATTACCTCTCACACTTGTGCCTGATGTATGTTCGAAGGGTGCTATACCACAGTAACATGCAAATTGACGACTAGTTGTAAACGTTGTAAAACCATGAGTATGTATTAGCATAAAAACGGCCGTTTGCATCCCTATACCTTTTACTGAAATTGCTAAATTATACACCCTTTTTAATTCCTCATCTTCGTTCATTAATTTCATTACTTTCTCTTCAATTATTGCAATCGTTTTATCAAATTCTTTTATCATTGCTTTAGTGGAATCATGTATAAAACCGGTTGTTAAGTTTTCTTCAAAAAGCTCTCCAATAGGCTTTTGTAGCACTCCTTTCACTTTTACTACCCTATCTCTATAAGCCTCTAAATCTTTTAAGGCTAACAGTATTTTTGAGGGTATTTTAAAGCGTTTGGCTTTGTCCTTAAATCTGTAAGCATACTGTGCAATCTGCAATGAATCTAACTTGTCGCTTTTACCCCTTTGTATGCCTAATGATCTTTTAATTTCTAAAGGATTTTCTACCCAGACATAATACCCATCCGTAGATAAATTCTTGCTAAAAAGTAATGAATAAACACCTGTGTTTTCCATACAAAAAAGAGCTTCTTCTTTTGTAAACTTTACAATACCTGTAATCCATTTGTGCATGGCTTTAAAACCATCTTTTGTGTTTTCAAATTGATGATAATGTGGCTCTTTAAGATGGCTAATTTGTAACACATTTACATCAACTGTTAATTTTGAAATGTCGATGCCAACAAATAAATTTTGTTCCATAATTTTTTAATTAAATTGTGATTACTACAAATTGAATTAACCAATAGTTGAACAAACTAATACTCTTAAAAGGCCTTAAAGCCTAACATTCTATTTAGTGCTTTCAACTATGATGGCTAAGGTCTAATTCGAAACATAAGCCTTAAAGCTTGGTGTGACACCTAGTTCACCTTAGTCATCCGGTTAATTCTACTACAATACGAAAGTAGATAGAGTCAACCCTTGTGTAGTTGTAAAATCTATAAATAATTTAAGGAGCGAAACTAAGAGTGTGACACGAACCTTTAGATTTGTTTTTGTAGTAATTAAAAGTCAATACATTTTAAGCGTAATTAAAAGGGCAACAAAGAAATTTTTGGCTACTATTTCGTGCGCTACGAACCGAGGCCTATGCCAAAAGAATATTTTAGAAATAATACTACAGCATTTACAACAAAAAATATTTTGGAGCCGGAGAACTTTGGCATGCTTATTACAAACAAACACTAAGATGAAAATAGGGTAAAAAAATCTATTTCCTTTACAACTTTATGATCGTATCATCCCATCAAAAAGGCTGGAAAATTATCACCCAACGTTCGCATGGATTGCTGGCTGCAATGATATCATATCAATATAAGATTGATTTGCCTGTAGAAATTATTGTTCCTGCACTTCTTGCCATTGCAGAGCATGATGATGGCGTAACTGAAACGCTGGCCGATCAAAACCTTACAGATGCAGGTGCGCCTAGAAACTTTACAGTTGCCGACTGCAAAAGTAAAACCGATATAACACCATTGCTCAGCCTGATGGAAATTGGAAGCTCTAAAAGTCAACTGAATGGTTTGCTCACTTCTCATCATTTAAAATTTTTATACGATGGTGATAAACGAAAAACGGATAAAGGGCTCGATAATTTTTTAAAGGATCAGGAAAAATACCGTACATCTGTTTTAAAAAATTTAAATATTAATAAAAAATATGCCGATCGGTTACATAGATTTTTAGAATGGGGTGATGCGTTATCGCTGTTGATCTGTTTGGATAAAATACAGTCCGATGGAAGAAAAATGGAGATTTCCGAAAGTCCCGATGGAGATATGAGCTTAGTACAGTACAAACCAAATAAAGATATTTGTATTGAACCGTGGCCATTTAAGAGTACTTCTTTTAATGTATTTTATGAATACAAAATTTTAGAGCAACTACAATTTAAATCTATAGAGGAATTCAATGAAGTTTACAAAGCTGCCAAAGTAAAACAAGAAGTATTTACCTTTTCAAAATAGTTATTAGTGGCAATGTTTACACCTGATTATTAACATAAATGACTGTTTAGTTTACTCATGAAAAAATTCTTTCTAATGTTTCGTATGTGTCCGTTTTTTGTTTACCGGTTGGTGTCTCCACCAATCGGAATTAAAAGATTTGTTTACATCCTTAAACGCTAAATAAATGCTCTAATCGTTTTTTTAATCAAAACGTTT
>JBBRYE010000193.1:0-3675 GCA_038237895.1 Sphingobacteriales bacterium | reverse complement strand
TTGAGTCTTTTGGCAGAAATCTATAATAATTTGCCAGAAGCTGGTGATTTAGATCAACCCAAGTTGGTTTTCTTTTTTGATGAGGCACATTTACTATTTAATAACTCTACAAAAGCATTTTTAGAAAAAATAGAACAAGTAATAAGATTAATTAGATCAAAAGGTGTAGGTGTTTTCTTTTGTACACAAGCAGCATCAGATATACCTGAAAGTGTTTTGGGGCAATTAGGAAATAGAGTTCAACATGCACTTAGAGCATTTACTCCAAATGACGTAGATGATTTAAAGAAAACGGTTAAAACCTATCCTAAATCAGATTTTTATGAAATAGAAACTATTTTAACTAGTTTAGGAACAGGGCAAGCTCTTATTACGGTTTTAAATGAAAAGGGTATTCCAACTGAAGTTGTTGCCACACATTTAACACCGCCAAGATCTGTAATGGGACCAATGAGCAATATCGATTGTGAAGCGTTAATGAATAGCTCTAATATTTATAAAAAATATCAAGAAATAGTAAATCCAGAAAGCGCTAGTGAAATTTTAACTGCTCGCATCAATCAAAAAATGAAGGATCATGAGGAGCAAGAATCTATAAAACAAGAAGAGAAAATTGCTAAAAATACAAAGCCAGAAAAAAGTATGTTTGAAGAGGCTATTAATGCACCAATTACTCGGCAAATTGGTAGAGAAATTGTGCGAGGGATATTTGGAATGATAATAGGAAAAAAACCTCGTACCAAAAACGGAGGATTATTTGGATTTTAAACAACAACCAATTAGAAAAATATAATAATATAATGAAAAAACCCACTTTATTAATTTTAGCCGCCGGTATGGCAAGTCGCTATGGTAGCATGAAACAAATAGACGGTTTCGGCCCCAACGGAGAAACAATAATTGATTATTCTATATATGATGCCATTAAAGCTGGATTTGGAAAAATAAGCTTTATCATTAAAGAAGAGTTTTTAGATAACTTTAAATCTATTTTTGAACCTAAACTGGCTGGTAAAATTGAAACCGATTATATATTTCAAACCTTTGATTTAAAAAAATACGGAATTGATAAAGATATTGAAAGAACAAAACCTTGGGGAACTGGTCATGCTATTTTAGAAGCTAAAAACCAAATTCATGAACCTTTTTGTGTAATTAATGCCGATGATTATTATGGATACGAAGCCTTCAAAAACATGGTTGATTTTTTAACAACCGAAGCTGGCCCAAATAAATATAGTATTGTTGGGTATAAAATAGGCAATACACTTTCAGAAAATGGTTCTGTTTCTCGCGGAGTTTGCCAAACAGATGCCAATGGAAACATGACGGAGATAAATGAACGTACCAAAGTTTATCCTAAAGATGGTGCTATTGTTTATGAAAATGAAGACGGAAGTACACATCAGTTAGATTCAAGCACTCCTGTTTCTATGAATTTTTGGGGCTTCACTCCTGAAGTTTTTGAGGTAACAGAAAAGTTGTTTATTGATTTTGTGTACCAAAATGAAAGTAACCCAAAATCAGAATTTTTTATTCCGCTCATTGCAGATTACCTCATTAAAAATAACATCGGCAGCTTTAAAGTTATCCCAACGGATGCAAAATGGTTTGGTGTTACCTACAAAGAAGATAAAGATATTGTACAAGAAAGCATCAATTATTTAGTTAAAGATGGTACATATCCATCGCAACTTTGGTAATTCGTACTAAATTATATACAAGCTTAAAAGCTCAACTTTTATTAAGTTGGGCTTTTTTTATGGTTTAAACCCTTTAAATCTATTATTTAATATAAAATTTGACTTTAAATTCTTTTTGGCAAAGTTTTGACTCATTAAGTGGTAACAATCAAAAAAGATTATGAAAACAAATTTAAAGAAAAGTATCATGCTTTTAGGAGCAGTAACTATTGCAAATTTCACATTTGCACAAGAAACCATGCCTATGTCTACAGACAAAATGAGCAAGGATAAAATGATGATGATGGATAATATTAAGCCATTTGCTGGAGGTTCTTCTTACAGAAAATTCTCTATTGGGTTAAATGGTGGTGTATTAGCACCAGTTGTGTTAACTGGAGGAAGCAATGATTTCTCTAATTGGAAAGTTAATGCTGGTTATGGTGGTTATTTAAAACAACAACTTACGCATAGTTTTGCTTTACAAGCAGATTTTTTCAGAGGAACTTTAAAGGCTGATAATTCTTCTTCTAAAACTAATGGACCTGTATTTACAAACACTCCTTATAAATCTTTTGAAACAGAAATTAAATGGGATGCTACTTTAAGTGGTGTTTACAATATAGGTAATTTTAATATTTTACGCCATCAAAGTTATGTAACTCCTTATATCTCTGCAGGTGCAGGTTTAATTGGTTTCCAACCAACCGTTACTAACAATGCAAATCTTACAACAACTCTTAACAATGGAGATAACTATCATGAGTTAGTAGTTCCAGTTGCGTTAGGTTTGAAGTTTATGATTTCTAAAGGAGTAAATCTTGATTTAGGTTATAAAATGAATTTTGTTGATTCTGATATCCTAGATGGTTACAGCAGAGCACCAGGATATGATAAATTTTCTTACGGATATGGTGGGCTAGAATTTGCAATTGGTAACAAATCTAAACCACAATTAGCTTTTGCTAATCCAGCTGCTATTTTAGAAAAAGATTACGTTGCTAAATACGATGATTTAAAAGCTCAATTAGAAGCATCTAAAAATAATACAGAAGTTAATGCATTAAAAGATCAGGTTAATAAATTAATGACTGATTCTGATGGTGATGGTGTTTCTGATTTTTATGATAAGTGCCCAAATACTACAAAAGGTACAGCTGTTGATGGTGCGGGATGTCCATTACCAAAAGTAGAAGCAGCTAAACCTGCTGTTACTTATATCATAACAGAAGAAGATAAAAAAGTAGTTAGCGATGCTATTAAAAACTTAGAATTTGATTTAGCAAAATCTACCATAAGAGCAACATCTTTTGCAACATTAGATAAAGTTGCTAACCTAATTGTATCTAAAAACTTAAGCTTAAAATTAGCTGGTCATACAGATAGCCAAGGAAGTGATACTTACAACATGAAGTTATCTAAAGACAGAGCTGAATCTGTAAAAGCATACTTAGTAAGCAAAGGTGTTAATTCATCAAGGGTTGAAGCAACTGGTTATGGAGAAACTCAGCCAATTGATAGTAATAAAACAGAAGCTGGTCGTCAGAATAACAGAAGAGTAGAATTTACATTATTTAATTAATTATATCATACCTATGATAGGAAAGACTGACCGAAAGGTTGGTCTTTTTTTATGCCATCAGTTTTCATAAAGATTAAAGTTGTTAATCCTCCTTAAAAATTATAATTATTTTTAGCCTGTTTATTTGAGCGTTTTTACACGCTTTACACTATATCTTTTTTTGCTATTTGCAACATGGTAAGAAGCAAAAAAAGGATGCCGTTTCAATCGTTAACGCGAATTGAAAGGATAACAGATACTCCTATCCAAACAATTATTTGAAAAGACAATCATTATTTAAAATTTAAGTTCTTAGTCTAAGATTTCTAGAGTATCCTATTAAATCAAAAATTGAGGGTTTTCTCTTAAAGCATTTCTTTCATTAAAAACAACTTTCAATCTTACCTTCTTTAACAAAAAATAAAATATAGT
>JBBRYE010000192.1:0-3680 GCA_038237895.1 Sphingobacteriales bacterium | reverse complement strand
TGATTTTTTTCGTTTTCCAATTTTTTTTCTGGTCGTTGTGACAAGCTAAAATTAGAACGGAAAATAATAACAAAATTCCTTTTTTCATATACGTTTGGTCGAGTAACGTTACAGCTAACTTGTATATATGTAGTGTTAATTCTCCGTAATACTACCAAATTCTGTTGTATTACGGAATGTTTTTGTTCCTGTTTTTGCTATCATCTTATATTATAAATCATCAAATGGGCTCTTCACATTTCTAATACTTTTTGTGCTAACATGGGTATAAATCTCGGTAGTTCTACTGCTTTTATGCCCTAATATTTCTTGGATATAACGTAAATCTGTTCCTGCCTCTAATAAATGTGTTGCATAACTATGTCTTAACCAATGCAGGGTGACAGGTTTTTTAATCTTACTTTTCTCTAATGCTAGTTTTAAAACTTGCCCTAAAGATCGTTCATCATATTTTTGTCCGCTCACTTGCCCTTCAAATAACCATAACTTTGGCTGGTATGCTTTATAATAACTCCTTAACATCACCAAAATATTTGCTGATAATGGCGCAATCCTGTCTTTTTTTCCTTTTGCTTGCCTAATAATTACTAAATGCCTGTCAGAATCTATATCAGATGGTTTTAAGTTTAATAATTCACTACGCCTTAAACCACAGCTATAAATTAAACTTAGCATTGTTTGATGTTTAACATTGATATGGGCATCCAAAATCTTCTTTACCTCTTCTTTACTCAAAACGTTTGGTAATAATTTCTCGTTTTTAGGGCGATAAATTTTTTCAATCTGAATGGCCTTTTCTTTTATGGTACTAAAATATAATTTTATCGCATTAATAATTTGATTCTGAAAGGAACTTGAAAGCTTTCTTTTAATTATATATTCCTGATAAAAATGAATTACATCTTCATTATCAATACTACTTACATCTTTATCTACATAAAACAACAGAAAAGATTTTAAAGATTCGGTATATGTTTTTACGGTACTTTCACTATATCGTTTGGTATTTAAATAGCGTTTAAATTTTTCTACATGCGCTATCTTATCCATTCCTAAATGTGGAAGGGGCGCAATATATAATTTAAATCTTAGCCTATTTTCTGGCGTATTTGGTAAATGCCATACTTTTTTTGTGGCGCTCCATCGGGCATCACCCAACTTTTTTAATCTAGCAATTAAATCGGGCTGGTTATCAAACCAAACAGCTATTCGCTCTTTATTACGATGATGGATAAATTCTGCTTTATATTCCATAGCTGCTTATAGAAATAATTTAAACTAAAACTAAAGAAAAATTCTTTCATCCACAAAACATAGGCACTTATTTTATGATAATATATTGACTAAAATTTTTATTGTTTTCTGCTTTAAATTGACGGAAATAATGGGTTTTAACAGCATCTTTTAAAAAATTTATCATATCATTTATGGTTAATTGATATCAAAATAATTAATCATCAAAAATTTTTGGTTTTGCATTAATATGTATATATATTTGGTTAACCAAACTGGTTAACCAATTAGTTTATTGTAAAACTGATTTCTAAATAGAAATTTTGTAGCTATAATAGCATTTTTCAATTTGGATATAATCATCGTTAATATCATTAAAAAATATTCTAAGAGTTTCATCGCTTATGGCAAATCTTACAATAACTGATAGGCATAAATCATTAATTAAAAAATTAAACCAATTACATGAATAAATTGCTGGTTCTATTTACAGCACAAATATTATTTACTATAAATTTACTCTATAATCAATCAATTGTCTATCAATCAACATTATGAAAAAGCTAATCATCATAATCATGCTGTTTTTATTTGGCAATGCACAGGCTCAGGTAGCAATTTGGAATCTCAAAAATATAGATAAAGCTAAGTTGTATAAACCTGATGTGGTCAAATTAATAGTTCATGAAGCGGAGAAAGAATTATCGAAAACTATTAAAACCGTTGTAGATAAGGAAATGACGCCACAAAGTGGAGATAAACATGATTACATGAGTAGGGGTAGATATTGGTGGCCAAGCCCTGGTAATAAAGACGGTTTACCATATATCCGTAAAGACGGCGTTTCTAATCCCGAAATTGAAAAATTAGACCGTAATCCCTTAGGCGATTTTGCGAAAGGTGTAGAATCCCTTTCGTTAGCTTACTACTTAACTTCAGACGAAAAGTTTGCATACAAAGCGGTAGAAAATTTAAAAACTTGGTTTATTAACCCAAAAACCAAAATGAATCCGAATATGAATTACGGACAAACTATTCCTGGTGTAAGAAACGGTTTAGGAAGAGGCGAGGGAGTTTTAGATACCTATTCTTTTGTAGAAATGCTTGATGGTGTTGAGTTGCTTAAAAAATCAAAATCATTTACAAATGTAGATCAGAAAGCTATAAAAGAATGGTTTTCTGGATATATACAATGGTTGCAAACTTCTCCCGTTGCGGCCGAAGAACAATCTGCTACGAATAATCATGGTACAGCTTATGATGTACAATTGACCCGTTACGCTTTGTTTGTAGGTAACTTAGATTTAGCGAAGAAACTACTTCATCAATTTCCGCAAAAAAGGTTATTTAGTCAAATAGAACCTGATGGTTCCCAACCCTTAGAATTGGCAAGAACTACTGCATTAGGTTATTCTACATTTAATCTGACTCATTTTTTAGACATCACTCAGATAGGAAAATTATTAAATATAAACTTGCTAACCGAAAAATCTCAAGATGGAAGAAGTATTTTAAAAGCAATAGATTTTTTACTTCCTTTTGTTAATAAACCTTCATCACAATTTCCTTATCAGCAAATAAAAGAATGGGATGAAGTTCAGCAAAAACTTAATTGGCAGTTATACCGCGTAGATCAAATGTTGGAAACAACAACATTTGAAAATTTTTACACTAAAAATTTAGATTTGTCTAAAAAAAATATAGATTCAGTAATATATTAATCAATAATATTTTGCTGATTTATAATTGATTAACAAAATAAAAGCGGTCATAAAAAAAGCTTTTCAAATAATATTTGAAAAGCTTTTTTATAAAATAAACATTTTATAGTTTAATCGTTTCTGAAAATTTCATGTTTTGGTTTGCAGGGCCAACACCTTCAAATAACCAAAATGGCTTTAAAGATTTACCATCTATTTCCCAAAGTTTATATTTGTTTGTTTTCAAATCTCCTTTAAAAGAAATAAAACCTTCTTCTTTTAAACCTCCCTTAAACTGATTATCTTTAATATTAGAGTTTAAAGGAACATCATAATAGGTTATCAATTTTACTGAATTTACTATAACATTATTGGTTAATGATAAATTAATAGGAGGTGATATTTTCTTACTATCCTTTCCTGCACCAATAGCTAACGCTTCGTTACTATCTATAATGATATTATTTTTTACTATGGCATTCTTTACTTGAAAATATTCGTTGGCTTTGGGGTTTTCAAATGCATCCATAATAGAAATAGCTGCTCTATAATTAGTTCCTGTTATTCCCTGCAAATAATTATCATGAACATTTTGATTTTCGCCGATAATTCTTATCCCACCTGTATTTTTTACATTCTTACCGATGAAAAAATTATTTGCAACTTCAGAATTATTTCCATGACGAAAAGTTACAGTACCTACGCATTCATAAAATAGATTATTAGATATTAAATTATGTCCTGATT
>JBBRYE010000191.1:0-3740 GCA_038237895.1 Sphingobacteriales bacterium | reverse complement strand
ATACAAGAATCGTTTAAGCTAATTTTAGGGACTAATTGAATTTTTATCTGCTTGCTTTTGAAGGTAAATGTTCTAAAAAGAATGATGATTATAAGTATGAGAAATAAAAGTCCGATAATTTTTAAAAGCTTTTTCATTTTAAATCGTTTTAACAATAAATTTATAGAAATACTTTTTATACGTTATTTGCTTTAAGCCTTTTGCTTTCGGCTTTTAAGAATCATTTCCTTTTTGATTTTTCCCAAGCAGCAGATTGTTTTCCTTTAAAATACCGAATTGCACCCGCCATTGCCGCATAATTCATTAAAGTAAAATAGAAAGGAATAAAAAAAACTTTAATCTTTATTTTTTTACTTTCTAAAATATATCCAAATAAAGAAGCGATATAAAATAAAATCTGTCCTAATAAAATGATTTGGTATAAATGCAATTGAGGATTTTGATAACAAATAATAAAGTTTAAAATTAAAACCAACATCATTAACCAAGGTGTAATTGCCCATCTTAACACCCTATGACTGATATATTGAAATGTTAAAATTGGATTATAAAACGGATTAGCAGATTTTTTTAGTCTCATGATAGACTGAATTCCACCTGCTGCAATTCTAATTTTTCTTTTAATTTCTTCTTTACTATCTGCAGAGGCAGTTTCTAAAGCATAAGCATTTGGCTCATAAGCAATAATAAAATCTTTTTCTGCAATACGCATTGCAATCATGTGGTCATCTATAATCGTATCTGTTTCTATAGGTTGGTAAAGATTAGTGCGGATGCTAAATAGCTCTCCTGCTGCTCCAACGTTAGAATATAATTCGTAATCCCACTTTTTTAAAGCCGATTCATACTTCCAATAAAAACCTTCGCCGGCAGCACTTGCATCTGCAGAATCTTCTACTAAAATTCTTTTTTCTCCAGCAACTGCTCCAACTTTTGGGTTTTGATAATGTTTTACCAATTCCTTAATTGATTGTGTATTTAAAAATGTATTAGCATCAGTGAAAACAATAATATCTTCTCTAATTAAAGGAATTACTCTTTTAATAGCTGCCATTTTACCATTTCTTTCATCAATATGAAATAATTCAACCGACTTATTTTCTGCAATAATGTTTGGTGTTTGATCAGAAGAGCCATCGGTTACAAAAATAATTCTTAATTTTTCTTTAGGATAATCTAACCCTAAACAGTCAATAATCTTTTCTTTGATGATGCTTTCTTCATTATAAGCGGCAATAATCAATGCAACAGAAGGAAGATTTGATATTTGATGGAATTTAAATGGTTTTGAAAATATTCTTTTAATGCAAATGATCATGTAAAGCAAAATCCCATAACCTAAAAAGGTATAGAAAATGATAAATAAACAAATCCAAAAAAAAGCAATCATATCTATAAGTAAGTGATAATATTTTTATTTCACGCTTTATGCTTTAAGCTTTGTGCTTTTAGCCTTTATTTTAATTTATCTCAAAACCTAAGTTTTTGCTATTTTTTTGATGTGTGAAATTCCATACCAAACCCTTTATTATCCATTTTACTAAATCTTTACGTCCTTTGTTTCTTAAACTCAAAATTGTTTTTGGACAAGCTAATAGAACATAATATATAGTAAAAAGTAAACTGTTTAAAAACGAAGTATTCTTTCGGATAAATAACATCCTGTTACGCGTCATAAAATAAGTTTTTATGGCGCTATCTTTCCCAACTGTGATAGATTCTTTATGGTAAATATGGGTTTTTCCGGTAAAATTTATGGTTTTATCAATTCTTTTAAATTTTTCACACCAGTCTAATTCTTCGTAATAAAGAAAATAATTTTCATCCATCAAACCAGCTTTCATTAAATATTCTTTCCTGCAAATTACCGCTGCTCCATGGCAAAACCCTGTTTTTTGGGTAATTCCATTATACTGTCCAATGTTTTTTTCAAACTGTCCGATTTGAGAATTTCTAGCTGTAAGGTAGTTTAAAGGCTTATAACCAGCATATTGAACGATGCTCCTATCATCATCGTAAAGAATTAATGGTGATAACAAACCAATTTTATCATCGCTTTTTAACTCATTTACCAAAGTTTCTACAAAACCTTTAGGTATCTCGGTATCATTATTTATCAGTAGGATATAATCGCCCTTGGCAAAAGAAATTCCTAAATTATTACCACCAGCGAAACCTAAATTAACTTTTGAACGAATAAAGGTTAAATCAGGAATTATTTTTTTGAATTCGCTCTCAAAATTTTCATCGCTAGCGTTATCAACAACTATAATTTCTAAAACATTATCATAATGATTTTTTATAGAAAGAAGTAACTGACAAGTTGCTTCTGGCTGATTAAAATTAACGGTAATGATAGAAACTGAATCCATTTAGAAATTAAAGAGGCAAAATAGAATAATTTTAATAGGTAAAAAAACATTTTAAATATGGAAAATAGCTCTACGTTAAAAAAACAAGAAAAATCTGTTGAAAGTAAACTAAACGAATTAATTTTTTTGTTAAATAATGGCGATATTGTTAATAATAGTATGCCTATTCGTACTACTTTACGTAAAGTAGAAGATGTTCCTTTAACAGAGCCTGAATTAGTTGCAGAATTTAAAAAGGTAGATGACGAACTTACTAGATTAGAGAAACTGGATAAAATCGATATGATCTTACAGTCTAATTTTATAGATACTAAGATTGTAAAATCTATTGCTATTAAAAGATATTCTGAATTTATAATTCAAGCATTAATTGGTGTTGTAATGCTTACTTTGGGTTTTGCAATGATTATTTTACCTGCTCCAGCGTATTTTGAGATGTTTACCATTTTCCATTTTACCACTAATGATGGTTTTACTTTGATGGATTTAATTTCGCTAATTGTGATTTTAACAGGGGTTTTTCTTATTATTAAGGGATATTTCAAATTTGCCGAACAATATTAGAAGTGGAAAAGAAGATTTTAGTTGTAGATGATGAGCTAATACAGCTAATATTATTGCAAAAAATGCTAGAAAGTGCGGGCTTTAAAGTCACTAAAGCACAATCAGTATTAGATGCAATGGATATTTTAAAAGACGATGTACCTGATTTGATTATTTCTGATTTAGAAATGGATCAATTAGACGGGTTTGAGTTTAAAGAAATTTTACTGAGTAGTGAAAAATATCAAAATATTCCTTTTTTATTTTTAACAGCACACAACAAAGAAGTTTTTATAGAAAAAGGACTTTCTTTAAAAGCGATAGATTATATCCCTAAGGGGATTCCAAAAGAGCAATTAATTGCAAAAATCAATAATATTTTAGATACCGTTAAAGATCAAAAAGATCAATCTGTTAACGAACTAAAAATGGTTGCAGATAGGTTAAACCTTAAAAATGTACCCACTAAAAATCTAAAACTTAAAAACTTTGAAATTGATATTTTCCATCAAACTTATCAAAATCATCCTGGTGGCGATTTTATTGATTTAATAAGAATAGATGAGCGTTTTACATTTTTAGTTTTAGGAGATGTGATGGGCAAAAAGTGGGGAGCATGGTTTTTCTCGTTTACATTTTTATCATACATCAGATCTGCAATTAGGTTATGCGTTTTTGATGGAAACCTTTCTGTTGCTAAAATAATGCAGCGTATAAATCAGGTTATACATGTTGATGATTTTTTAGATGATATTTACTCTACCCTAAGCTTGGTTTTAATTGATGATGAAAAAGGAGAAATCACCTATTCTGGGGCCAGCGATT
>JBBRYE010000190.1:0-3760 GCA_038237895.1 Sphingobacteriales bacterium | reverse complement strand
TCCAAAAAGCGTTCAAATCAGATACTCTGTCGTGTTTACCTCCTTTGTATACCAATTGAACTTGATACGAGATGATGATTTTACCTGTTAATTTATTTTTAAACCAAACTGTAGCTCCCAAAGAACTATTTATATCTAAAAGACCATTATTAACCTTAAAATTTGAGCTTTCTTTTTGTTCAAATTCACCAATCCAATTTCCACCCCCCTTTTTAAAATCATCGTGATAGATTAATTTTAAACGGATTTGTTTATTTGAACTATTTTTTACGATAGTGTCAATCTGGGCAAAACATCCTAGAGCAGTAAATATTAGTAAACTACAAAACATTAGTTGTATAGAAATTGATGTATTTGTTTTCCAGTTGAAGAAAATAATACCTAAAAAAAGCTTTTTAATCAATCGCATTGCCTTTACTTTTTGCCTTATTTAAATCAGTAGGTATTGGTTTTTGATAATTAGCAATTTTAGAATATGATAGGTTTTTTTGGTATTCTCTATTCATCGCAGATAAAAAAAGTTTTTTCATCTCCTGCTGTTGCTTTGCATATTGAGGATCGCCAATTAAGCTTTTTGTTTCTTTTGGATCTTTTGAATAGTCATATAATTCAGATGCGATTGAATATTTCTTATCATAAGGTGTATTTGTTCTATAATTATCCTTCATCCATTCAGTATATCTATATCTACTGGTTCTTATTGTATAACCCATTATTGTGGCATTTTGTCTTGGATACTGACTAAAAGCATACTCTCTTAATGGAGCTTTAGGATGATCAATCGCAGGAACTAAACTGGTTCCATCTAAATATTTTGGTATAGGTAAGCCACTTAATTCACAAAGGGTAGGAAAAACATCTGTAAACTCACTAATCCCAATTGGTTTAATACCACCGTTTTTTCCAGGTACTCGCATCATCATGAAGGTATGTGTTGCTTGCTCTAAATTAGAATGCTTGTTCCATAACCCATGATCACCTAAATGATAGCCATGATCTCCCCATATAATTACTATGGTGTTTTCTTTAATCCCTAGGTGATCCAATTCATTTAAAACTTTACCAATTTGAGCATCAATATAAGCTACAGAAGCATAATAACCATGTATCAATTCTTTTTGCTTATCATCTGGTAAATAATCGGCTCCATTATTAGAGTAACTATCAAAAGCAGGTATATCAGAATAATTTTTTAATTCTCCTGATGAATGATAAGCTATATCTGGGCAGTTTGTAGCCTTTATTTGAAAAGGATTGATCTTAAATTGTTCTCTATTAAATAAATCCCAATACTTTTTTGGCGCTACAAAAGGAAGGTGTGGTTTTCTAAAACCAACCGCTAAAAAAAATGGCTTTGCATTTTTATTCATGCTATCCATTAATGATACGGCCATATTAGATATTTTTCCGTCTACATAAAAATCATCAGAAACATCTGCTGATTCTACTGAACTACCTCTTCCTTTTTCATTTGGTACAAAAGGCAAAGCGTAAACCGGGGCTTTAGCATCTCTATATGGAATACTCCATGATGGACCATCATGGCCAGGACCGGCACTTTCTACATGAAACACTTTACCCATTGCAGCTGTACTGTACCCCATATTTTTAAAGTATTGAGGCAGCGAAGTTACGTTTGGATTAACTTGTCTAAAATCAGTAATTAAGTCCCAAACTTTAGTTCTATCGGGCCTTAAACCTGTAAGAATACTAGCTCTTGTGGCAGCACATATGGCTTGTTGGCAATAGGTGTTTTGAAATACTATTCCCTCTTTTGCCATTTTATCTAACGCTGGTGTAATGGCAATATCGTTACCATATGCGTTAATTATAGGTTTTAAATCATCAACAGCTATAAATAGAATATTGGGTTGTTTTGCAGCAGAAACTTGTAAAGGTTTCTTGATATTTTGAGCCTTTAAGGTAATTGATTGAGTTGAACAGAATATAAAAAGACATAAAACAGATTTAAGTAGGCAAAAGCCGTGAAGGTTTAATGGTTTAAAATTCATTATATAAACTTAGGAGTGAATTGGTAATAATATTTTGATAAATCTATTTCAATTAAAATAAGCCGCTGTAGTTAATTTTAAATAAAAGGAGGAAAATCTTGAAAATAATTATGTGGAAGAATTATATAAATATACTTAAACTAAGAAACGATAATCATTTGAATTTAGGGGTACAAAAAATTGATTATCCAGAAATTTATAATCAAATAATTAAGGATAACTTCTTTATTATAAGTCTAAAAGGACCATCAATAAAATTGGATTATTTATTAAACTTTATCTATAAAAGCAAAACAATAAAACTGCTAAATAATATTGTTTAAAAAGGTTATTAAAAAATTAATTTAGTTTTTTTTGGTGCCACTTTTAAAAACAAACATAGAAGGAGATTTGCCATATTGCTTTCTAAATTCTTTCCCAAAGTATTTAGCATCATTAAAACCAACCTGATAAGCAATTTCAGAAACGTTACCTGCATTTTGTTGTAGCAATTGCATGGCTCTTTTTAATCTTACAGATTTTATAAAATTATTAACAGTTAAACCGGTTAAAGCAAATATCTTTTTATAAAAAACAGGGGTACTCATTCCAATTTCTGATGCAAAAAGGTTAACATTAAAATCGGGGTTATTGATGTTATGTTCTAGAAGTAAAACAACCTTGTTTAAAAAATCCTCATCGGTTGATTCTATTTTTGTTAAAGTAGGCTCTACTGTAAAGTGGTGAGAAAACTTCTCACGCATACTATGCTGCAAATTGAGTAAATTTTGAACAGTTAACTGTAATTTTTGCAGGCTAAAGGGTTTTGTGAGGTAAACATCCGCCCCAGTTTTTAAGCCCTCTAATTCATGTAAATCTCCTGTTTTAGCTGTAAGCATAATTACAGGTATATGGCTTGTTCTTACATCTGTTTTGAGCAAACTACATAACTCAAATCCATCCATTACAGGCATCATTACATCACTAACAATTACATCTGGAATTTTATTGAAAGCTACTTGTAAAGCCTCACTTCCGTTACAAGCAGTTATTGTTTGGAAGGATTTTTTAAGTGATGACACTAAAAAATTTCTTACATCTTCATTATCTTCTACAATCAAAATTAAAGGAATATTACTAATCAAGGATACACTTTTTACAGGCGCATCATAAATTAATTCATTTACTTGTGATTGCAGGTTATATAGTGTAGAATCTTCTATACCTAAAAAATTATTTACATCATCTCTTTTAAAATGCTGATTTCCTAATTTTAGTTTAAGACAAAAGCTAGTAAATTTAGAATTGTTTTCTAGGTATAAATCACCATGGTGTAGCTTAGCAATATTTTTGGATAGTGCTAAACCTATTCCTGTACCTGTGTTTCTTTGTTGTTGTTGGTTTGGTGCCTGGTAAAAAGTATTAAATAGTTTTTGCTTGGCCTCATCAGTAACACCTTGGCCATTATCGTTCACTAAAATTAAAATATCGTCATCTAATTGGGTAATGTTTAAACCTACAAAACCGCTTTTTGGTAATGCAAATTTGATAGCATTGGATAATAGATTAAAAATTATTTTCTCTAATTGTTCTGTATCAATGTAAGCTTTTAAAACAGGTGTCTGAGTTTGAAAAACGTAATTAATATTTTTTTGGGCTGCAACATGTTGAAAAGACAAAAAGATTTCTTTGGTGAAAGCAACAATATCTATTTCAGAAATGTTGAGCTTCATTTTACCACTTTCTATCTTTCTGAAATCCATTAATTC
>JBBRYE010000189.1:0-3818 GCA_038237895.1 Sphingobacteriales bacterium | reverse complement strand
TTATATGAAAAATCTGTAGGAACAATATTGGCCATTATGCTACCAGGGTTAATTTTTATATACGCTTTTCCAGAATTTATTTTAAACATAGTAGCTGGAGATAAGTACACTAAAGCCGGAGATTTATTAAGAATTACACTTTTTTATACTTTTCTAATTCCTTTTGGGAGGCAGTTTGGAACTATTTTAGATTCTATTGGAAAAACTAAAACCACTTTTTATGTTGTTTTGATAACGGCTAGTACCAATTTAATTTTAAACTTTTTCTTTATAAAAAATTTAGGATTGATTGGCGCAGCTTATGCAACTTTGATTTCTAATATAGTAGGTTTTATCATCGCTCAAATTATTTTACGAAAAGAGCTAGGGGTGAAATTTTATCATTGTTTTGTTTATGCCTATCGTTTTTATCCAGAGTTTTATAGAGATTATTTTATCCCAGTTTTAAAAAAAATTAAATCTAAAAAATAACATGATAGGCGTTAGGTTTGATGGTAGATTAGGAAATCAGCTTTTTCAATATGTATTTTTAAAGTACATCAAGTTTAGAGAACCAAATAAAACTGTTTTCTTTTCAAATCCCCATCATGCCTATATCCAAAAATATTTTGAATTAGAAGGAAACGATAATTTTTTGATGAATTCAAAAGCATATTCTGCAATTACACGTTTTTTGCCATATTTATTCAAATTAAAAACTGTCTTTATCCATAATTGGATAATACCGAAGCCTTTTAAAATAAATAATAATTCCCTTTACAGGGGATATTTTCAATCAGAATATTACTACAATCAATTATCTAACAAACCCTCTTTAAAAATTAAGAAAATTTATACTGATGATTTTCAAAATCAATACGGCGAGTTGTTTGCTACTCATAAAATTGTGGTTGTACATATCCGCAGAACGGATTATATGAATTACGGCGAAAGAAGAAAACGAGATATTTCTTTACCAATGGAATATTTTAAAGAACGTTTAAACGCAATTGAAAATCTAGAAAAATATAAAGTAATTTTTGTGAGCGATGATATCGAACATGTAAAAAGATTTTTTCACGCTCAAACCAATTTTATATTTTCATCAAATAATGAGATTACTGATTTTCAAATTATTCAAAACGCTGATGTCAGCATAATTTCAAACAGTACTTTTGCTTGGTGGGCATGTTATTTAAGTCCTAAAAATATTAAAGTTTATGCTCCAAAGAATTGGTTTGGTTTTAAGATAGGAAAAGAGCATCCACGTGGTATAATGACAGATAAGTTTGAATGGTGTGATGTAAACTTTAATTAAGACCCAACGTAATCTAAATCTAAGAAAGATACTTTTGGGAGGGTATAATCTGAAGAAAGATTTTTCTTAGTTTCAGTTATTAAATCAGAATGTAAAAATGAAATACTAGAATTTTCATTTTCTAAAACACTACTTGTTAATATATTAAATATCGGTAACGCATCTTTCGGAATTATTTTGTCATCATCATAAAAAACATTTACAGGATGATCCACATGAAATCCAACAGCAGTTGCTTTAGAAATATCCATAATCCAATTGCTTCCTAAAGCAATTACCAAGTTAACTTTTGTGTTTTTAGCTAAATCAATTGCATTATAGGCATCAGAAAAGTGTGCTTTTTGCCTATTACATTGATAAGTAATATGCTCAATTCCGCAAATATTTAATAAAGATAATACTCTGGCATACAATCCAATAAACGGCATAATATTTTTTTCGGTAACAATTATCGCTTTGCTACCAATATTGCTACACTCGGTACAAAGATGATCAAGTACATTGTTACCTACTAAAAACTTATTTTGGTTCATATAACTTAAATACGTTTTAAATAAACCTTAAATCTTTAAAAATGTTTGTTATTTAATTGATTGTAGATAAAAACTTTTTTATTAAAAAACTGTTATTCTACAGATTACGTATTCATAATTAATTAAACAAAAAATTAAAACAAAAATCAACAAATGAAAAAGTCAATCTTAAACTTTGTAATGGCAGCAGCTGTTGTTGCAACATCAATCACCGCTTGTAACAGCGACAAAAAAGCTGAAGGAAACACAGATTCTATGGCTATGGATTCATCTGCAATGGCAATGGATACAACTGCTGAAGAGCAAGGTGTTATGGTTGGTGGCGCTATGATGGTTCCATCAAAAAACATTGTAGAAAATGCTGTATTGTCTAGTGACCATACAACTCTAGTTGCTGCTGTAAAAGCTGCAGGTTTAGTAGAAACATTAAGCGGAACAGGTCCGTTTACAGTATTTGCACCAACCAACGAAGCATTTGCTGCATTACCAGCAGGAACTGTAGATAATTTATTAAAGCCAGCTATGAAAGCTGATTTAACTAAAGTTTTAACTTACCACGTAGTTGCTGGTTCTTACAAAGCAGCCGATTTAAAAGATGGTATGGAATTAACAACTGTTGAAGGACAAAAATTAAAAGTTTCTATTAAAGACGGTGTTGTTATGGTAGGAGATGCAAAAGTAACAACTGCTGATGTAATTTCTAGCAATGGAGTAACACATGTAATTGATGCGGTTTTATTACCACCAACAAAATAATTTCTTTTGATTAATTTTGAAAAGCGTTCCGAAATATTTCGGAACGCTTTTTTTGTTTAGAAGAAATTGTAATTTCACCCTACCTAAACAAATCCTTTTATGAATAATCAAAACATCAATAAAAGCATAGTCTTACTAATTACGGTAGCTTCATTGGGCTACTTTGTAGATATCTATGATTTAGTTTTATTCTCAGTAATCCGTGTTCAAAGTTTAAAAGGAATAGGTGTTGCAGATAATGATTTATTATCGGTTGGCGTAAAACTAATCAATTCTCAAATGATTGGGATGTTAATTGGTGGTATCATCTGGGGGATTTTAGGTGATAAAATGGGTAGGTTAAAAGTATTATTTGGTTCTATATTAATGTATTCGTTAGCTAATATCGCTAACGGGTTTGTAACTGATGTTAATACTTATGCAATTATAAGATTTATAGCAGGTGTGGGTTTAGCTGGTGAGCTTGGTGCCGGAATTACTTTAGTTACAGAAACGATGAGTAAAGAAAATAGGGGATACGGAACCATGATTGTTGCTGCCGTTGGTTTAATGGGGGCAGTAGTTGCTGGTTTAGTTGGCGGCGAATTTCAATGGCAAACTGCATACTTTGTAGGTGGAGGAATGGGTTTAGTACTTTTAATATTAAGAATAGGTGTAATGGAATCCTCGCTTTACAAAAATATGGAAGATAAAAAAGTAAGTAAAGGGAATTTTATGATGCTTTTTAATAACTGGAGTCGCTTTAAAAAATATATTACTTGCACCTTAATTGCATTGCCAGTTTGGTTTGTAGTAGGTATACTTATCACCTTTGCTCCCGAATTTGGTAAAGCTATGGGCGCTACCGAACCATTAAGTGCTGGTAAAGGAATTCTTTTTACCTATATAGGAATTTCTTTAGGAGATTTGCTGACAGGTTTTTTAAGTCAGATTTTTAAAACCAGAAAAAAAATTGTGGTTGTTTTTCTATTTGCAACTCTGTTTAGTGTTTTGTTATTTCTATTTTCTAAAGGAATTTCTGCTGCAACATACCATTGGTTATGCGTTCTTTTAGGTATTTCTACTGGTTTTTGGGTTATTTTTGTTACTATTGCAGCCGAGCAATTTGGAACAAATTTAAGATCTACAGTTACCACAACAGTACCAAATTTTATAAGAGGATCTGTTGTTTTAGTAACATTAAGTTTTGAATGGCTTAAAACTCCTTTTGGTATTATAAATGCTGCTTTAAT
>JBBRYE010000188.1:0-3844 GCA_038237895.1 Sphingobacteriales bacterium | reverse complement strand
GGGGTGATTATTGCGATCGTGGATTCTGGTTCTGACTTACAACATCAAGATTTATCAAATAATATTTATCATAATTTTTCCGATCCAATAAATGGTATTGATGATGATGGAGATGGATATTTAGATAACTATAACGGATGGGATTTTGTAGGAAGTTCAGCATCAAGCATCGTTGAGGATAATAATCCTGATATTCCTGCAGATTCATTAGATCATGGGGTTCATGTAAGTGGTTTAGCTTCTGCAGTAACAAACAATGGAGTTGGAATCTCAAGTATTGCACAAACTGCAAAATTGATGATTTTAAAGGTTGGTGCAGACAATAATGCAAGAGCAATTTATCGGGGTTATGATGGAATAGTTTATGCCGCTAATCATGGTGCTAAAATTATTAATTGCTCATGGGGAGGCCCAGGAGGCGGTGCTTTTGGTCAAGATGTAATTAATTATGCTGTTAGTAAAGGATGTTTAGTAGTAGTTGCAGCTGGTAATGGGGGCAATAATGAATCAAGCTTTCCTGCTGCCTATCAAGGCGCATTTGCAGTTGCAAACGTGAAATTCGATGATATTAAAGCAAACTCTTCTAGTTACGGGTTTCATGTTGCAATTTCGGCACCAGGAAATTCAATTTACAGCACAGTTAATGGAGATAAATATGACATAAAATCAGGTACATCAATGGCTACTCCAATAGTATCAAGTGCTGCAGCATTAGTTATGGCAAAATTTCCAAATTTAAATGGTATTCAAGTAGGGGAATTATTAAGATTAAACTCTGACGATATATACAATTTAGCTGGAAATAATAATTTTAAAGATCAGCTAGGAAAAGGTAGATTAAATGTTTTTAAAGCACTAAGTGCAACAAACACCCCATCTATTAGAAAACAAAAAACAACTATTAAAGATTTATTTGCAGGAACATACGCAGTTGGTGATACATTAAGTTATTTTTTCGATTTGAAAAATATTTTACAAACAACAAATGACCTGTCTGTGGAATTATCAACTACTGATCAAAGTGTCAAAATTTTAAATTCAAAAATTAATACAGGTATATTTTTATCGTCAGAAACTAAAATTGTAGGACCTTTTAAGGTTGTTGTAAAAGCTGGTATTCCTGATAATCAAAATGTTTTTTTTCAAATATCCTATAATTCAATCTCTTCTTCTTACCAAGATAAGGAATATTTTAACACAGTAGTTAATTTGGATTATCAAAACATTAAAGTCAATAAAGTTTATACAACAATTACAAGTATAGGTAAGGTTGGGTATAGCGGTGAAAATGCAACAAATGGTTTAGGTTTTATTTATAAAGACTATTCATTACTTTATGAAGCAGGGTTAATGGTAGGAAACAGCTCTAATAAAGTATCAAATAATGTAAGAGGAATTAACGGAGCAATTGATAATCATTTTTTTAAAGTTTCAAGTGTTAAAGAAATTATTAACCCGAACGCCGCTTACCAAGGAACCGCATCTTTTAGAGATATTTTAAGTCCTTCTCCTTTAGGAATTGATGTAGTTAATACTCAAATTGCGTATAAAAATTCTCCTGATGATAAATACGTTATCGTAGAATATCAGATTACAAACAAAACAACCGCTACAATTAATAATGTTTATGCTGGTTTATTTACAGATTGGGATGTTGATGAAGGCGGAAAAAACCTTTTAAGATATGATGATGCCTTAAAATTAGCTTATTGTTATGCAAGCACTCCACTTTCTCCTTATGCTGGTGTGAAACTACTTTCTGCTACTACTAATCCTTCTTTTTATCCTATGTCTTACCAAGTTCCTGGTGATTTTCAGGAAGATGGTAATTTTACAATTGCAGAAAAATTCTCGACTTTATCTAATGGCATAAAATCTAATTCTTTAGGAACAGGGACAGGTTTAGATGTGATGTTTACCTCTGGTTACGGTCCTTATAATTTGGCACCAAATCAATCTGTAAAAGTTGCTTTTGCATTTTTAGCTGGCGATGATTTAACTGATATTAAAACCTCGGCTTTAGCTGCACAAGCAAAATATGGGCAAATCACAACTGCAGTAAATTCAGATGTTATTTTAAATCAGTTTTCTGTTTCTCAAAATTATCCTAACCCATTAAGTTCTATTACAAACTTTACAGTATATCTTCCTACAAATGGGAAATTGAATATCGAACTTTATGATTTAACGGGTAAAAGAATAAAAACTTTGTTTAATAATGATTCAAAAAAAGGCAGTTATGATTTTATTATCGATGCCAATCTATTAAACAGCGGAATTTATTTTTACAAAGCTTCATTTGGGGGATTGGATAGGGTTATGAAGATGGTAGTGGTGAAATAATTGAAGAAATATTTGAAATTATAAACTTGATGGGCGTATAATTTTAAATTTAAACATTAAGAAGTTAAAGAAAATTAAGCATATAATTCTTAATGCCTTAATGGCGAGAAAACTATTTAATCCAAATTAAAACAAATCCTGCATCTAGGTTCGTAGCTTTCTTTTTCACCCAACATTACTTGGTTTTTGTTTTCTACCAAACGGTAACTAAAAAGAGCAGAATTTCCGCATTTCATACAAACTGCGTGTACTTTGGTTACATCATCGGCAATTGCCATTAAAGCCGGAATTGGACCGAAAGGCCGGCCTTCAAAATCCATATCTAAACCTGCAATAATCACTCTTACGCCTCTATTTGCTAATTTTACACAAACATCTGGCAATTCATCATCAAAAAATTGTGCTTCATCAATCCCAACAACTTGGGCATTGCTTCCATATAATAAAATGGCAGAAGAATGGTCTACAGGTGTAGATTGTACCGAATTTAAATCATGAGAAACTACTGCTGTTTCATCATATCTTGTATCAGTTTTTGGTTTAAAGATTTCTACTTGTAATTTGGCAATTTGGGCTCTTTTTAAGCGGCGTAAAAGTTCTTCTGTTTTACCAGAAAACATAGAACCGCAAACCACTTCAATACTTCCTCCTAACTCACTTCTTCTTCTTAATCTATTATCCCCAAACATAAATTGCCTTAAACCTTTCGGCTAATATCAGAATTATATGTTATTTTTGAGAACGTTTTACCAACATAAATAGTCGATAATTACGTTTCCTTACCATGATGAATAAACAGCAAATCCTAAAAAAAATAGGTGAAATTATTCAAGATCTTCAAGAACAACATCAGTATTTAACTAATGCCAAAAAAATCAGTTTGTTAGAATTGGAGTTATTTACAGCTAATTCTGATTTTTTGATTGATCATATTGAAATCCTTAAGAAATTAGATTTAAATGTAGAGTTAGAACAAAAACTTATTGAACAAACTCCAGAAGGTAAAAAAATTGAAGAGCATTTAGAGGATGAAAAGCCAATAATCATTTTAGAAGAGCATTCACAAACAGCCGAAAAACAGATTTTAGAAGATCAAGAAATAGATCAATCAAAAAAAAGAGTTTTTGATTTTTCATTTGATGATCAACCAACCGAAATGATTTTTGATTTCGAAAAGAAAATTGAAGTTGCAGAAGTTTTTGATAGGGATTTAAGTGATGAAGAAAAGAACCTTTTAGCTATTAAATCAAAAGAATTAAAAGATGAATTAGATTTTATTGGTGATGATTTTGAAGCAGAAGATGAAGAAATTGGGGAAGAACCTTTTTTAGTAGTAAAAAATGAAGAGGATAAAACTGAATCGACTAAGGAAATAGAGCCTTTAGTTGAAGAAAAGTTAAGTTCCCAACCTGTTAAAACAACTTCTCAAATAATTACAGAAACTCCTCCAAAAGAAGAAAAGCGACCAACCTTAAATGAAATGCTTTCGGCAAAATTGGGT
>JBBRYE010000187.1:0-3858 GCA_038237895.1 Sphingobacteriales bacterium | reverse complement strand
TATAGATCAGCTTCGGCAGTATCTATGTGAATAACGATAAAATCTTGACCTTCAAAAGCAAGGAATCCATCAATTAATTCTCTCCTCTCACATTCATTTTTGACCACTGACCAAGTACTAAATGTCTGTGGATTAATTAGTGCTTTATCTGTTTCATCTAAATTATAAACAGGTCTTAAGGGTTCTATATCATTTATGTCAATCCCAGGAAATCCAATTAGTATATTTACTATAACAGCTCTATCTGCATGTCCTTCAGAAATTACTCCAATTCTCATATCAAAAATTTTTAGGTACGGCACCGAGTAATCCTTTCAACCACATTTCGGATAATTTAAAATTTTTATCACTTAAATCCTTCTTAAATTGGATGCGCCTCGTTTTCGTCTTTCCATCACTATCCCTATAAACCTCAAATAGTCGCTGATCATCATCTAATAAATTTAACCCGTCAAGAATAGCTGGATTATGGGTAGTAATTAAAACTTGTTTTTCTGTTAGTTTAGCAAGCTTTACTAATTCTGAAACTAAAACTTGGCATAGACGTGGATTTAATGCTGTTTCAATATTATCAATTGCAAATAGTTTAGGCGTTTTGTCACTTATAAATAGTGCTAAATAGAAAAGTACATGCAATACACCTTCATTTGAATTTTCAGCGGAGAATGTGTTATTGTTTTTTTGCATGAACTTATCCTTAAAATACAAAGTAGATACACTACGCCCGGGCTTAAGTCCCATAACTTTAAATTTATCATCTTTATCCGCAATGATTTCATCGAGCCAATCAAAAAAAGTAAGACACTTACTCAATTGTAGCCGTTCGTTATTATTAAAACTTGTTATTAGTAGATCAAGCCCTTCTCCGTTTATTCCTAATGGCGTTTTTTTACTATCGATAGAAGATATTCCTCTCAACGCTTTAGTGTTTAAATCAAATATTGAATATTCTGACAATAAATCATCAAAATTCCGGTCATGTTTCAAACCTCTATGAGCTATAATATCATTGGCTTTATTCATCAAATCAATTCCGGAAATTCCAGGATGATTTTTAGTTATTTGTGCAAAATAATCGAAAAGAATTTCAGGGTTGAGTTCTTCTTCTGCCAGATTGATCCATTTTGTATATATATCATTTAAATTTGTAGGAGATAAAGTACATTTGTAATCTTCTTGATTATTATTACTCATTAGAGTTAAACTAATATCAATACTGCTTTTTTGGCTGCTATTTAAGAATGAACTTAGAATTAAATTTGGTCTGGCAATGCGGACCCCTCGACTATAAAGTCCATCAAAAGTAAGATCATTTCCTCGTTCTGCGCCAACAGTTGCAAGCGCCTCAAGTACGTTTGTTTTTCCACATCCATTTATACCAATAAACACATTAAATCTGCCTAACTCTATTCTATCGTTTACAATTGATTTATAGCTATTAATATGAATTGATTTTATCAGAATAGAAGGTTTTAAATTTCTGGGATTCTGATTTTTGTACTTAATATAATTCTCTAATGCCAATTCCCACTCGGATGTTTTATACTTTTTAATTGTGTTTAAAGCTAAATAGGAAATTGCATAATGTGTATTAGGACTTGTTGAAGGCAAATCTGGATTGTCTGGATTTTTTTCGATTAGTCCATAATCCAAAAAAGGATTTAAAGCTTCTTTTCGAAAGGATTCTCTGGAACCAGACTTATAGAAGATATGATAATTTTTCCCTGCAAACTCCATAATGTCTGTTGAAAGGATCATGCTTTTTCTTTCAGCATTTTGCCATTGATCATTAGGCATTATATTACAAAGAGCAAGTAATGTTAAGGCTGAAATCTGGTTTTGCTGACCTTGTGGAAGTTGGAAATCATTGAGTATTTCTTGTGCTTCTTTAATCTTGTTATCCATAAATTTGAGATAAATCAATTGTCAAATTAAACGTTTTCAAAATTAGTTTATCAATATCATATAAACCTTTATTCTTAATAATTTTACTAATCGTATCACCTAGAGACTGAATTAATTGAAAGCTGGGCAAAGGAAAATTTCTTAATTCGGTAGCACTTACATTAATATTGCCATTAAATGTTCTAAAATATAAATCAAACAACCGGCTATTAAAAATTGCTGCAATTCCTGTGACTTGCTCAATAGTCAAATCCTCTTTCTTGTGATAAATATAATTCAAATGGTTCTCAATTCCAATCATTGTTGCATCTTGTATGCAGTTGCTAATATATGGAGTAGCTATTAACCTTTTATTGTCATCTTTTGTACTAAATCGCCTAAGTAATACATAATTCGTATTTTTCACTAATCTTGATACAGAACTTTCATCTTTAGTAATATATTGCCCTTTAGGGTTTCCTTTAAGCCCATTATTACGAGGCCAATCAAAATTCATTGATTCAACATTAGTAAGCCATATAAGAGGTACAGTATTTTTAGATTTTTTAAATTTTATCATATCCAAACTTCTAAAACCAACAACAGGCCCTGTTGAAATTTTCAAATCATATAAACATAATGATCCAGTCCATGTTTTAAAAACCCGAATTACCTCTTCATCTATATCTGAACAAGGTAGATGTAATATTTTTTGTTGCGAATTAATGTTTACGAGATTAGAGAATTTGTGCCTTTTTATCTGTCTTGCTTTTATATCTTCAATTCCAAAAGAAGATGATATTTCTAGTTCACTTTCATTATTAATAAACGGTAGCTCCATTTGACTCTGTACAATATTTCTCTTTTTGTTAGCGGTGATGATTATGTTTTCCTGAAGGATTTTATCTCTTTTAAAGGCAGCTTTCCTGGAATCAAAAAGATGTACAGTTTTTATGTCAACAATTGAAAAAAAGAGCTCTCTAAATAGCCTAAAATAATTACCAGAACAAAAACTCCTTGGTGTAATAAAAATCAATTGTCCATTTTCTTTTAAAAGCTTGGCAGCAATCAAAAGAAATATTGTGTAAATATTTGTTTGTCCATAAATGACATGTCTCGCAGCAATAGCTCTGTCATCATTATTTGGTAATTTGAAATACGGAGGATTCGAAATTATGATATCATAGGTTTCATATGTTTTTTCCTGATTGTTTAATACCAGAGAGTTATGTAATACAAAATCGTTTTTACAAAGAAAAAATGTAAATTCTATACCTTTTTGATTAAGCCAAGTTCCTAAATATCTAAAGCAACTTTCAGCTAATGGAAGAATATTAACATCTGTTTCAAAGGCCACTATTTCAATTGTTTTAATATTTATATTTTTAATAATCAATACTTCAGCAAGTGATGCAGCTAAAATTCCTACTCCACAACCAGGATCAAGAATTTTAATTTTTTCCTTCTCCAATTTACAAAAGTCTGCCATAAATTTGGCAATACTTAAAGGTGTAAAAAACTGACCCAATTTCTTTTGATATTCATCTGTTATTCTTGATGAATAAAAAACACCCAACCGGTCTGCATATTCAGATGGCATTTCTCCTAGTAGCGGTAAAATATTTATATCCTTAGTGTTACCTTTCATTTTTTTGACTGGAAGAAACATTTCTTCTTTACTATTTAGTTTCTCTAAATTTATATTGATGTTAAATTCATTAACGCAAAAGTAAAGAATATCAACCATAAATTACCATTTGGATCTTTATTTAAGTGAGGTTCTAAAAATTTGCATCTTAAATTTTTCTATTGTTTGAGTTTCTAACCAAAGCTTGAATTATTCTTTTAAAATTTCGATTTATATTCTGACTTTAAAAGAAATACCATTTTGAATACCTTTTGGCTAAAAATTACTTGAAAATCTCATTACTCCCATAGTCTGTAGAATGATGGTTCTTCGTCACTTAGGTGGTA
>JBBRYE010000186.1:0-3929 GCA_038237895.1 Sphingobacteriales bacterium | reverse complement strand
TGTGATGCTTTGAATGAAGAATTACTAACAAAATACTTTAAAAAATAACTACAGCTAACCACAAATTTGTATTATAATGGCTGAACTGCTTTATGTTATTTCATCGCAATTAACTAAGTTTATACGGGCAGACAAGTTTGTGCTTTTTATGCCATTACAATACAAATTCGCCAATCGTTAATTGCGTTAACGATTGAAGCGACATCCTTTTTCTTTTTCTGAAAAAGATATAGCGTAAAGCGTGTTTAAACGCCCAAATAAAAATTATTAAACAAATTGTAAAACCTATAGGTGAGATGCTTCCTATTGTCAGCATGACGGTTAGAAGAGAAAAAATTCTCAAAACCAAAAATGCCATAACAAGCATAAAACTTATCATGGCATTTCAATAATATTTAAATAGCAATTATTAAAACCGCTAAAAACTTAATTCTTTAAATTTCCAATAATTAAATTAGCTAATTCAACACCAATTCTTTCTTGAGCTTCGTTTGTGGAAGCGCCAATATGTGGCGTTAAAGAAACTTTTGGATGGTTTAAAAGGTCTTTTCTTGGAGTTGGTTCGTTATCAAAAACATCTAAACCTGCAAAACCTACTTTGCCGCTATTTAAAGCTTCAATTAAAGCATCTTCATCAATTGTACCACCTCTAGAGCAATTTACAATTCCTACGCCTGATTTTACTTTCTCAAATTCTTCTTTACCTAAAACTGGTTTTTCGGTAAAAGGAATGTGTAAACTTATAAAATCAGATTGGGCTAATAAATCGTCCATGCTCACTTTTGTAACCGGAACATCTACAGTAACACCGCCAGAAAGCTCTAATTTTAATGTGGCAGGAATATCATATAAATCGAAAGTTAAAACATCCATTCCAAGTCCTAAAGCTAATTTGGCAGTTTCTTTACCAATACGTCCAAAACCTATGATACCAATTTTCTTACCTTTTAATTCGATACCTTTTGCGTAATCTTTTTTCAACTGATTAAATTGAGAATCCCCTAAAGATGGCATTTTTCTATTGGCATCGTAAACAAACCTTACCCCATTAAATAAATGTGTAAAAACCAATTCGGCAACGGATTGAGAAGATGATGCAGGCGTATTTTCTACTGCAATACCTTTACTTTTCGCATATTCTACATCAATATTATCCATCCCTACTCCTCCTCTACCAATAATTTTTAAGTTAGGGCAAGCATCAATCAGCTCTTTTCTAACTTTAGTGGCACTTCTTACGGTTATCCCATCGTAATCATTCAACTTTGCGGCTAATTGATCTTGTGGAATATGATTGGTATCAACTTCAATTCCGGCTTCCTCCAAAAGTTTTTTTCCAATTGGGTCTATTCCGTCGTTTGCTAAAATTTTCATTATTTTTATTTGGTTTGGTTTAGTTTTTTTCTTGAAATTCTTGCATGGCTTCTACCAAAACATGAACGCTGGTAATTGGCAAAGCATTGTATAAGGATGCTCTAAAACCACCTACGCTTCTATGTCCTTTAATGCCGATACAACCTTTTTCTTCGGCATATTTTAAAAATGGTTTTTCCAAATCAGGATTTTCCATTACAAAACAAACACTCATCATAGATCTATCTTCTAATGCAGTAGTTCCTTTAAACAATGGATTTCTATCAATCTCTGTATATAATGCTTTTGCTTTGGCGATGTTTTCTTTTTCAATTGCTGCAACGCCACCTTTAGCTTTTAACCATCTTAAATTTAGCATAGCCACATAAACCGAAAATACCGGAGGTGTATTGTACATAGATTCGGCAGAAATTTGCTTTTGATAATCTAACATAGAAGGAATTGCTCTATCAGTTTTACCTAAAATCTCGTCTTTAACAATTACTAATGTTGCACCAGCTGGACCAATGTTTTTTTGAGCTCCGGCGTAAATCAAATCAAAATCTGCAACATTTATTTCCTTACTAAAAATATCAGATGACATATCACAAACTAAATGATTTTTCGCATCCGGAAATGTATGAAACTCCGTACCGAAAATGGTATTATTAGATGTGAAATGTAAAAAAGTACTATCGGTAGCAACAGAATAATCTTTTGGGATATAAGAAAAGTTTTTATCCTTAGAAGATGCAACTACATCTATCTCTCCAAATAACCTGGCTTCTTCAATTGCTTTGGTAGACCAAACGCCAGTATTTATATAACTCGCTTTTTTACCTTCTGGTAATAAATTATAAGCTAGCATTGCAAATTGTAAACTTGCGCCACCTTGTAAAAATATAACTGAATAACCAGCAGGAACATTCAATAATTCTTTAACCAAAACAATAGCTTCATCCATTACAGTAACAAATTCTGGAGCCCTGTGAGAGATTTCCAAAATGGACAAACCTGTATCGTTAAAATCTAAAACTCCGTAAGATGCTTGTTTAAATACTTCTTGAGGTAAGATACATGGACCTGCGCCAAAATTATGTTTCATATTTATTTAGTTTGGGGTTGTTTTTATTTTTTATCGATGCAAAAACCTGATTTATAATTTGTTTTTGATGATTTTCTTATCAATTTTATGATGTTCAAATTTATGATAAACATTGCGGATAACTAATTTATTTTAAAATTTTGTAATCAAACGGACATTCAGTTGACGCGATGTTAAATAATTAGGGATAGCAAATTGCAAGTTGTTTACGTCTGTTACCCAAAGATAAGAAACCGTATTATCAATATTTAATGCATTAAAAATCTCCGCATAAATAATTATCGATTTAAAATATTTGTTTAAAAGTTTAGGTTTATGCGTACTCTCTGGATCTAAAATATCTTTTGAAAAGCCAATATCAAAGCGTTTATAGGCTGGTATTTTATAAGTTTGAGCATAACGTGGCGAAGCAGGTGGACCCGTTGGCAACTTAGAGCCATACAACAAATTCATGTGGACTTTATAGGTTGGACTCTTAAATAGTTTATCCTGAAAAAATGCCGAGAAATTTACACGTTGATCGGTTGGCCTGTTAATATAACCTGGATAAATAGTTTGAGTTGATCCATTATCATTTTTTTGGATATAAGAATCGCCTTGAATATCTTCCGCAGTTTTCATAAATGAAATTCTGAATGATGATTCTAAATCTTTAACAAACTCACCGCTCAAACTAAAATCTAACCCACCAGCATAACCTTTTGCATTTTGATTGGCATAATACCTAATTTTTAAATTTTCGATATCATAAGGCGTTAAATTATAAAGGTTTTTAAAATAAGCTTCAGCGCTAAACCTTAAATCAGTTCCCCAACCTTTAAAATTATAATCAGATGAAAGCACAAAATGTAACGATTTTTGAGATTTGGCGTTTCTGTTTAAGTTGCCATCAAAATTTCTTATTTCTCTGTAAAATGGTGGTTGAGCATATAATCCTGTCGCAAAGCGATAAATAATATCTTTTTGATTGTTTGGTTTATAAGAAAAAACAATCCTTGGGCTTGCTAAAAACTCTCCAGTAAAATTGTTATAATTAAATCTTACGCCGCCTGTGTAAGAAATTTTAGGACTGATATCGCCAGTATTTTGAACATAAGCACTATATCTTAATGTATTTACACTATTTGCAGCATCAACCGATCTTGATAATGTAAAATTTTGATATTGGTTTGGGATGGCGTATCCAGCAGAATCAATCAACTCAAATTCTTTTAAAACATCAGCAATTTTATCGTACTGTAAACGAATTCCTGTTTCCCAAAAGCCTTTTTTTGTATCGAAATTAAATTTTAAATCACTAGCATAAACATCAGCTCTCAATTCATTTCTTCCGTAATTTTGATAAGCGCCAATACCACGGTTTGCTTTAATCTGACCAAAATTGCTATTACCAAAATCGTTTTCAATCTCGTTGAAAATATAAGAACCCAAAATATCAAAATTCTCTTTTTCGGTAATTAAAAACATCGAG
>JBBRYE010000185.1:0-3965 GCA_038237895.1 Sphingobacteriales bacterium | reverse complement strand
GATTATTTTTTCCTGTTTAAATCTAATGATCTTACATTTTAATAAATAATGTCCAAACAAAAAAAAGAAGTAAAAGAAAAACCTATTGAAGTTACCCTCTGGGATGCCGCTAATAAACTTAGAGGAAGTATAGAACCGTCGGAATATAAGCATGTTGTATTGAGCTTAATTTTCTTAAAGTTTGCCAGCGACAAATTTGAACAACACCGCCAAAAGCTAATTGCCGATGGTAAAGAGAAATATGTAGAAATGGCTGATTTCTACAATATGAGCAATGTTTTCTTTTTAGAAGAAACTTCCCGTTGGAGCTATATTATTAAAAAATCTAAACAGAGCGATATTGCTTTAATTATAGATACCGCTTTACACAACATAGAAAAAGACAACAAAGCTTTAAAAGGAGCTTTGCCCGATAATTATTTTTCTCGCCTAGGTCTCGACATTACCAAACTGGCTTCTTTGTTAGATACCATTAACGATATTGAAACCACCAAAGACCCTCGACAAGATTTGGTTGGTAAGGTGTACGAATACTTTCTTTCTAAATTTGCACTGGCAGAAGGAAAAGGAAAAGGAGAATTTTACACTCCTAAAAGTATTGTAAACCTAATTGCCGAAATGATAGAACCTTACAAAGGCATCATTTACGATCCGGCTTGTGGCTCTGGTGGTATGTTTGTGCAGTCTATTAAATTTATTGAAGCGCACAACGGAAACAAAAAGGAGATTTCTATTTACGGCCAGGAATATACCAACACCACCTACAAACTGGCGAAGATGAATTTAGCCATCCGTGGTATTGCTGCCAATTTGGGCGAAAAAGCTGCCGATACTTTTGCCGACGACCAGCATAAAGATTTAAAAGCCGATTTTATTATGGCTAACCCACCTTTTAACCAAAAAGATTGGCGAGCTGATACAGAATTACTAGACGACCCACGCTGGCGAGGATACGATGCCCCACCAAAAAGTAACGCCAATTATGGATGGATTTTAAACATGGTAGCCAAACTATCCGAAAACGGAGTTGCTGGTTTTGTTTTAGCCAATGGAGCTTTAAGTGGCGGAGGCGAAGAATATAAAATACGCAGAACCCTGATAGAAAATAATTTAGTAGAAGCTATTGTAGTACTACCCCAAAATATGTTTTACACTACCAATATTAGTGTAACACTTTGGTTTTTGAATAAAAACAAAAAAGCACAGGCTAAAAAAATAGGTGATGAAGAACGCCATTTCCGTAACCGAGAACAAGAAGTTTTATTTATGGATCTACGCCAAACAGGCGAACCTTTTGAAAAGAAATTCACCCAGTTTTCTGAGGATGACATTAGAAATGTGACCCAAACTTTTCACCAATGGCAACAAAGAATTATTGAAAATATACCTGAGTTTTGTTATGCGGCCACCTTAAAAGAAATTGAAGCCAAAGATTTCTCTTTAGTACCTAGTAAATTCATAGAATTTGTAAACCGCGACGAGAATATTGATTTTGATGATAAGATGAAAATCTTGAAAAATGAATTTATTGATCTGCTAAAAGCCGAAACTCAATCAAAACAAGATCTATTAAATGTTTTTAAAGAATTAGGTTATGAACTTAATTGATAACAACTATAAAAATTGGTTTGAAGGGATCAAGCAAAAAATTGAAACTACCCAACTAAGAGTAGCTGTTAGCGCCAATTCTCAGTTGATAGAATTATACTGGGAATTAGCCTCAGATATACTTCAAAAGCAAAATGAAGCAAACTGGGGCGATGCTGTTTTAGAGCAATTATCTTTGGATTTAAAATTAAACTTTCCTAGTATAACTGGTTTTTCTCGTCGCAATTTGTATGCTATACGTCAATGGTATTTGTTTTATGTCAAAAAACATCAATTTGTGCCACAGCCTGTGGCACAAATTCCGTGGGGACATAACAGGTTAATAATTAATAAGATAAAAAATATAGAAGAAGCTATATTTTACTGTAAAGCAACCATAGAAAATGGCTGGAGCAGAGATAACCTAGAATTGGCTATTAAAAATAAATATTTTGAAACTAAGGGGAAATCAATTACAAATTTCTCTAAAACGCTTCCTCACCCACAATCAGATTTAGCAACAGAAACACTAAAGAATCCTTACAATCTAGATTTTTTTAGGTTTAGAAGACGATGCCTTAGAACGAGAAATTGAAAATGCTATGATTAAGCATATCACCAAGTTTTTAATAGAATTGGGAAAAGGTTTTGCTTTTGTAGGTAGGCAATATCAGTTGGTTGTTAGTGATAATGAATATTACATAGATTTATTATTTTATCATTTACAGTTAAGATGTTATGTAGTGATAGAATTAAAGGCGGGAAAATTTAAACCCGAATATGCTGGTAAATTAAATTTTTATTTATCAGCGGTAGATAGCCAAATCAAACATAAGTTAGATAACCCATCCATAGGTCTTATTTTATGCAAAAATAAAGATAAGGTAGAAGCTGAATATGCCTTACGTGATATAAATAAACCAATTGGCATAAGCGAATACCAACTTATTCAGGCTTTACCTAAGAATTTACAAAATAAATTACCTACGGTGGCACAGTTAGAAACTCAGTTAAGTAAAGACAGAAATGAGAGCAAACTATAAACCTATTGGCGATTTTATCCGAGAAGTTAAAATTCGTAATACGGATTTAAAAGCTAAAGAGTTATTAGGAATTAACGTCAATAAATTTTTTATGCCATCAGTTGCTAATGTTATAGGAACCGATATGACTAGTTATAAGGTAGTTCAAAAAAATCAATTTGCCTGCAACAGAATGCATGTGGGTAGAGATTATCGTATTCCTGTTTCTTTATCAAATATTGATGAAGCCTTTATGGTTTCACCTGCTTATGATGTTTTTGAAGTAAAAGACACTTCTAAACTAATTCCAGAGTATTTGATGATGTGGTTTTCTAGAGCAGAATTTGATAGAAATGCCTGGTTTTATACTGATGCTGATGTAAGAGGTGGCTTAAACTGGAAAGCATTCTGTGAAATGCAAATTTTAGTTCCTTCGCCTAGTAAACAACAAGAAATTGTTAAAGAATATAACACCATACAAAACCGCATTAACCTAAACAAACAACTGATACAAAAACTAGAAGAAACTGCTCAGGCTATTTATAAAGAGTGGTTTGTGGAAAATATTAATAATGATTCTGAGAAAATAAAACTTAATGAAATGGTTCAAACTCAATATGGTTATACCGAAAGTGCATCAACCGAAATTGTAGGACCAAAGTTTTTAAGGATAACAGATATTGCACAAAATCAGATTGACTGGGCGAACGTACCATATTGCAAAATTTCGAAAAGTGATTTTGAAAAATACAAAATAAAGCCAGGTGATATTGTAGTTGCAAGAACTGGTGCAACAGCAGGTTACGGTAAACGATTACATAAATATTTCCCAGATTGCGTTTTTGCTTCTTTCCTTGTTAGGCTTATTCCAAATGAATTAAAGTGGAATTTATTTTTGGGTTTAACTGTAGATAGTCAAGCTTACCGAGAATTTATTTTATCAAACGCTGAAGGTTCTGCACAACCACAAGCAAATGCAACACTTTTAACATCTTATGAAATTGACAAACCAGATGAATCAAAAATATTGGAGTTTAATAGAATTGTTGAACCAATTTTTGATTTGATTGAAAACAAACAACAAGAAAACCAAAAACTAACTGAACTGAAAGACTTGTTGCTTTCTAAATTAGCAACTGTAGAAGATTAGTGTTATGGAAAAAGACTTGTTTCAAGACATAAAACAAAGCATTGAGGCTTTTCAGGAAACACTGAAACAGCATTTACCTGCTTTGGAAGCAGAGGTTAATTATTTGATACAATCAAAAGATCAGGACAAAAGCACTATTGAAAACACCTTAGATACTTTGTTGTCTTTAATTGATATGGGTATTGGAAAAGATTTGTTTGTTCAAT
>JBBRYE010000184.1:0-3981 GCA_038237895.1 Sphingobacteriales bacterium | reverse complement strand
ACAGGTACGGTTTAACGCAATTGGTAGTTAATACAGATGATGCTGCCGATTTACGCACAAAAGTGAAAGATTTAGGTCGTGAGTTTGTAATAAAAGTGACCGGAACTGTGGTAGAGCGTTCTAACAAAAATCCTAAGATATCTACAGGCGATATTGAGATTAAGGTTTCTGATTTGGAGATTTTGAACGTTGCAAAATTGCCTCCGTTTATGATTGAGGATGAAACTGACGGTGGCGATGAACTGAGAATGAAATATCGTTACTTGGATTTACGCCGTACTCCGGTTCGTAATAATTTGATTTTACGCCATAAAATGGCGCAAGAAATACGTAAATATTTAGATGCCGAAGGGTTTTTAGAAGTAGAAACTCCTGTTTTAATAAAATCTACGCCAGAAGGCGCCAGAGATTTTGTGGTGCCAAGTAGGATGAACCCGGGTGAGTTTTATGCTTTGCCACAATCGCCACAAACGTTTAAGCAGTTGTTAATGGTTTCTGGTTTCGACCGCTATTTTCAGATTGTAAAGTGTTTTAGAGATGAAGATTTAAGAGCAGACAGACAGCCAGAATTTACACAGATTGACTGTGAAATGGCTTTTATTGAGCAGGAAGATATTTTAAATATGTTTGAGGGTTTAACCCGACATATGTTTAAAAACGTAAAAGGTATTGAGTTTGATGCTTTCCCAAGAATGCATTATGCAGATGCGATGCGTTTATATGGATCCGATAAACCAGATATCCGTTTCGGGATGGAATTTGTGGAATTGAATGAAGTGGTGAAAGGTGTTGGCTTTCCGGTATTTGATAATGCGGAATTTGTAGTGGGAATCAATGCAAAAAGTGCGGCATCATATACTCGCAAGCAATTAGACGAGTTGACAGATTATATGAAGCGTCCGCAAATTGGAGCTACAGGTTTAATTTATATGCGTCATAATGAAGATGGTTCTTTAAAATCTTCGGTAGATAAATTTTATAATGAAGCGCAATTGCAAAAATGGTCGATTGCGTTTAAAACAGAACCGGGTGATTTAGTTTTAATTTTATCAGGTGTAAAAGAAAAAGCCAGAAAGCAATTGAACGAATTGCGTTTAGAAATGGGTAACCGTTTAGGCTTACGTGATAAAAGTAAGTTTGCACCACTTTGGGTGATAGATTTTCCTTTGTTAGAGTGGGATGAGGAAACTGAGCGTTACCACGCCATGCATCATCCATTTACTTCGCCAAAGCCAGAAGATATTGAAATGTTAGATACCGACCCAGGAAATGTAAGGGCAAATGCTTATGATTTAGTCATTAACGGAACTGAAATTGGTGGTGGTTCTATCCGTATCCACGATAAAAAATTGCAATCTTTAATGTTTAAGCATTTAGGATTTTCGCCAGAAGAAGCTCAAAAGCAATTTGGTTTTTTATTAGAAGCTTTTGAATATGGCGCACCTCCACATGGTGGTATTGCTTTTGGTTTTGATAGATTGGTTTCTATTTTGGCTGGTTTAGATAGCATTAGAGACGTAATTGCATTCCCTAAAAACAATTCTGGCCGAGATGTGATGATTGATTCTCCATCTACCATTGATGATAAGCAAAAGAAAGAGTTGAGTATTGAAACTACGGTTTAGGTTGTAAATAAGATCAAGGAATAAGGATATAAAGAGTAAAGATTAAGATATTTTTGATTTAAAACCGGTTTTTAACCGGTTTTTTTTTATGGATTAGAGATTCAGTTTTTAGTCACAATTATATTTCCACTGTAGGTAACATTTTCTTTATTTCCGCTTAAATTATGAATGAAAAAAGTAAACGTTAAACCATCTAAAATACTAGTAATAGTCAATTCTTTATTGATCGCTAATAAAGCGCCATTATTATTTTTGGTCCTGATTTTATTATCGTTAATCAGTTTATTTAATAAACTATCTAAATTAAAAATGATAGTTGATTTAGAGTTTGAAATCTTCATCGATTTTTTAGTTGTAGCAGATAACCTATAACTTTTATTATAAATGGTTACATTAAAAACTGAATCCTGAGAATAATCATTGCCATTAATAGGGATTAATTTCACGGCATTTTGTAGATCAATGCTTTTATCTTTAGTAGTGAAATTATAATAATTGAATGTTTGAGAATCAAATTCTGTCTTAAAATTGGGATTGATTTTCATCAAACTGATAACAGTATCTTTCAATTTCCTATTAACTTCCCATTTGCTCCAATTTGCTTTAACCATTTCCGCAGAAAGTTTGGTTTCAATATTTGATAAATTGGGTTTTACAAATTGCTGTAAGCTTTTGATACCGTGATAATCTGCCAGATAATTTACAATGCTGTAAGCATCATTATCTTTTTTATTGGTTGGTTTGCCTGATAGAATTTTTTCTAACCTATTTTGTTGAGAGCGTTTAGATACCGCTTTAATTCCCCAAGGTCCAATTACAATCAATATCGATAAAATGAAAAGACTGATTGGGATTAACCTGATTTGTTTTCTGCCTTTTATCAAAAAATAAATAGAGATGAAAGCGAGCCATAAAGCCATCATAATCAATAAATACCTGCTTTCTGTAATGCCATAGTCAGCAACTCTTTTGTAGATAGATACTGCTAAAAGAATTAATAATGGCAACATCAATAAATAAAAACTCTTGCTAAAAAGATTAATCCATTTATTTCCATCGTTATTTCTGATGGGATGCACCAACAAATTTGATAATATCCCAAAAACCGCATAACCTAAAATAAGTATCGCAACAGAACTTTGCGGCAAACTCCATTGGATAATTATTTTAACTTCATAAGCTAATAATATGGCTAAGTAGATTGTTGCTAGAGGAATTAGAACATATTGCGTAAAAACCTTTAATCCTTTTGGATAAGCTGTTTCTGTTTCCAGGTTTTTTAAAGGTTGGCTTACGCCTGATAAAAAGAAAATTGTGTTAAAAATACCAACTATAAAAATCCATAAACGGATATAAATTTGTTCCTTAAAATCTAAACTGAATAAAATTTTTGTGCTTAAAATAGCAATGCTTAAACCAATAAATAGCACAGCGCTATACAAAGCAGAAGCAGCAAATTGCAAAAAGAATGTTTTATTGATTTGCCAAAAACCATTGTTTTCTTCTTTTGATGTAAACGCAGAAAACGCAACCAATAAATGAAAAGCGAAACCTAAAATCAGCAGTAAAATAATATCTGCATCATATAGATAAGGGTCTACTGAAAAATAGATTAATGCTAAAACTAAAATGATGAGACCGTTAAAAAGATAAAACTTGGCCTTAGAGAGTAAATTTATTTCTGTGTAAAGTGTTAATGCTAAAGAGAGCGCTAAACCAAAATTCCCCAAATAAATTCCTTTTATATAGTATTCAATCAACGTATTATTATTGTAATTATCGGTAATGATAATAGCGCAAACTGTTGCTATAATTGCATACAGAATAGGAAAAGGAAACCTTTTACAAACCTTTAAGAACGAATTATAAAGTTGGATTATTGAGGGGAATTTCATATTTATATAAATCTATCTTACTTGATCGTTTATGAATAATTGATTATTCGCTAAGGTTAATGTCTTTGCAAAACCAGTCTTTCTTTCTGTTAGTGAGCACACAAGCCGAGTCGAAAATTGGAGTGTATGAATCGAATCGGCAAAAATCAGACTACGAAGTTTAAAAAACTTCGTAAGACTTTAAAAGAAACTACTTCAACATTTCATCCATCGTATTATAAGCAACAGAGTGATAGTTTGGTCTGGCTTCTTTATAAATATCTTTAGCCATTTTTTTGCCTTCTGGGGTTTTAATTAAGGATTTATAAATTGGAGTTAAAAATTTTCTTCTTCCCACATTAATTAAGAAATTTTTCATTGCTGGATAAGCAACGGTATAATTTTTATTCACAGCTAAAGTATACCAAGCGCATTGAATTTCAGAATTTCCACTATTTGTAAAACCAAATTCTTTGTCTATT
>JBBRYE010000183.1:0-4011 GCA_038237895.1 Sphingobacteriales bacterium | reverse complement strand
CACACAATATATGTTCAACACACTCGCTATAAATCCTGCTTACGCTGGTAGTAGGAATGTGATATCGGCAACAGCTTTATACCGTAATCAATGGACCGGTTATGATGGTGCCCCAAAAACAAGCACATTTTCTATAGATGCACCAATTAATGATAAAAAAATTGGTTTAGGGCTTCAAGTTTTTAATGATAAGCTTGGAATTACTAACACTTTCGGTTTAGTTTTATCCTCTGCTTACAGGATAAGATTGGAAACAGGTACTTTATCTTTTGGTATACAAGGTAGCGTTAACCGTAGAAGAGCCGATTTTACAAAAGTACAATTAGATCCTTTAGGTACTTCAGTAGATCCTGCATTTCAAGATTTTGAGAGTACTACTAATTTTAATATCGGTTCAGGAATTTACTATAATTCTGATAATTTTTATGTAGGATTATCTGCACCAGAATTATTACCTACAAAATTCGGCAACAGGGTAGGCACTAATCTTTCTAAACAAGAAATCCACCTATTCTTAACAGCAGGTTTTGTTGCTTCTTTATCAGATGATTTGAAATTAAAACCTTCAGTTTTGGTAAAGCAAGTTAAGGGTGCGCCAATAGAGGGCGATATAAACGCTACTTTTTGGATAAAAGATGTGATTGGAATTGGAGGCTCTTACCGTACAAATGCTGATGTTTCTGGTTTACTAGAAATACAAGCTACGCCTCAAATAAGAATAGGTTATTCTTATGATCACAGCATAACTAAATTACAGAGTTTTAATAGTGGTAGTCACGAGATTATGCTACGTTATGAGTTTGGTTTTGAGAAAGATAAATTTATTTCACCAAGATTCTTTTAATTCAAAAAAAATGAAAAAATTATATATAAAATCAGGTTTTTTTATTTTGTTTCTTCTAATGGGCCATTTAGTAATGTCCCAATCTAAAGAAGCAAAAATGGTAGCCGCAACTCATTCTTATAATAGTTTAAAATATAAACAGGCTATTTTAGAATTGTTACCAATTGTATCAAAAGATAGTTCTAATACAAAAGCTGTAGAAATGTTGGCTAATAGTTATCGCTTAACAAAGCAATACCCAGAGGCATTAAAATGGTATGAAATTTTAAGTAAAAAAAGTAACTTAAAAGCAGAGTGGATTTTAAGATATGCCGAATCTTTAGCTAACGATAAAGAATACGAAAAATCTGAACTTTGGTACAGAAAATATTTAACAATGGTGCCAAGCGATAGGAGAGCAGCCTCTTTTTCTAAAGCCGATTTAAACGCACTGGGAAAAGAATCTAGTTGGACTGTTAATTATTTAAACTTTAATACTGCCGCCTCAGAATATAGCCCAATGCTTTATAAAGAAGGTTTAGTTTTTACCAGTAATAGATATTATAGCAAACCTGTTAAATATGTATTTGCTTGGAATAACACTCCATTTTCTGATTTATATTACTTAAAAGATAGAAACAGCATTAAAGAATCTGCTGAAAAATCAGGTGACAGCACCATTACCTCAACCATGAAAAATGGTAAATTTAATGATGACAATACTGCACCAACATCTAACGACACTAAAGTTATTGGGGTTTTTGATAGAAATGTTTACACATCTGTTGAGGCTAATAACACAGGCGAAATAATCCCTCCTTTAACGGATAGAATTAACACAAAATTTCATGAAGGATCATCTGCGGTAGTGCCTGAAGGCATAATTTTTACAAGAAATAATTATTTTAAAGGAAGTAAAGGAACAAGTACAGATGGAAAAGTTAAGTTAAAAATGTTTACTGCCAAAGGTGAAAATCTTTCAGAAATTATTGCTTTTCCTTACAATAGTGATCAATATTCTGTAGGACACCCAACGGTTACTAAAGATGGGAAATTACTAATTTTCGCATCTGATATGCCAGGCGGATCTGGTGGTGTAGATTTATATTATTCTGTGAGATTAGACGAGAAAGGACAATGGAGTCGTCCTGTTAATTTAGGAAGAAAAATTAATACAGAAGGTGATGAAGAATTTCCTTTTATTGATGATGAAAGTATGCTTTATTTTTCTTCTAATGGCTTAGCTGGTTTAGGAGGCTTAGATGTTTTCTCTATTAAATTAAAAGATTTACAACCAATAGGATTACCAAAAAATTTAGGTGCGCCTTTTAATTCTTCTTATGATGATTTTGGAGTTGCGAAAACCGGTAAATTAACTGGTTTTATGAGCTCAAACCGGTTAGGAGACGATAACATTTATTCATTTGTAAAAAAGGAATTTGGGATTATTTTAAAAGGTAAAGTAACAGACGCAACCACAGGATTACCTTTAAAATTGGCTACCGTAACACTAAGAAATGGTGATAATGAAGAAACTTTACCTTTAAACGAAAACGGAGAGTTTGAAAAACCATTAGCAAAAGATTTAGGTTATGAGTTGAAAGGAACGCTTAAAGACTTTTTACCGGAAAGAAGATATATTGGCACTGATGGTATTACCAAAGACACCATTATTTACGTTCCTTTAAAGTTAATTGGCGCTAACGATCCTCAAAAGGTAATTATTGATCATTGTGATTCTTTAAAGAAAGTATTTGCTCTAGAGAATATTTATTATGATTTAGATAAGTTTAATATCAGACCAGATGCAGTTGATAATTTAAGCAAAGTAGTGAGCTTAATGACCAAGTATCCTGATATTAAAATTGTAACAAGAAGCCATTGTGATAGCAGAGCATCTGAAGAGTACAATAGAATTTTATCCTTTAACAGGGGAGAATCTGCCAAAGCTTATTTGGTGAAAAAAGGAATATCGGGTGATAGAATTAGTGTAGAATATTATGGTAAAAGTAAACTTGTTAATGGTTGTACTGATGGCGTAACCTGTTCTGAAGCGCAACAACAAATGAATAGAAGAACGGAGTTTGAAGTAGTTTACAAAGGAATTAATCTAGCTTTAATAGATTGTAAATAGATATTATTTATCGATTTTAAATTATTATTAGCGTTCCAAATTATTGGAACGCTAATTTTTTGTTTAATAAATCTTATTTTTGAACTTAATATAATTAGTATGTCTAAAACAAAATTAACGGTAAACAATAATGGGTCGCTAAAAGTTGATGGTGATTTTGAAATAGTAGATAAAGATGGAAACATTTACAACCTTCAAGGCAGAGAAATAGTTTCAATCTGTAGATGTGGATTATCTGCTAATAAACCATTTTGCGATGGTTCTCACAAAGGTCATTTTGAACACGAAGCAATTGCTTTTGATTTGCCTCCAAAAAAAGCTTAGGATTTACAGCTTTTCGCTGATTTTGTTTAAATCGGCGGAAAGCTTATTTATAGATAAAAGCTGTTCTGTTAATTCTTCATCAGTCTTATTCTCTGAAAGATGGATGTGCAATTTATTTTTTGTTGTTCCATCCATTTTGTTATCTACCTTTTCTATCGCTTCTTCTAAATAAAATCTGGTTTTTCTAATCAATTTTAATTGGTCGCCGTTTATTTTAGATTTATTTTCTAAAAACATGGCAGATAAGTTAGCCAAATAAGAAGAAAGAATATGATTTAAAACTACAAATTTATGAATTTCATTTACATGATTTTGCCTACTTTTTGGTTCTTTAATCATCCTTTGAAAAGCAGCAGCTAAGTTTGCTGTATTTACATAAACATCTTTTCTTGCCAACTTATAATCAGTTTCTGTTGCAGGCATTAATGATTGTCTTAAAATAATATGCTCAAAATAATTAAGGTTAGCTTTTAAGATTTTTCCTAAATAAGATTTAAACTGTAAAGATTCCCAACCCGGCAAAAAGAAATAGCTAAATAAAATAGCAAGTATAGATCCTATTAAAGTATCAATAATTCTTTCGCTAGCTAAAACTGTGGTATTATTTGTAGCATTTATAAAACTGAATAATATAAGAATAAAAGGAGTCATGGCAATTACACTCACAATATATTTTACCCTAATAAAGCTATAAGTCACCAACATTGCCACCAATAAAATAATGAATTTT
>JBBRYE010000182.1:0-4025 GCA_038237895.1 Sphingobacteriales bacterium | reverse complement strand
TTACCTTATTTTACTGAAAAATTTGGGAATGCAGCAAGTAGAAACCATCCTTTTGGTTGGGTTGCGGAAGAAGGTGTGGATTACGCTCGTGAGCAAGTTGCTAAATTAATAGGTGCAACAGAAAAAGAAATTATTTTTACTTCTGGCGCAACAGAATCAGATAATTTAGCCATAAAAGGCGTTTATGAAATGTACAAAGATAAAGGTAATCACATCATTACCTTAACAACAGAGCATAAAGCTGTATTAGATGCTTGTAAACATTTAGAGAAACTAGGCGCTAATATTACCTACCTTGATGTTGAGTCTGACGGTTTAGTTGATCTTAATAAATTAGAAGCAGCCATGACGGATCAAACCATTTTGGTTGCCATTATGTATGCAAATAATGAAATTGGTGTTATCCAGCCAGTTAAAGATATTTCTGCAATTGCACATAAATATGGTGCTTTATATTTTACTGATGCTGTACAAGCAGTTGGAAAAATACCAGTTGATGTTATTGCTGACGGTATAGATTTATTGGCACTTTCAGGACATAAAATGTATGGACCAAAAGGTGTAGGCGCATTATATGTGAGGAGAAAAAACCCAAGAGTTAAGGTAACTTCACAAATGGACGGAGGAGGCCACGAACGTGGAATGCGTTCTGGAACATTAAATGTTCCTGGAATTGTTGGTTTAGGTAAGGCTTGCGAACTTTGCTTTAACGAAATGGAAGAAGAGGCTATTAGATTATCGGCTTTACGCGATAAATTAGAAAGTAGCTTAACCGTTTTAGAAGAATCATACATAAATGGAAATACAAATCACAGATTGCCTCACACCGCCAATATTTCTTTCAAATATGTTGAAGGAGAAGGCTTAATGATGGCTATGAAAGATATGGCGGTATCTTCTGGTTCTGCATGTACTTCTGCATCTTTAGAACCATCTTACGTATTAAAAAGCTTAGGTTTATCTGATGATTTAGCTCACTCATCTATCCGTTTTGGATTAGGAAGATTTAGTACAGAAGAAGAAGTAGACTTCGCAGTTGAAAATACTTTAAAAGCTGTAAATCATTTAAGAGAACTTTCTCCGCTTTGGGAGATGTTTAAAGAAGGTATAGATCTTGATTCTATTGAGTGGGCAGAACATTAATCAATTTTACAATGACTCGATTTGTTTATTAGACAATTAAAATAGACAAATCATCAAATTATTAAATAGACAAATTATAACGACATGGCATATTCAGATAAAGTAATTGATCATTATAGCAACCCAAGAAATGTAGGTACGCTAGATAAATCTAAAAAAAGTGTTGGAACTGGTTTAGTGGGCGCTCCAGAATGTGGCGATGTGATGCGTTTGCAAATTGAGGTGGATGAAAACCACATGATTACGGATGCGAAGTTTAAAACCTTTGGTTGTGGTTCTGCAATTGCATCTTCTTCATTAGCTACAGAGTGGTTAAAAGGAAAATCAATTGATGATGCTTTAACAATAGATAATATGGACATTGTAGAAGAATTGGCTTTACCTCCAGTAAAAATTCACTGTTCTGTATTAGCAGAGGATGCAATCAAGTCTGCAATTAATGACTACCGTGTAAAAAACGGAATGGAAGCAATTGAGTTAGAGAAATCTCATCATTAAGACACAAGTAGGAAGTAGAAAGATTTTAAGTAGCAAGTAATAAGACGCACTAATAAGTAGTCTTTATACTTTAATACTCGATACTTGATACTTAAATACTAGATACTTAAAAACATGGTAACAATAACAGATAAAGCAAAAAGCAAAATAGAAGAGCTGATGACAGGTTCAGGATTAGATGAATCTTATTTCCTTCGTGTTTCTGTTAAAGGAGGTGGATGTTCTGGATTGTCTTACAACATGGATTTTGATAATGAAACTCAAAAAGGTGATCAAGATTTTGAAGATAAAGGATTGAAAATTGTTTTAGACATGAAATCTTTCCTTTATTTAGCAGGAACAGAATTGGACTTTTCTGACGGATTAAATGGTAAAGGTTTTAATTTTATCAATCCTAATGCATCACGTACTTGTGGTTGCGGAGAAAGTTTTTCGGTTTAACAAAAAACAAAAATATATTATAAAGGGTATCTTTAAGAAGATACCCTTTTTTGCGTTTTAGCCTTAAATAGTTTATAATTGTGAGCTAAGACCAATATAAATTCTAACGTTATTATAGAATGAGTTTAATAAACGAACATACCACCGTTCCGCAATTATTGCGTAACGTTGTTAATCATGTACATCCAGAAACTGATACTTTTTTAATTAGAAAAGTTAAAGAACAATGGGAAGAAATATCTTATAAAACCACCTTAGCTAATGCCGATGCTATTTCTTCCTATTTTTTAGAAATTGGAATTAAAAAAGGGGATAGATTAGCTTTTATTACTGAAAACTCAGTAGAGTATGTTTATTACGACCAAGCGTTGCAACAAATTGGAGGGATAAATACTTCTATTTACCCTACCCTTTCTGAAGCAGAAATAGAGTATATTTTAAATGATTCTGGTGCTAAAACTATTTTGGTTGGTAGTCCTTTCTTATTAAAAAAGATTATAAAAATCGCTAATTGCTGCGAAGAATTAATCCGTATAATTCCAGTATTTGAAGATTTTGAAAAAATCACAGAAAAAACCTCCTTAAATGCTGGTATAATTAGTCTAAACAATGTTATTAGAGAAGGGAATTTAAAACTACCAAGTTTTATCAATGAAATTAACCAAATAAGAAGTCAAGTTTTACCTTCTGATATATCTGCTCTCATCTATACTTCAGGAACTACGGGAGTTCCTAAAGGTGTAATGCTTACCCATTCTAACTTTGTAGAAAATGTTAAAGTTTGTTTAGAACAAATACCTGTAATTGATGAAAACGAAACTTTCCTTTCTTTTTTGCCATTATCTCATGTTTTTGAACGCACCGCAACTTACCACGTTTGTTGTACAAAAGGCTGTAAAATAGCTTTCGCACAAAGCTTAGAATTATTAGCTAAAAATATGGGCGAAGTGAAACCAACAGTAATGTCTTGTGTACCAAGATTATTAGAGAAAATTCACGATAAAGCTATAAAAGGAGGAACAGCTGCAGGAGGAACTAAGGCCAAAATATTTTTATGGGCATTAGATACTGGGCAAAAGCACCGAGAGTTAAAAGAAGCTGGGAAAAATCCATCTTTTTTATTGAATATCCAACATACAATTGCAGAGAAATTAGTTTTTAGCAAAATAAAGGAGAAAACAGGCGGAAGGTTAAAATTTATGATTTCTGGTGGAGCAGCTTTACCAAAAAATGTTGGTGAGTTTTTTGGAAATTTAGGAATCAAGATTTTGGAGGGTTTTGGTTTAACAGAAACTTCTCCGGTAATATCGGTTACAGAATACCATCGACAAGTTTATGGAACAGTTGGCAGGGTTATACCTGGAATTGAAATTGGAATACAAGATGTAGAGAGTAAAAAATTTGTTTCGATACAAACTCATGAAACTTTTAACCCAAACTTTACTTGTAATGAAGGTGAAATCTGCGTCCGTGGGCATTGTGTAATGAAAGGATATTGGAATAAACCTGATGAAACCTCGGAAGTGATTGATAGTGAAGGTTGGTTTCATACTGGTGATATTGGACGGTTTTTTAAAGGAAATTTGCAAATTACCGATAGGATAAAAAATATGCTTGTTAACGCATTTGGGAAAAACATCTACCCTACACCTGTAGAAAATACTTATTTAAAAAGTCAAAAAATAGAAGCTGTTTTTTTAGTTGGCGATAAAAAAGAATACGTTACTGCTATTGTAACTCCAAACCGAGAAACTTTACAAGAAACTTTTGAATTAAAGGATGTGTTTTTTGATTTACCTGATTTATTTATAGAAGATGAGCAAATTGTATCCTGGATTGCAGAAGATATTAAAAAATTCTCTCACGAATTAGCAAAGTTTGAACGCATCAAATCCTTCAAAATAAAAAGAAATCCTTTTACTATCGAAGACGGAGAAATGACC
>JBBRYE010000181.1:0-4041 GCA_038237895.1 Sphingobacteriales bacterium | reverse complement strand
TCTTTTACAATTTTTCTGCATTTTTTATCGGCATTTTCTGTTACAGAACAGGTGTTTATGATATAAACATCGGCACCAGCAGAAAAATCTACAACTTCAAAACCCGCCTCACTAAACTGCCTACCAATTGTAGAAGTTTCTGAGTAATTGAGCTTACAGCCTAAAGTATAAAATGCAACTTTTTTATTCATATAATTTTAGGCTGCAAAGATATAAAAATATAGCTTATTTAAGCTTCGCTTTCTCCCCAACGATAGCTAGGATTATCTAAACCGGCTAGATCTAAGACTCTATTTACTACTGTTTCTGCAACCTCCTCTATAGTTTTTGGTTTATTATAAAACGATGGAACAGCAGGACAAATTATCCCTCCTGCTTCTGTTATTACTTTCATATTATTGATGTGGATTAAGCTTAGAGGGGTATCTCTTGCAACAAGTATTAACTTTCTTCTTTCCTTTAAGATAACATCTGCAGCTCTAGTTGTTAAATCGTTTGATATCCCTGCGGCTATTCGTCCCATTGTACCCATAGAACAAGGGACGATAATCATGGTATCAAATTTTGCAGACCCTGATGCAAAAGGAGCCATAAAGTCATTTTTATCGTAAAAATTAAAATCGAAATTTTTATAGGTTTCGTCATCTAATTCAAATTTCCAAACATCTTTTGCATTATCAGACATTACAATGCCTACTTCTGTAATTTGATCTTTAAGTATGACTAACTTCTGTAATAAAACTTTTGCATAAATAGACCCACTAGCTCCTGTGATAGCTACGACAATTTTTTTGTTTCGCATCATATTTTAACAAAATCGATATAAAAAAGTTCTAAACAAAAAAGGGCCGAATATAAATATTCGACCCTACATCTACCTATGAAAAACATGCCCTTTGGGAGGGCATGACAAATATAGAAACAAATTACTTGTTTAAACAAATTAATTAGTAAATAATTTAAGAAAATGTGTTTTTTTTTCTAGTAATGTTTTAATTTTAAAATTCTTAAATGGATTAATCGTTAAGAAATTAAAGCAATTTTTACTTTTTAGTTAATTAATTGTTTTTAACATTTCTAATTGTTTCAAAAACTCGCTTTCCAGAATACATGGCTGCATTAATAGATCCATTGGTTAAATAATCACCACAGATAAAAATATTTTTTTGATGAATTATATCTAAATCTGTTATAGAATTTTTTACATTTACTTGGTTTGGTAAAGCATAATTAATTTTAAAACTTTCTAAAAATTCCCAATCCTCAACTTCAAACCATTCTGACATTTCAATTTTTATTTTTTTGATAATATCATTTTGAGATAACTGAGCTATGTTTTTGATCACGGAAATTGATATTAAATGCTTTTGATTAGGAACGTAAGCTTTAGAAATATTATCCATTATTGCCATGTTATTAACTAAGGCATTATCATTAGCGTTTAGCGCAATAATTGGCTCTTTAAAAGGTAGTTTGCTTGACGTGAAAAAATAATCATGAACAGATTGGTAGTTTTTGGCGGTTTTGGTAAATGGTTTAGGTAGGTTTATTTCATCTGTTGCGATAACAATATAATCTGAAATATACTCTTTACCATTCTCACAAATAATGATATTCTCCTTTATCTCAGTAACAAAGCTATTGTAAACTATCTGGTTTGTTAATAAGCCCTTAGCTAGTTGTTTAGGTATTTCTTGCATGCCATTAGCCGGGATTAATGCATCTCCTTCTCCAAACATTTTAAAAACAAAATTGAACATTCTACTAGAAGTTGTAAGCTCTTTTTCTAAAAAAATACCTCCTAAAAAAGGAATGAAAAACCTATTTATCATTTTATCACTAAAACCGAGTTTTAACAAATAGCTTATGGTACTTTGCTCATCTTCTTCAAAAATTTGTTCTACAGATTTAAACTTTAAATTTATTTTAAGCTTAAACAGAATTAATTTATCGACAAAAGAGCCTATTGGAGAAAACAATGTTTTAAGTAAACTCGCCGGCTTCCTTAATGGATCTAATACATCATAGATTTTATTTTGATATAAAATTTTGGCTCCTGGATCAAAAGCTTTCAAATTTAAATCATCATAATTCAATAATTGCTTTGCTAATGGATAATTACCTAATAAAACTTGAAAACCACGATCAAGTAAATAACCATTTTTATTAACAGTATTTACCCTACCGCCAATACGATTAGAAGCTTCTAAAATTAAGACTTCAAAACCTGCTTCATTTAAAAGTTTAGCAGCAGTTAAACCAGAAATGCCAGCACCAATAATGGTAATTTTTTTATCTTTTTTCATTATATTGTTTAATGATTTATCTGAAATATTGTTTTAGATTTTATAAAGAAATACTGTTGTGTTTTAGATATTTGCATATTAATAATAACAATTACGATGGCCGATATAATTAAACAAAAAATGAATTTCCATACTAGAAAGTGGGTTAAACCTGAGGATTTAAATCCGAACGGGACTTTATTTGGAGGAAGTTTATTAAAATGGATAGACGAGGAGGCAGCAATTTATGCCATTTGCCAGCTTGATAATAAAAGAGTAGTTACAAAATATATGTCGGAGATTAATTTTTTAAGCTCTGCAACATTAGGTGATATTATTGAAATGGGAATAATTGCCACACAGTTTGGAACAACTTCTCTTACTCTTTTTTGTGAGGTTAGAAATAAAATTACAAGACACAGTATTTTAACAATTGATAAAATTGTGTTTGTAAATATTGATGAAAAATTTAATCCAGTACCACACGGTAAAACTAAAATTACCTATTCGGCCGATAGGTTTAAAGATTAAGATTTCTTTTTAAAGTTTTTGTTTTTCCAACCAGGGTTAAAACTTTTTTTTGCTTTTGGGTTATAAATTGGAGCTTCTTTAAAGCCTTCTGGTAATGGGAGTTTAGAAATTTCTTTGCCAATTAATGCTTCAATCCTTGCAAATTTCTGTTGATCTTTATCGTTTACAAAAGTGATTGCTGTACCCGTAGTTTCTGCCCTGGCTGTTCTCCCGATACGGTGAATATAATCTTCAGGATCTGGCGGCACATCATAATTAACCACTAAATCAATACCAACAACATCAATTCCTCTGGAAATAACATCAGTACCCACCAAAATTGGTAAACTTTTACCTCTAAATCTTACCATTATATCCTCTCTACTTTCTTGTTCAAGATCAGAATGGAAAGCTTCCGACAATATATTAGCTCGGTTTAATACCGAATTTAATTTTTTTACTGTTTCTTTTCTGGATGCAAATACGATTACACTTTTATAAGTTTTATCGGATAAAATAATTTTTAAAAGCTCTACCTTTTGATCGTCAAAAGCTAAATAAGCCTGTTGTAATATACCTTCTGAAGGCTTAGAAATAGCAATACTCACTTCTACTGGATCATGCAATATTTTTTTAGAAAGTGACCTTATTTTAGGTGGCATAGTTGCAGAGAACAAAAGATTTTGTCTCTTTTCTGGCAAATAGCTAATGATACGAACAATATCTTCGTAAAAACCCATATCCAACATTCTATCGGCCTCGTCTAAAACTAAATGTTTTACCTTTTTTAAATTGATAGTTCCTGAAGTTAAATGTGCAATTAATCTGCCTGGAGTTGCAACAACAATATTTACACCATCAGTTAAAGAACGTTTTTGTTGCTCATAGCTAAAACCATCTCCACCACCATAAACTGCAATTGAGGTACAACCTGTAAAATAGGCTAATCCCATTATTTGTTGATCAATTTGCATGGCCAATTCTCTTGTTGGAGAAAGAATTACGGTATCAGTATGTGAAATATCTGCTTCTTGTATTTTGTGTAATAATGGCAATAAATAAGATGCTGTTTTTCCTGTACCTGTTTGTGCACAAGCAATTAAATCTTTATTTGCTAAAACATAAGGGATGGCCTGTTCTTGTATTGGTGTAGGTTTTGTAAACCCCATTGTATCTAATCCCTCTTGAAGCGAAGGCGTAAAATTAAAATCTTGAAAATTCAAATATCAGTTGTTTAAACACAAAT
>JBBRYE010000180.1:0-4044 GCA_038237895.1 Sphingobacteriales bacterium | reverse complement strand
ATATTCATCATTAAATGATTCAACATCATTTAGTTGATTAATGAATTTTGAATATTTAGACAAAATTGTAAATGGATACTTTGACAAAAGCATTCTTTTATTATAAGTATAAATTTTTCTTATTGCAGAAATCATATCATCCATTAAAATTGCCAGTTAGGGTTTAGTTAAAAAAAAGAATATAAATTTTCAATATTTAAATGCTTCAAAAAATTTATTGATTTAAACATAAAATACCTTTAAGTTTTAATGAGATAATTAAACAACTTGGAATAATATATTATTTATTATAGAAGTTAAACTATTTTCTTTAAAAACTAAGATATATCATTATTAAATAAAAGCAATTATTTATTTAATTAATTTTATAGTTAAGGTTATCTAATTTTAATATTTAACTATAATGAAACTAAGCAAAACTTATAATCAGGTGTTCAACATATTAACAAAATGCATCACGAACTAATAAATAAAAAAAGGATTTGCAACCTGCCAAAATGTTTTTGTTAGATGCTTCCTGTAGTCAGAATAATGCTCGAGTTATAAAATCAACTTTCTGGAATAAAAGCTATTTCCCGGAAAATAAATTATTAAAAAAACATTGATTGATGTAATCATTTGATTACAAATAAATTTTATAATCTTTATGGTGTTAAATTCAAATTCAAATTTTTAAAGATGTATAAATATTACAAGTCCTCCTTTATTGCTTCTTTCTTTTTGATATTATCTATTGCGTCAAAAGCTCAAATTAAAGGAACAGAACAAAATCCATATCTACTTGAACCTACTCCTTCAACAATAATTTGGGGTAATTACTGGTCTGAAAATAAACCTGCTTTAACCGTAAAATCTGGTGATTTTGTGAAAGTGCACACTTTAATAACTTCTAGCCCAGATAGACTAGAAGCCGCCGGAATATCACCTGATAAAGTTGAAAAAGAGCTTAGAGAAGTCCAATCTGTAAAAGATCGTGGGCCTGGTGGTCATATTCTTACCGGACCCATTTATGTTGAAAACGCGGAGCCGGGTGATGTTTTAGAAATAAAAATTAAATCAATTGATTTAGCGATACCATACGGTTATAATGCGATTGGCCAAAGTGGTTTTTTATCTGATGAAATTTTTGATCGTAAAATGATGATCATCAATTTAGATAGTAAAAAAATGATAGGTCATTTTGCAGATGGAATTGAAATTCCTCTACATCCATTTTTCGGAAGTATGGGCGTTGCGCCACCAAAAGAAGCTGGAAAATGGAATAGCGCACCACCTTGGGTACATGGTGGAAATTTAGATAACAAAGAATTAGTTGCTGGTTGTTCCTTATTTATACCTGTTTTTGTAAAAGGTGCCATATTTGAAATTGGCGATGGACATGCTGCTCAAGGAAATGGAGAGGTTGATATTACTGCTATAGAAACATCCTTAAAAGGTGAATTACAATTTATTGTACATAAAAAGAAAACGCTTGAATGGCCTATTGCAGAGACCAAAACTCATATAATTACTATGGGCTGTGATAGAGATTTAACTGCTGCAACGCGTATCGCCGTAAGGCAAATGATTAAATATTTAGAAAGAGAAAAAGGGATGACAGAAGCTGATGCCTATATGCTTTGCAGTGTAGCTGTTGATGTAAATATCACCGAACTAGTTGATGGAAATGTGGGCGTACATGCAATGTTACCTAAATCAATATTTGTGAAATAGTATTTTCTTCAATGTCCAATAAAAAGAAGTATAGTTTTTTTATCCACTTTGGCTTGGTATCGATAATTTATTTTTTAACTACTGATTGATTTTAAGAAATTATCTTCTTCTTGCTTCTTTTCAATGTTCTTTATTATCATTGAATGAGTTAAAATAAGAAATCATCAAAGCCAATAGAGGCACTTATTCTATTCCAAATCCTTATTTTTGCAACATCATGGAAGATCAAACACCAAAAAGTTCTCGACGTGTTCGTTATAAAGGCACACATCCTAAATCTTTTAAAGAAAAATATAAGGAATTGAACCCTGAAAATTTTTTGGAAGATGTAGAGAAAGTGATGCAACAAGGACGTACGCCAGCAGGCATGCATCGTTCTATCTGTGTAAACGAAATTTTGGAGTTTTTAAACATACAGCCAGGGCAGGTTGGGATGGATGCTACTTTAGGTTATGGTGGCCATAGTTTAGAAATGTTAAAATGTTTAATGCCAAACGGGCATTTATACGCCACAGATGTTGATCCGTTTGAATTACCAAAAACAAAAGATAGACTGGCTGCTTTGGGTTACGGTCCAGAAGTTTTGACAATTAAGAAAATGAATTTTTCTAACATAGATTTAATAGCTTATGAATCTGGACCTTTAAATTTTGTGCTAGCAGATTTAGGAGTTTCATCAATGCAGATTGATAACCCAGACAGAGGTTTTTCTTTTAAAATTGATGGCCCGTTAGATTTGAGATTAAATCCTAGCAGCGGAAAATCTGCGGCGGTACTGTTAAAAACCATTTCTAAAGAAAAGTTAGAAGAATTATTTATTGATAATTCTGACGAACCTTATGCAGAACAAATTGCGACAACAATTATACAAACCATTAAACGAGGAGAAAAAATTGAAACTACATCCCAATTAAAAGAAATTATCAAAGAAAGTTTAAACTTTCTTGCACCATCAAATAAAACCGAAGAAATTAAAAAAACTTGTCAGCGTTGTTTCCAGGCTTTAAGAATTGAGGTAAATAATGAATTTGGCGTATTAGAAAAGTTTTTAGAAAAACTTCCTGATGCTTTAGCACCTGGCGGAAAAGTTGCCATACTTTCATTTCACTCCGGCGAAGACCGAAGGGTAAAAAAGATATTTAAAGCATTTTATAATGGTGGTATTTATAGTGAGATTGCAAATGATATCATAAGAGCAACACCTGAGGAAATTAATAGTAACCCTAGGGCAAAATCCGCAAAATTAAGATGGGCAATTAAAGCTTAGTTTTAAACTAAAAAATCATAAATTGCTTCCTAAATATACTTAAAAATGAATCAACATATTTTAATAACAACTGCTACCAGTTTAGAAGGTTATAAAATTACCAAACAATTAGGTTTAGTTAGAGGCATTACAGTTCGATCTAGAAGTGTATTAGGAAATATGGCCGGAGGTTTTATGACCATTTTTGGTGGAAGAAGCGCAATATTTACAGAACTTTGCGAAAAAGCAAGAGAAGAAGCGCTTCAACTTTTAATTTTACACGGACAAGAAATGGGTGCAAATGCGATTATCAATATGCGTTATGACGCTAATGAAGTAATGAACGGTTTAACAGAAGTATTGGCTTATGGAACTGCAGTTGTAGTAGAGAAAATAGATTAATGTTACTATAACAAATCAATTAAATAATAAATTGCTCCGAAAAAAATAAATTAACCTTTAATATTAAATTATGCTAGCCACATTATTAGAAAAAGAATTTGAGCAAGAGATGGAAACATCTTTAAAGATGTTGAAGATGGTGCCATCTGATAAATTTAATTGGCAACCTCATCCAAAAAGTATGAATTTGGGGAAACTAGCTAATCACATTGCAGAAATCCATGGATGGCCAAAGTTTTGTATTGAAACTGAGGATGTGGATTTTGGTTTAAACCCTTGGAATCCAACAAAGGCTGATGATGCCGAAGGTTTAGTAGAGATTGTAACTAATCTTGGTGTTGATAGTTTACAGACTTTAAAAAATACTGATGATGATACTTTCTTAAATAAAAAGTGGGTAATGAAACATAACGGGCACATTATTATGGATTTCACAAAATATGAAGCTATAAGACACAGTTTTAGCCAATTAATTCATCACAGAGCTCAATTAGGTGTTTTTCTAAGACTGTTGGATATTAAAATTCCTGGAAGTTATGGCCCAAGTGCCGATGAAATGGGTTAAACATTAGTTACCTAATAAAACTTAAACTAAATTTATCTAATATATGGAATTTGCCAATCTTAGTATTGCAGAACTCAAAGCACAAGAAAAAAAGACATTAATTTTAATCTGGATTTTT
>JBBRYE010000179.1:0-4053 GCA_038237895.1 Sphingobacteriales bacterium | reverse complement strand
TTTAGAAATGATTTTGTAAAACTCGCTTTCTACTAAAATCCTTTTTTGAGGTGCAGATATTGAAGGATATTTTTCTACATAAGGTCTTGCTTGTTTAATGATAAATGTTTTATCATCTACAGAAAGTCTTAAAGTATAATTCATATTTCCTTCGCCAGGTTTTTCGGCTTTAGAAACAATCTCATGAGGTTTTAAAACCCCATGAGATTGTAAATATTTGGTGATTTCAGAAAGATTATTACTGTCTAAATTCATTTTTGATTTTTAAAAGTTGCCAAAAACATAACGCACTCCAAATTGGAACTGACGTGGAGGAGCAGCACCTCTATAAGTCAAACTATTAGTTGCTGGAGAACCAATTTGTAATTGATTACTTCCACCCCTAGTAGTAGCATAACCTGTGTAGTTCACTGCATTTAAGATATTGTAAATATCAGCCGAGAACTCTATACCTGATTTATTTTTTAATGTCAAACGATATTTTGCTGAGAAATCTACTGTGGTAGCAGGCGATAATCTTCCATCATTTCTTAGCTGACCCGGAAAAATATCTGATCCAGCATTTGGCGATTCTCCATTTCCATTTAAATCACCAGTGAATACTTTTGTGTTAGCTGCATTTAAATAAAAATCAGAACCACTAGCATAATAAGTTATTGGCTGACCGCTTTGATATAACAAAGCTGGGGTAATTGTTAAATTCTTAACCGGATACCAAGTAAATAAAGCATTCACAACATGCGTTCTATCATTATCGCCAAAAGCATACTCATCTCTCCAATTGTTAGCATCCTGCGCTCTCACGTTAATTCCCTCTGTATCTGTTTTAACTCTTGATAATGAATAAGAAAAACGGTAAGAAAATTTTTCACCTTCTCCTTTTGTTTTAACAAAACTAAAATTGGCAGCGCTATATCTAGCCTTCCCATCGGTTTCGGTCATAAAAATATCTCTTGCAATTCCTCCAACTGGAGTTGAACTACCTGGTAGAACTGCCCTGAACTGACCACCAACGGTAACAATAGGAACTGGTCGGTCTAAATTTGCTTTAGCTGGATCAATTGCAGCTCCAGTAGTTGCATTTGGAACATATTTGTAAGGAGTTTTTGGAGCATTCAAATTAGTAATTCTATATAAATCTTGAGTTCTAGTGTGTACTAAATCCACATAGAATAAAATATTTTCAGCTAATTTTCTTTGATAACCTAAAGAAAATTGGTCAGAATAAGGATTATCATATCCATTAGGATTTTTAATTCTAAAGTTACCATTAGATTGGTCATCTCTTCTACCTTGAGCTTGTTCTGCAGTTGGGCCTTGCAAATAATTGATAGTACCTGGAGTGGTATATAATGCTCTTAAGTTACCTGGATTAGTAATTCTATCTAAATCTGCATTTTTATCTAAAAGACCCAAGCGTTGTAATTCTGCTAACTGTTTTTTAAAGTTTGGTGAATTACCACTAAACTGAAGATTATCACTGGTTACAGAATATTTTATCTTATCATAAAATCTACCAATACCACCTCTAATTACGTTTTTATCATCTAATTTATAGTTAAAACTAGCTCTTGGACCAATATTGTTTCTATCGCCTTTTGAATCTCCAGCTTTAGAAAGGTTATCATAATCATACCTTACACCAAAATTTAAATCTAACTTATCGTTAACTTTAAAATTATCCTCAGCATAAATATTAAACACGTTTTGACGGGTTCCAAAAATAGATTGGTCTAAATCTACACGGTAATTTACAACTAATGCATCAGAAGGAATATCATTGATATCTAAAGCTGCACCCAGATTTTTTGCTCTTACCACATCTAATTGAGGTTGAGTTAATCTAACTGTGTAGTAACCATAAGAATTACCTGCTCCTAATAACTTAAAATCTGAGGTAGTAAACTCTGCACCACCTAAAAGACTATGTTTACCAGCTTTATATCTAAATTTTTGTTGTAATTGATTGGTATATTCATCATCATCAAAAATATAATCTATAGATCCAATTGTTGCGATTGTAACATTATTTGGATCTAATACTGAAACCCCTGGCTTTCCAATATTTGGTCTGTCCCTGTAATTCCATCTAAAATAAGAAGTTTGAAAATTAGTTTCTGCCTTTAATTTCGGATTAATGTTATAATCATTTTTAACAGCAATTAAATATGTTCTATTTTTTTGAGTAGAACCAGAAGAAGGAAAGTTATTACCACCCGTTAAACCACCACCTTGTGCATCAATATCAAAAGAACCAACATTTGCCCTTAAACTAGTATGAAAGCTTTTATTCCAGTATTGATCTATTTTAGCAGAAGCATAAGTGAAATAATTTTTACCTCTGATAGCTTGATTAACACCAAGAGAAGGAACGTTTAAAAGGTTATCTTTAATATCGTTTGTTTGTTCTAAATTGAAATAGAAAAAAGTTTTATCTTTTTTAATGGCACCACCAATGCCCACACCTAATTGTTGTCTTTGAAAACCGTCTTTAACGGGGTTACCATATAAATCTATACCTGCAAAGGCAGATTTTGAATCTACAACAGAACCCGGACGAGTTAAATAGAAAACCTCACCAGTAAAATCATTAGAACCAGAACGGGTTTCTACGTTTACGATACCATTACTGGTATTACCAAATTCTACAGAGTAATTGTTTGTTAAAACGCTTACACTTTCAGTAAAACCAAATGGAGTATTAAATTTAGAATTACCTAAAAAACGTTCGTTATTATCCAAACCATCAATTGTGTAATTAGTATAAATTCCACTTAAGCCGTTTATTGCTATTGATGGAGCTTCATTATAGCCTAACGCAGAAATTGTAATGTTTGGTAAGCGATATAAACTTTTTGTTACGTCACGTCCTTCAATCGGCAAAGTTTGAATTTGAGCTTTTGAGATATACTGTATAACTGCACCATCGGTTTTGTTGATAGTTACAGATTTGTTTTTGTTTTCTGTAATGGCAACTTCTTGAAGTTCGTAACCACTTTTTCTTGTCAATATAATATCAACAGATTTTTGAGTTTCCGCATCAGATAAAGTAAATGAAGATGAATTGGCATTATAATTAATTGATTGCTTTACTTTAACAGTATAAGATCCAGATTTTAAACCAGAAAAAGAAGCAACACCCATTTGGTTAGAAGGTGTACTTTTATTAAAACCTTTAGAGGAAATGTTAACCTCAATGTTTGAAACGCTTTCACCATCTGCATTCTTCACATTTACTGTAAGAGAAGTTTGCGCAAAAGCGAAAATTGTTGCAAAAACTGCAACAAAAGAAAGTATAATTCTTTTCATTGAAAAAATTAGTTAAATAAATAAAATTGTTTGTAAAAATTAAAAGGAATAAGAAGCAATTGGCGGGCCTCTAAATAAAAGTGTTTGACTAAGAATTAGTCGTAAAAAAGATAGGTTGTGATGTAGGGTATTTTTAGGATTTAGTTTTTGGATAATATTAATAAAAACCTTAACCAGTATGTTTTCTTTAAAAAAGGTTGAAAAATCTTTTCCGTTGTCTAAATCAAATAAAAGCTTAGTGTTGTATATAAAACTTTTTGATGATTCAAATAAAGAAATTAAATTTTGATAAGTTTTTTTTGTTTGCCATTTGATTTCTTCAAAAGCAGATTTGTTAAAATGTTTTTTAGGGACACCCATTAAATAAGTTCCACCATCATGGGTAGGGCCCAAAACAACATTGCCCTTTTCTGTCTCTATTAAAGCATTTTTTAAATTTTCTAAAGTTAAATTCGGACAATCATTACCAATACAAATTACATTTTCGTAACCTTTAGCATAAATATCGGCGAAAGCATTGCCTATTCTTTCTCCAAAAGTTTTACCATTCTGATGATAGGTATCTATAAGAAAGGTGTCTGCTGAAGTTTGTTGTGAAAGCTTATAAAAATGCTGGGTTAAATAAGCCGAGATTTTTTTTGTGGCTGTTTTCGAAGAAAAATAGGATAGACTTTTAGACCTTGCCTCAAAATCGGGCAAATGTGCAAAAAGTATGATCGCTGATTTATTCATTAACATTTATTT
>JBBRYE010000178.1:0-4142 GCA_038237895.1 Sphingobacteriales bacterium | reverse complement strand
GAGAGACTCTACATCAAAATGATCTGACCGAGAATAAATTTCTTCGAGTATTGCGAAACGTTCAGGAGTTTTCCTAAGACTTTTATTTTCGAGATAGCTCTCAAAAATCTTTTTTACCATATCAAAGGTTTCTTGCATTCCCATAGCTTTGTTAAAGTTCAAAGTTATTAAAATTTCTCATTTTGGTAAATGGTTATTAATAATTAATAAAACAGCTTTTATTAGTTTGTGAAGGATTAAATCCTATTAAAAATTTAAGCAATACTTTTAAATTTAATAAAATAAGGGTTTAAATTTTATATATTTATTTATCAAAAATAAACTTAAATGAACATTACAATTAAAAATTTAACTCTTCAAATTGGTGATAAAAAAATTTTTGATAATATCAATTTCGTCTTTAAATCTGGTTTTATAAATAAAATTCAAGGTAAAAATGGTTCAGGTAAAACATCATTGTTAAAATGCATTTTAGGTATTTTTAATGATTATACAGGCAGTGTTTTAATTGATGATACTGAACTTACCAAAGAAAACCAACAAGAAATGATTAAAAAGTTCAGTTTTTTAATTGAGCAAAAAATGTTGTATAAAAATTTAAGTGTAAGTGATAACATTGAAATTTTTAAATATTATTATGGTATCAAAAAATTAGAACCTCAATTAAGTTCTCTTTATAATAATTTTGAATTAAATAATTACGAAAACGAGAAATCAGATAAATTATCTGAAGGATTTCAGAAAAAGCTAAGTATCATTTTAAGTTTAATGAATAATACTGATTGTATTGTTCTGGATGAACCCTATAATTTTTTAGATGCAAGTTCAATTTCTCACTTAAATTCTTATCTAAATCTTGAAATAAAAAATAATAATAGAACAGTTATTTTAAGTACTCATCAAGAATATGCTTTCGATAATATTAATCTTCAAATATTAAATTTATGATTAATGTTGGTTTACGATACGAGATTTTAAAGTTAAAGAGCAACCATAATGTTTATAGAGTTCCGATAATATTATTCTTAATATTATTGACATTGGTCTTCTTTTTAGCTCATAATTTCGGTCCAAAGTACTTATCTGCTGTTAATTTTATGAAGGTTAGTAATGTTGTAGATTATTTTTACAACAAATTATTTTTATTTACAGGAATTTCATTAAGTTTTTTTATTGTATTTAGTGCCTATTTAATATATCAAATTGAGCACCTTAGTTATGTAAATAATCATTTTTTGAGTTTTAAAGTCAAACAGAATATTGTTTTAAATCATAAGCTAAAACTTCATTTAGCAATAACTCTTTTATTTGTTCTGGTATACTCATCATTTATTTGTGCAGGATCAATTTTCGCTTATTTAAATAATCCAGATTATGCAAATTATACAAGAGAAGCAGTGTATATTACTCTATTAAAACATAACTCATTATTTATAATAAAATCTTTTAATTGTTGTGTGTTAATAAGATTGTTTAATAAGATTGTAAGAAATAACATTTTGAACCTTATTCTGTATTTAGCTGTTTTTTTAAATAACCTCATACCAAATAGTAATTTTTTAAATTTCTTTTACATTACTCAACAAAATTTTGCCTCCACACTTTTTGTTGCATTGGTTACCTCCCTAATTTTATTAATTATATATTTAAATGAGAATAGAATTTTTAAAACTTAAAAAGAGTATTAGTTTTTGGTTAATTTCATTTATTTTTATTGCCTTGACTCTGTATTTACTCGTAAATTATAATCAGTCTACCGCATTTCATAAAAACTTAATAAGTTACAATCATGTAAAAAATGAAAATTATTTTCTAATCGTTTTATTCAATAGTATTACTAGTTACATCACTATATTTTACTTGTCTTTTTTATCCTTTTTATTGTACGATGTTGATAGACAAATTTTTAACAATAATTTTTATTATAATTTTAAAATAAAAAGTTATCTAATTCTTTTCAATAAAATAATGGTAGCTTTTATTATAATTCTATTATGGTATTTACTATCCTTATCGTTTACAATTTTTAGTATTAAACAGATTGATGTTAAAACATTGCTTACAATTTTACCCTTAATTAAAATTTTTGCTTTTAAATTTCTTATCAATACTTTTATTTTAATAACTATTTTGATTATTCTTCAAAGTTTAATAATTAATAGATGGGCATATTTCCTGTTTATCATTTTAAATATCTCTTCTTTAATTTTTATTAATGAGCAATATTCTATTTACGCCTGGTATGTAAATAGTTTAGGTTTTATAACCTCAGTTTTAACTAAAAAAGATTTAAGTTTAATCATAAATTATAATTCGGAGTATTTTTTAATAGCAACTGTTTTAATATTATTAGTAATATTTACTTATAATGAAAAAGTCAAACATAAACAAGTTAGGCCTCAATAAACTTTGGGAAGTGTTATTGGCAATAGGATTAATAACTTTTAGTTACACGTTTATATTATATCTATTTGATAGGTTTACCATACTAACGCATGAATATACTTTTATTAGGTTTGTTTTAATAGCAGCCTTTTCCATTATTTTTTATCCACCATTTTACAGCAATAAAGTAAGGGTGAGGTTTAAATACTTTGCTTCTATTTGTTTAATTTATCTTTCTACAGTTTTAACCACTACATTAATATTGATTTATGTAGATAAACCTTTAAAGTCTGAGTATGTAGAAATTGAAATACAAAAAAATATAGAAAGAGACCAACAATACTTAGCTTCTAAAAACAGGAAACTAGATGTAGAAAATTCTTATGCTGTTGTTGTGGAGTCGGTAAATGACACGGTTAGTTTTAGAAGTATGATGGTTAATTATATAACATTGTTAATAATTAGTTTACTATTGAGTTATTTAATGGCTTATTTTTTCACTTATAAAAGCTTTTCTCAGTTTAATTCTTCAAATATTTATTAACCTAATAAGTTAATCTTGTATAAGAAATACATTGCTAAATGCATTAAAACACCAATTTAAATAATTAGCCTTTTACTATCGCTGTCTCCGTTTCAGAATCAAATCTCACCACTTCCGTAATTCCCTTAACCTCTTTAATTTTTTCTATTAAATTATCTAAATGATGGGTATCGTTTACGTAAACCATAATAGTTCCGTTAAATATTCCTTGGTCGGTATCTACGGTGATAGAACGCATATTTACCTTAAAATCGTTAGAAATAACTTGTGTTAGGTTATTAATTAAACCAACTTCATCAATCCCGGTAATGCGTAAACCAGTTAAAAATGCCAATTGTTTTTGACTAGTCCATTTAGCTTTTACAATTCGGTACCCAAAACTGCTCATTAATTTTGTAGCATTTGGGCAATTAGTTCTGTGTATTTTTATTCCATCAGAAACGGTTACAAAGCCAAAAACATCATCTCCAGGAATGGGATTACAGCAATTAGAAAGTTTGTAATCTATCTTTTGTAAATCCTCGCCAATGAGCAAAATATCGCTATCCTTGGTTTTAACTTGTTTTATCAGTTTTTGTATTTGATCGTTATCAGTTTCTTGAGCAGGCTTTTGTTCAACTATTTTTTCTGAAGCTGCAAATTCTTTTAAATCTTTAAGATCAATTAAGCCTTTGGCAACGTTATAAAACACATCTTGTGTAGAGCCTAATTTAAAGTAGTAGCTTAATTTTAGAATGTTATCTGTATTGTAAGTGATTTTTAACGACTTCAATTTACGTTCTAAAATCTCTTTACCGTCTTCAGCAATCTTTCTTTATTCTTCTTTTAATGATGATTTAATTTTTGCTTTAGCCTTTGCGGTAACTACAAAGTTGAGCCAATCTTCTTTTGGAGCTTGTTTACCAGATGTAATTACTTCAACCTGATCTCCGTTTTGAAGCTTATATGAAAGCGGAACCAATTTATGGTTTACTTTTGCGCCTATACATTTTGCTCCTACATCAGAGTGAATTTCAAAAGCAAAATCTAAAGCCGTAGCATCCACTGGCAATTGTATTAAATCGCCCTTTGGGGTAAAAATGAAAATCTCATCAGAGAAAAGATTCATTTTAAACTCGTCTAAAAAGTCGAGCGCATTTGCTTCTGGGTTGCTTAGCATCTCCCTCACTTTATGCACCCACTGATCCAAACCACTATCCGTTGATGATTCTTT
>JBBRYE010000177.1:0-4147 GCA_038237895.1 Sphingobacteriales bacterium | reverse complement strand
TGTAGCATATCTCTTCTACCAGCGGTATCAACTATTATATTTGATATTTTATGTTTATGAAACAGTTCAAAAATTTCATCAGCAATTTTCTCATCCGTAAACCATTCTTCATTTCTGAGCTCTATGGCCAAAGGAATAGCTTTGGGAAATTCTGTCACTACAGTCTTTAGCCTATCAAAATCTTTTGGTTTGAAGTTATCATGTAATTGTAAAAACACCATTCCCAGTTTTTCCTCAAAATTACTTATGGCGTCACAATATTGTGTTAATGGTTCTTTAACATTACTTAATCGTCTAAAATGACTTATCGTATTTGAGATTTTTGGATAAAATTTAAAGTCTAAAGGTGTTTTGTCTTTCCAAGTAATCACTTGTTCCCTATCAGGTATTTTATAGAAAGTAGCGTTCAATTCAATCGAATTAAATTGAGTAGAGTAATATTCCAACTCATCTTTTGTTTTTTTGGGATAAAAACCTTTCAAATCAGTTTTGTTCCATTTTGCACACCCAACAAATGCTTCAAAATTTTTATCTGATTTATTCCCTTTTAAAACTTCTAAAGTTTGTTTATCATCAGCCGGAAGGCTAAAATCTATTTCTGAGGGATTATCTACTTTTCCAAATTGCATTTTTAAAAATACAGATGTAAAAACTAAAATACAATACTTAAAAAGAAGAACTTGAAATAAAAACTAATTTATTTTACAAGGTACTTTTCTGAAAATCCTTTACAGTCTAAAACCTCCAAATCTGCAAAATAAAAGTCTTTTAAATTTTCTGTTAGAATACAATCGCAACCCGCTTTTTCAGCCGCATAATATTCTATCCCATCTTCAAAATCATGAATTTTTTTATTCTCTAACGTTTTAATGATTGCCCCTTTTAAATTTTCTGCAATTTCAATATGTTCTAAAAGAATCTTAATTTTATTTTTAGCTATCGAGGATGATGTTTTCTTTTCTGCGAAATAAAAAGCAATAGCTAAACAAACAGGTGAAGTGTAAAAAAGATACTTTGGTTGGTCGGCCAAACTCAAAATCCTGGCAGCTAGAGAAAAAGTAGGATATTCCTTATTTAAAATGGCAACTAAGATGTTAGCATCTAAAAAAATCTTCATTTTTTAGATTCAAAAAAATCTGATTTATCTATCTTTTTTGATTTTTTTGTTTTGTACTCTGCGGGACCTTCAGCAACCATTCCCACCCAAGTTGAAATCGGAAAATCTTCTAAAGATTGATAAGGCTTTTCTACAACCTTAGTCAATAAATGTTCAATCATTCTGGAAAGGCTGATGTTATTTCTATCGGCATACCGCTTTGCTTTTTGGATAATCTCCTCATCAAAGCTTAATGTTAATTTGGTGTCCATATCTATTAATATCTTTTATTATCCAAAGATACTTATTTACACGTAAATAAAAAATAACTTATACGTGTTAATTATAAAATTCCTTTTTAGCTGCAGATAAAGTGTTTTTTAGTAAACTTACAATTGTCATTAAACCAACGCCTCCGGGTACGGGAGTAATGTAAGAACATTTAGGAGCCACATTTTCGAAATCTACATCTCCAAAAAGTTTGTAACCAGATTTTGTTTTCTCAGAAGTTTCCCTATTCATACCCACGTCGATTATTACAGCGCCATCTTTAACCATATCTGCGGTGAGGTAATTCTTTTTACCAATAGCGACTATGATAATGTCCGCTTTAAGCGTAATTTCTTTTAAATTTTTGGTTTTACTATGTGTTAGTGTTACTGTTGCATTTCCTGGGCTTGAGTTGCGAGCCATTAATATACTCATTGGGCTTCCCACAATATTACTTCTCCCAATTACTACACAATTTTTCCCTGATGTTTCTATTCCATAAAATTCTAACATCAAAATAATTCCGAATGGAGTTGCGGGTAAAAAACAGGGTAGATTACGTTGCATTCTGCCTAAATTAATGGGGTGAAAACCATCAACATCTTTTTTATAATCTATAGCTTCAGTAACTTTATCAGGATTAATGTGGTTTGGTAAAGGTAATTGAACAATAAATCCATCAATAGATTTATCTTGATTTAACTCTTCAATTTTATTCAATAATTCGGCTTCGGTAACGGTTTTATCATATCTGATTAAAGAAGATTTAAATCCAACTTTTTCGCAATTGCGCATTTTGCTGGCAACGTAAGTTTCGCTACCACCATCATTGCCAACTAAAACAGCTACTAAATGTGGTTTTCTCCCAGTTTTTTCTAATAATTCTGCAGCTTCAATAGCAATCTGTTTTTTTAATTCTTCCGATACGTGTTTTCCGTCTAACAATACCATTTTTAATTGAATTTTAATTGTTTCTAATCTAAGCACAAAGCTAAATTTTTACCAGAGCATATCTAAAAATATCTAATAAAAAAAGCGCTCTGAGAATTTTTCTCAGAGCGCTTTGTGCTAGTTAAAAAATTTAATTATTGTGTCATTACAACTTTAAAGTTTTTAACTTCTTTAGAAGTTATTAAGCGGAAAATATAAGTACCTGACGCTATATTTTGACCGTTAAATTGTACCTCGTAAGTAGTTTGAGCATTTGCATTACCATTAAATAAATTTTGGATTCTAACACCTTTTAAATCATAGATGTCTAAAGTTGCTTTATCTTCTTGGTAAGGTAAAGTAAATCTAACCGTGGTTTGCTTTCCAAATGGATTTGGATAAGCTACAAACTCTGTATTGTGTAGGCTAATTTCAGTTGATTCAATTTTTACTGGTGCAGTGATTGCTCCATTTGTTGAATTAGTTGACATTGTAGCTGCACTTGCAGTACAAGGTGCTTCAGAACAACTTCCTAATCTATCAAAACTGTGCTGACTCAAATGAGCTGCAACTGCATTTACGCTGATAGAAAGTGTATTGCTGTTACCCACATTTCCTGAAGGCGCATGACAGATTAATACTTTACCAGTATAACTTGTAACACCTTTCTTATCGGTAGTTACTTCTCTGATGTCCTTCACACAAATGCTAATAGTTGCTGCAGAGGTACATCCGTATTTATTAGTTACCAAAACATTGAAGGTGTAATAACCTGCTGTAGTTGGTGTAAAAACAGGGGAAGCAGAATTTGTGCTACTTAATTGTGAAATTGCTGATCCACTCCAGGCATAAGTATAAGATTTAGGACTAGTTCCATTACCACCTACAACAATATTATTAGTTTGTAAGGTAGTACTTTGGGCTCCGTAACCTAAATAAAGGTTAGTAGAAACACCACCAGTATAAGTAGTATTGGTAGGCACAGATGCAATATTGGTTGAAGTTAACTCGCCAACTATGGTAACAGCAGCAGTTTTTGAAGAAACATTGCCATGTATATCCGTTACCGTTAAAGTAATAGTTTGGTTACCAATAGAAGAACAATCAAAACCTGTTCTGTTAATTGTCATTGATGCAATACCACAATTATCTGTTGAACCATTATTTATTTGAGCAGCAGAAATAGTTGCTGAACCTCCAGATAATGGTATCACTAAATTTTGTGTAATTACAATTGGTGCAATATTATCTTGTACAGTTACTATTGCATTCGCATTTGACACATTTCCGTGAATATCAGTTACGGTTAATATCACTGTATTGGTTCCAAAGTTTGAACAATCGAAACTTGTTTTGCTCAATACCACACTTGCAATACCACAATTATCAGTTGAACCATTGTTGATATCGGCTGCGGTGATGCTTGCATTACCAAAAGCATTTAATTGAATTGTTTTGTTTTGTGTCAATACAATTGGTGCGGTATTATCTTTTACAATTACATTTTGAATTGTAGTAGAAACATTTCCATTACCATCATTAAAACTCCAAGTAATAACGTGGGTTCCTTGAGTAGAATAAGATAATGCATCAGAAGTTGTTCCAACAATTATTCCAGCACAATTATCAACAGCAGTAGGAATTGAGGAAACAGTTGCAGAACATTGACCAAGAACATCAGCTAAAACTGGAGCAACTGGGGCAGTTACATCCTTGATGATTACATTTTGAGTTGTAGTAGAAACATTTCCATTACCATCATTAAAACTCCAAGTAATAACGTGGGTTCCTTGAGTAGAATAAGATAATGCATCAGAAGTTGTTCCAACAATTATTCCAGCACAATTATCA
>JBBRYE010000176.1:0-4156 GCA_038237895.1 Sphingobacteriales bacterium | reverse complement strand
CGTATCCAATATCTGATATTCAAATTTATCATTCCCGGTAATTTTATATTTACTGTTACCGCCATGGTATTTTAAAATCAAAGTAGGATCAATGCCCATAGTACCCATAAGAAAAGGGAATACCTGTTCCTCCAATCTTTCAATATTGCCGCAATAAATAGCAAGCTTGGCGCAGGTTCCATTGTTGTAAAATTTATTGCCATAGTTATTAAAAAAATCTTCAGTTCCCTTTTCAATAATGTTGATGGGCTCGAGACCTCCTGCCTGTTCCACCCGTGGCTTTTTAAGAAACTTTTTTACGGCCGTTGTTAATGGATAATAATAAACAGTATTGGTTATTTGCGTGAATTTCAAACTCAGTTTATCATTTAAAACAACTTTATCAGGGGAAGTTAAATAGGGCGTACCGGAATAGCCTAACACACTATTAATTGTGCTGTTCCTGTTCCACCTGCCAACTACCTGTCTTAATTTAATATCATCGGTGGCGGCATGATGCACTTCATCAATATGGATTTGCAGGTTGGGAATTTTGCCAATGATGTTTCGTAATTCGTTTGCCGCTTTATCCTTTGCATCATCTGTTTCATGGAAATCAAATTGGAAACTATCACCCACTTTGATAATGTCTATTTTATCCAGAATCACTTTTTCAGCATTAATCACCATCACTAAACCCATAAGATCTTCAAAAGGTTGGTATTGGTTTACCTTTTGTGCATTCGGGTTTCTTGCTTTGTTACTTTTCTTTGCTGCCTTTGGTTGGTCTAATATTTCAAACTTTATTAAGCGTTTAATATTTGTTGCCGCAGGCTCCGGAAATACCCATGCAGGATTAAAGTTTTCAATTGTTTTGAGGCTTGGTACAATGGAAGATTTTAAACCGGAGGGCGCTACGACAATAAAGTTATGCGCAAAGATTTTATTAGCAGGTTCGTTTATGGCAAAGTATAAATCTATGTACATGAAAGCAGCCATCAGGTATGTTTTGCCTGCGCCCATGGGGAGACTGAAAAGGTAGTCAGTATATTCTATGCCGTAGAAAAGTTGCTTGATAATATTATTATAATCAAGTGTAGTTATATTATCAACAATAAACTTTTCTAATCCCGGTAAAGATGGCTGGCTGTTGCCATTAGCTTTCCATCTTGAAAATTCGTACAATGATCTCGCAGCCGGATTATCTTCAAATATATCCCGTACAACCTGGCTTATGGAGTGCGTTGATAAATCTTCATTATTTGAAAAAAAGCCCTCGGAAAATAATTTCCATAGTGGCTTATTCTCTCCTTTTATTTTAAGAAAAAGATAAGTGCCTATAGCTTCCACCTGAGCATCTCTTAATTCACCTGCCTGCTGTATGTATTGAATCAGCGATGCTACAGGGCAGGCAGGATCATTCAGCCATAAGTTTTTATGATGTTGAATTATTTGATAAAGCATTGCGGTAAAAATAAAGAAAAGAGGGGAGAGAAAATATTTGCAAAGAGAGGTGACACCTTTTGAAAAGGTGTCGCCTCTTGGCAGTATTCAAGGCACACATACCCAGCCGCACAAAAGCCGTGCTGCATATCTGTGCTAGGTGGGGCACCTCAATCACAAACCTACTTGAACACCAACAATTGGGGAAATCATTATTTCATGCGCAGATACGCTAACGACGCATTACCTATGCTGCATACCTGCGCCAGTACTGGTTTCCATTATCAACTATCGCATTATGTGAAGAATCTCTATTATCAATATTTACTTTATACACAAAGGGATTAAAATTCACCACCTTTATTCTTATTGCATCTCCTCTTTTCAGGCATTCATTGCCTTTTAGGAAAGCTATGTTTTTTGTTTTAAAATCATATAAAACCGTAAGAGCATTTACAGAATCATGTGTTAGCGGGCTAAAGCATTTAATAGAATAATCATTATTGCAACAACAGCCTGTGTCTGGATTCATTTTTTTGTCAATAGAATCAAAGCTTTTGCAGCGTTTACTTTTTTGAGATTTGACTGTTACAGCAACCAGCAAGAAAACTGAAATTAAATAGATACTTTTCATAAATAGATTTTTTTTACTTACTCTATTCCGTTTTCGGCTTACACACTTATTTATTGATGAGTTGGAATTTTTATGCTATCCTCACCATTTTGGAGATTATTATTAATCATTCGGTAAACATCAGACATGCTTTTGACTTCCTTAAAATTAATGTTGAGCACATAGTTTGTAAGGTTATTGATCGCAATGTCATTTATAGTTATTATAGAATCTACTTTATTGAAATACGATATAGAATCGGTAATATATATATTGTTGATAGTATCTCTTTTTACAGCAAAATAAGGATTGCTGAGCTTTGATAATTGGTCTATTATATTTAACTGTGCTTTTGTGTAACTCATATAATTTTTCATGTTCTCATTGAAATTATCCTCCTGCTTAAACACAGCAGGAAATAAGCCACAGAAAGCTATGAGCAAAGCCAATGCAAGAAAGAAGGCTCTTAAACTAGGGCTTGCCTTCAGCCAACCTTGATTTGCAATTACAAATAATACTATTCCCCCAATACAGGAAAAAAACATTAAAAGAATGAGAATGCCATAGTAATTCCGAAAGAATATTATGCCTAAGTGTAAATAGTGTTGTTTTCTCAAATTCAGAATCTTTTGCTGTGCCTTGAACAATATAAAATACCTTTCTTCAAGCCTCTCAGGTTTATGTAAGGAATCCATGTATCCATTAATCAATTCCTGGGACTTGATATATGGCTCATTGCCTTTTCGCCCTGGCAGTTCATCTGGGTTGTTGTAATGAAGAAAAGAATCATCGCTACAATGACTGTTGAAGAAAACACGGTGATTTGCTTCAAAGTATCAGTCAGATTTCTATAAAATTTTAAGAGTTCTTTCATGATTGCAGTTTAATTAAATCTACTTTCCCAATCACGTTATAAACACTTTTCACTATTGTCTTTTTTACGACATTTTAAAACATGCCAACTACGAAGCGGCATATCTCCAGGTTTTTCTGAATGGCGAAACCGTTTGAGTTGATAAAGTTTGTGCAATGCCTGCCAGATAAATTACTTGGTCATCTGTTACCTGGTCAGCAGATTGTATATTAGGGATTAGCATAATTAAGTTTTATTTGAATACTAATTTTTAAAAGTAGAAAGGCTGAGGCCAATAAAAATTACCAGCCCAGCCTAATTCATTTATGGGCAAATTGAATCCATAACTTTCATAAAAGTTTTAATAGCATTTTTAATGGAGGCGGGAATAATTGGAAAATTTGAAATAACTTGTAATATTGGTCTTATTCCTTTATAAATTCCGCAAATCTTTTGTAGCTGCCCCGTTAGATCTTGTTGGGCAGCAGTCACACCTCTAGCTTGTGGCTTGTCATACTGTTCTAAATTTGCACTTTTGATATGCGATTCAATTTGTTCAAGCGTCATTTGTTCTTGATTTTGTGCCATAATATTTGATTTTTATTGCCTACTCTATATTCACCGTTTTCGGCTTACCGGTCTATTTAATTTTTTTTTAAATCTACTTTTTCAATCACACTCTATCAAGGGTATAAATCCCCTTTCACTACCGTTTTTTTCCCGTTATTTATAACAGGCTAACGATAGCACGCAATATCTATATCATCTTAGGCCGAAGGCTAAGAATAGTATAGCATTTTTTGAAAAGGAATTTTTTTAGGAAGGACTTTGGGGTAGGGGTTTTAAAAAGATTGGATGTTCTAAAGTAATAGATGTGTTTTTAATATCCAAGTGTTTATGCACATTTATTTTGGTTCACTATCATCATTGCTAATAAAAAAAAGCCGCACATCGGCAGCCATTTTATAGTATTAATTCTTATAGCGTTTATTGATAACCGTTAGCTGTGCGGCCTATATGATGTTTGTTCCGCTTTTGTTGTGTTTGTGTATGGCTTTTGTAGCCTGGCTTCACCAAAAACAGCACTAAAATTCATGAGTAAGGCCGGCATAAATTTGAGAAGTCGCTTTCATGTACTTTATCGTTTCAATCCTTCTTATGGTGGATGATGGTTAGTAAGGACAAGAGTATATCAACTAAAGTTATCAAGCTACCCGTTTCAATCCTTCTTATGGTGGATGATGGTTAGTAAGCAATTAAACCAGAAT
>JBBRYE010000175.1:0-4182 GCA_038237895.1 Sphingobacteriales bacterium | reverse complement strand
TTTTAGTTTTTTTACAATCCTAACAAATAGTTTAGCATCAATATATTTAACTCATCAAGCTATTCTAAAAAACCATCAGTATAAAAGATTTTTAAATTTTCCTGGCTCATTAACAGCAATTACGGTTTATATATTAGTAGTAGGTTTAATCTATCAACTCATTTTAAGGCAAACTCATTTCCCAAAAGGAATGGATATGATTGTTAATGAACTACTACATTCATTGATGCCATTACTTGTTTTGTTATTTTGGTATTTTTATGAAAAAAAAGCAGAGATAAAATGGATAAGTTTATTCTCCTGGTTAATTTATCCATTTATTTATATTGTATTCATTCTAATTAGAGGTTCATTTTCAAGCTATTACCCTTACCCTTTTATAAACGTTTTAAACATCGGCTTAAAAGCAGTATTAATTAATAGCTTTTTATTAATGATTTTATTTTTAATACTTTCTGCAATATTGGTAGTAATTGGGAAATGGATAAGCAATAAAAAAGCTTAAATCTTTTAAGATTTAAGCTTAAAAATTATCAAGGTGATTAATTCTTAAACAACAGCCTCTTCCCTATTTTGAGGTCTGCCATTTTTAAAAGCTTTTCTAGGTGTTAACCCTAAAAGTTCAAACATTAACATATCATCTTTAAATTCTGGATTTGGCGTTGTTAATAGTTTATCTCCGGCAAAAATAGAATTAGCACCAGCCATAAAACAAAAAGCTTGCTCTAAAGTACTCATTTCATTTCTTCCAGCAGAAAGTCTTACCACTGTTTTTGGCATTACTATTCTAACAGTTGCAATCATCCTAACCATATCCCAAATGGCAACTCTAGGCTGGTCTGCTAGAGGAGTACCTTTTACAGGAACCAAAGCATTTACCGGAACCGATTCTGGATGTTGAGGCATATTAGCTAAAACTCTAATCATGGCAACTCTATCATTAATGGTTTCGCCTAAGCCAATAATTCCACCACTACACACTGTAAGCTTCGCTTTGCGAACATTTTCAATCGTTTTTAAACGATCATCGTAAGTCCTTGTAGAAATTATACGCTTATAATCTTCCTCAGAAGTATCTAAATTATGGTTATATGCATATAAACCTGCATCGGCTAATCTTTGAGCTTGGTCTGCATTTAACATTCCTAATGTACAACAAACTTCCATATCCATGCTGTTAACCGCTTTAACCATATCAATTACTTTATCAAAATCTCGGTTATCACGTACTTCTCTCCAAGCAGCACCCATACATAAACGTGATGCACCACCATCTTTTGCTTTTTGAGCCACTTCAATTACCTCTTCAACCTTCATCATTGCCTGTACTTCTAAATCCGTTTGGTAACGGGCAGCCTGAGGGCAGTAAGCGCAATCTTCTGGACAACCACCTGTTTTTATAGAAATTAGAGAACTGATTTGAACTTCAGAATAATCTTTATTTTCACGATGTATAGATGCCGATTGAAAAACTAAGTCTAAAAATGGCAGATTGTATATATCTAAAATCTCTTCTTTTGTCCAGTTGTGTTTTGTTTGCATTTGTTTTATTTTTTATTTGTCCATGGACAATCTACCATGGTCTATAGAATTTATAATAATAATTTTGAAGCTAATCCTAATAAAAGTAAAAACCCAAAAACGTCAGTAAAAGTTGTAATAATAATAGAAGATGCTACTGCAGGATCTATCCCTACTCTTTTTAAAATCAATGGAATTCCTGCCCCTGTTATACCAGCGATTAATAAATTACCAGTCATCGCAATAAAAATAACTAAGCCCAACAGTAAATTATCATCGTAAAAATAAGCAAAAAGAAAAACAATCAAACCGTTTACAGCACCATTTATCAAGCCTACAGTAAGTTCTTTCACTACAGTTTTATAAGCTTGATTATCAGTTAAATCACTCAAAGTAATTCTACGTACAGTTACCGCTAAAGCCTGAGTTGCTGCATTACCTCCCATCCCTGCAATTATGGTCATATATCCAGCTAACACCACAATTTTGGTAACGGTTGGTTCAAAATACCTAATTACAGATGATGCCAAAAAAGCAGTTCCTAAATTTAATATTAACCAGGGTAACCTAGATTTCACAGCCTCAATCCAATTTCCACTCAATTCCTCATCTTCAGAAACTCCAGAGAATTTTAATATATCTTCCGTATTTTCTTCCTGCATCACATCAATAACATCATCAAATGTAACTCTACCTAATAGTTTCATATTAGAATCTACAACAGGAATACTGGTTAAATTGTATTGAGAAATCAGATCGGCCACTTCTTCCTGATCTGTGCTGGCTTTAACAAAAACAAAATCTGATTTAACAATGTCAGATACTTTGGCATTTGCTTTTGCTTTAATAATATCTTTAAGCGATACAATTCCTTTTAGAATATCTTCATGGTCTACTACATAAATTGTGTAAAATTCTTCAATTTCTTCACTCTGAAGAATAATTTGGTCAATAGCCTGCTTTTTAGACATATCGGCATCAACTTTAATCACTTCAGTATTCATTAACCCACCGGCAGTATCCTCGGCGTAGGTCATTAAATTTCTTATATTAACAGCATCTTCCTTATCCAAATCGCCCAATATCTCATGCTGATCATCTTCATGCATTTGAGATATGATATCGGTTGCATCGTCATAATCTAGCTCTTCAACAATTTCCTGACGTTTTTCTGGAGCTAAATCAATTAAAAGTTCTTCTGGGTGCGCTTCAGGGTTCATTTCTGAAATAATTTCAGAAGCTAATTCTATAGGAAGGAGATTTATTATTTTCTTTTGAGATTCTAAAGGAATAGACTCAAAAAGAATAGCTATTTCTGAAGCGTGATATTCTGACAAAAGGATCAATAACTCTTGGTTATCGCCTTCTAAAGCTTGTTTAATTTTTAAAATATCTGTTTTATCAAGCTCAAAGGATTGCATATTGCTAAAATAGGTTTATAGCATATAAAAAACGCTAATATTTAGATATTTTTTAAAAAAATATGAATATTTTAAATCTCAAACGAAAAAAGTCTCAATCAGTTTTGATTGAGACTTTTATGTTTTTAACGCTTAAAATTATTCAGCGCTATTTGCTTCGTCAGCTTTTTTAGCTGCAGTTTTTTTAACTGGGGCTTTCTTTTCTTTTGGCTCTTTAACTTCAGCTTCTTTAGTTACAGCCGCCGTTACTGGAGCTTTATCTGCTTTAACTTCTTCTTTTACAGATTCTACTTTTTTTGTAGTCGTCTTACCCTTTGCTACTTCTACAGGAGCAATTGTAGAAAGCGGAATAGAAAAATCTACAGGGATAATAGAAACATAAGATTTATTATCTGCTCTTTTTCTAAATGAAACTTTACCATCTACTAAAGCGAAAAGAGTATGGTCTTTACCAATACCAACATTTTTTTCTGGATGATGCTTAGTACCACGTTGACGTACAATGATATTACCTGCAATTGCAGCCTGACCACCGTATATTTTAATACCTAAACGCTTGCTATGAGATTCTCTACCGTTGTTAGAGCTACCGGCTCCTTTTTTGTGTGCCATGTTTTTTCTATTTAACCAAGTATAAACTTAGTACAATTAATTAATGTTAATGATTAAATTGAAATGCTATCAATTTGGATTTTGGTAAAAGACTGACGGTGACCGTTTTTCTTTTTGTAACCTTTTCTTCTTTTCTTGTGGAAAATAATTACTTTTTCTCCTTTTAAATGAGACAGGATTTTAGCTGAAACCTTGGCACCTTTAACAGCAGGAACACCTACTGAAATTTTACCTTCGTTTTCTACCAATAACACGTTGTCAAATTCAATACTAGCGCCTTCTTCTCCTTGTAATCTGTGTACAAAAAGATGCTGGTCTTTAGCAACCTTAAATTGCTGCCCTGCTATACTTACTATTGCGTACATTGTTTAAAAATTATTGTTTAAAAATTTGAGGTGCAAATATAGGTATTAATTTGAGTTAATCAAATCAAGATCTTTATTATTGTAGAGATAGGTTAAGTTAGTTAATAATTAGGTCTTTTTAAAATAGCATCATAAATAACGGCTTTTCTTAAATCAAAATCATAAAATTCTTCTTTAAATTGAGATGGAAATTCAAATTCATGATGGTGATTTAAATGGATTGTTCTATTGGAACTTACTTCGTCACTTTCAGCTTCTGTATT
>JBBRYE010000174.1:0-4257 GCA_038237895.1 Sphingobacteriales bacterium | reverse complement strand
GAATTTGGTCCGGCAACGTTAATTAAATCTAATAAAATGAAAGCTAAAACCAACCATTTTAATTTTACAGGGCCAATAAATAATAAGCCAATTGTATAATCAGGAAGTAAGGTTGCAGTTGCTACCATTATTGCTGTAACAGATGCAGATGCGCCAACAGCAACAGATCCTATTTTAGCCTCTGCAAAAGCAGGGAAAATATTATAGCAAAGAATATAAAATGCAGCTCCGGCTAATCCTCCTGCTAAGTAAACAAAAGTTAATTTTTTAGAATTTAGATATTCTTCTAAAATTTTCCCCATCCAATACAACCATAACATGTTAAATAAAATATGGAAGAAACCAGCATGCAAAAACATGTAGGTAAAGGGTGTCCAAAAACGATAAAGTAACGTTGGAAGGTAAGTTGGAACAGCTAAATAATTTGTTACTAATGCATTTATATCAATTTGTAATTTGAAGAGAAAAGTAAATAAAGTTAATATGCCAGTGAATAAAAAAATAATAACATTAATACCAATAAAAAGCATCACTCTGCTTCCAGAGTTAAGCATTTTCATTTTTAGTTCATCAAAAATTCCCATTTCTTAATAATTTAACTAAACTGACCAGGCCTTTTAATGTGCCAAATCTTTAATAAAATAAAACCAATCAGCATGCCACCTAGATGAGCAAAATGCGCAACATTATCGCCTGGATTATTTGCTACTCCGTTATATAACTCAAATGCACCATACAATATTACCAAGTATTTGGCTTTCATCGGGAAAAAGAAATAAATATAAATCAGGGTATTTGGAAAAAGCATACCGAAAGCCAATAAAATTCCAAATACAGCGCCAGATGCACCTAAAGTTGCGGAATCCATTTTGCTAGCGGCATAAAAATTTACAGCTTTTATAGTCTCTTTTTTTACTTCTGGATCATTTTGATTTTTTTGATAATAGCTCAACATGTCATTATATTGAGGTTGGTTGTACTGGTCAACATCTTTAGTTACAAAATCATCAAAAGCTTTATAATTTGGATTTGCTTCATAAATTTCTGCATGTTGCTTTACCGGGTTAATTTGTAAATATTGTACGCCCATAAATAATACAGACGCAAAAATTCCGGTTAAAAGGTAGTATTGTAAAAACCTTTTGGAGCCCATAAAGTTCTCTATTATAGCTCCAAACATCCACAAGGCAAACATATTTGAAAAAAGATGCATTAAATTGGCATGCATAAAAAGATGCGTAAGTAATTGCCAGATCTTAAATTTTGGGGAACCAAAATAGTAAAGTGCCAAATATTCGGTTAAATCTATCCTACTTTGAAAAGCATAAGTAGCAAAAAACATGATTCCGTTGATGATCAATAAGTTTTTTACAACAGGAGGAAAAAGTGTATTACCCAGAGGTCTAAATTCTTTCATTTTTTAAAAAGTTCCGTTCTTATTAAACCTTTCGGCTAGTTCTAAAAGTGAAATTTTTGTGATAATCTGCTTTCCGTTTATGGCTGCATTAGGCATTTCACAAGCAAAAAGCTGATCTATCAAGTTGTTCATTTCGTCTATCTCTAATGTTGTGCCAGCTTTGATTGCGGCATTTTTGGCTAAAGTCCTTGCTAAATTATCCCTTTTATCTAGTTTTAAAACAGTATGATTATTTTTGAAACCTTCAATCAGTTCCTCTAGCATTGTAGCTAAATCATTGTTTTCGGGAATATCTGCAGGTACGCCTTCTATTACCAAAGTGTTTTTACCAAACCCCCTTATCTGAAAACCCAAAGCCTGAAAATATGGCAGTAATTCATTTGCTAAAGCAAAATCGGTAGTATTTAAAGTAACGGTTTGTGGAAATAAACTTTGCTGACTTGCCCCTTTATTTTGGTCTAATTGTTTTAAAAATCGCTCGTATAAAATTCGTTCATGTGCTGCTTGTTGATCTACCAACATCAAACCTTGTTTAATTTGGGTTATTATATATTTTTGATGGAGTTGAAAAACTTGTCGGCTACCTAAATTTTCTAGCTTATCATCATCAACAGAAATACTGATCCCTCTGTTTAATTCAAATTCACTTTGTTCATGCTCTCTTTTATGCGCAATTTGATAAAGCGTATCCCAATTTTGCGGAATTCCTTGTTGCTTTTCTCCAATATGGCGTAAATAGGGTATTTCTTTAGTTGCAGTTTTCCCCTCAAAAAAAGGATTGAAACTTGGGTTAAAATTTATTGAAGGTGGGTTGATCTCATCTAAAGGTTTACGACTAATCATCGCTTCAAAAGCCGATTCCTGATTAAAATCTAGGGTAGGAGTGATGTTGTATCTTCCTAAAGATCGTTTAACTGCCGAACGTATAATTGCATAAATGGCTTTTTCATCCTGATATTTTATTTCCGTTTTTGTGGGGTGTACGTTAATATCAATTTTTGCAGGATCAATCTCAATAAATAAAACATATAACGGAAAGCAATCCTCAGGCAATAATTGCTTATAAGCAATCATAACTGCATGGTTTAAATAGCCATCTTTTATAAAACGGTTGTTTACAAAAAAGAATTGATCACCACGGGTTTTTTTTGCGAAAGCCGGTTTGCCAATAAAGCCTTTTACTTGTATAATACTGGTTTCCTCATCTAAGGGCACCAATCTTTCATTATAATTATTACCCAGTAAGTGTAAAATACGTTGCTTTAATTGTGCCGAAGGTAAATGATAAACCTCTTGCCCATCATGATGCAAAGTAAAATGAATCTCCGGATGTGCTAAAGAAACACGCTGAAATTCATCAATAATATGACGAGTTTCTACAGGATTACTTTTTAAAAAATTTCTGCGAGCGGGAATATTATAAAAAAGATTTTTTACACAGATAGAAGTGCCAGAAGCGGTAGAACAAGGCTCTTGTTTAATAACGGTTGAAGCTTCAATTTCTAATTTTGTGCCTAGCTCATCCTCATACCTTTTCGTTTTTAATTCTACTTGGGCAATTGCAGCAATAGAAGCCATTGCCTCACCTCTAAAACCCATCGTTCTGATAGCAAAAAGATCTTCTGCTTTATTAATTTTGGAAGTCGCATGGCGTTCAAAGCACATCCTAGCATCAGTTGCGCTCATCCCGCAGCCATTATCAATCACCTGGATTAATGCTTTTCCAGCATCTTTTATAATCAACTGAATTTTATCAGCTCCTGCGTCTATGGCGTTCTCTAACAATTCTTTAACGGCAGAAGCAGGTCTTTGTACCACTTCGCCAGCTGCAATTTGATTTGCAACAGCATCTGGTAAAAGTTTAATTATATCTGACATGAGCCACAAAAATAACAAAATTTTAAGGGCAATAACTGTGGTGTTTACAATTTAACCTTGGTGTGATTTTTATTTTTGTGATTTCACGGATTTAAAAGATTTCACCAATTCTTACCTTAACAATCTGTAAAAGTAATTACATCCGAATCATTACTCGTGTTTTGCTTTAAGTATTAAGCCTTAAGCTTTTTGCCCCTGTAAAAATAAGGGCGCTCCCTTTTCCCATAACACAATCTACTTCACTGGTCAGTCCCAAAGGGATGCCCTTGGCAGCTGCTAAGGCGTTCCGTAATTTTTATTGGTGTAAAAAAGGTACCAATAAAAATGTACCAAGCCCTACACATCCTTAGCGCAAATTCTTGCTCCCCATAAAATCAGCTGCGTTAATTGGTAGGCAATTTTTAAGCGTCCATTGTTTATGTAAATCGGCAACAGAATTTATGAAAATTGAAAATAGGATATTTTTATAGCTAAGATAGATTTCTTTCAGCAATGGCTTTTATGGTATTCTCTGCCTTTTTAACCAATTCTAAAATATCTTTACCAGCGGGTTCTATTGGGGTTAAAACCGTAAAATTAAGAGGGATAAAAGCATTGAGCCATAATAGCCCGTATTGCACCATTTTCCAGGAATTCTCAATTGCTATCGGGACAATTAAGGCATTTGGTGCTTTTTTTAAGATGGTTGCAATCCCGCCAATCTGAAATTCTTTCATCCTTCCATTTTTAGAACGAGTGCCCTCGGGGAAAATAACCGTACTCCAATTGTTATCCTTCATCCTTTGCCCAAGCTTCATTATTTCCCCTAATGATTGTTTTTTATCGCTACGGTCTATATTTGCGCCACCCCCATATTTAAGGTTAAAAGAAATGGAAGGGATATTTTTTGTCAGTTCTATTTTAGAGATAAACTTAGCATGGTATTTCCTTAAAAAATAAATCAGCGGAGGAATATCATACAT
>JBBRYE010000173.1:0-4351 GCA_038237895.1 Sphingobacteriales bacterium | reverse complement strand
TGTATAATATTGATAATTCTTCTTCAAATGCCCGATATGAAGCTGTGCTTTATAATTCTAATGGAATTGCAGCAGCTAAAAAGCCATTGCAACCCAATTTACCCGTAACCATTTCAATGGCAAAGCAAGTGCCGGGGCTTTATTTGGTTGTACTTGAAAAAGACGGAAGAATTATTGAAAGGCAAAATGTTGTTTGGACAAGATAGAAAAAATTATCTTTAGAATCTTTCATAAAAAAATATTGTCATGAAAAAATTTACATTAAGCTTTTTAGCACTCTTTAGCCTGTGCATATTACATTCATCTGCACAAACTTTCCAAAACATAATTGGTACGCCCAATAAAGATGAAAGAGGTTACAGTATTACCCGGGATGTTGAGGGTAATATTCTTGTTGCAGGCACTTTCGAAAAGGCAGATAACTTCAATTATCCCTTTCTTTTATGGCTTAATGCTGATGGCACTATTAAAAAGGCAGCAACAATTGACTCTCTTGGCTATTATCTAAGCTATCCAATTAATATAGTTGCTGTTCACACCTTTACAAATAAGCCTAATGGGTATATAGCTACAGTAAATTATAAAAATGATGTTATTGTTATTAGATTTAAAAGTTATGGTGAAATAATATGGTCAAAAAGATTGAATGCGGTTAATAATAATGAGGCTCAAAGAATTTTGCCTATTTATTCTCCGGTCACAAATTTTCTTGCAGGTTTTTATTTACTAACAGATAACTTTTATAATACAAGTACACTTATAAAGCTAACTGCGGATGGTGATATTGTTTGGCAAAAAAGAATTGAGCATCCTGAAAACAGTAACAATTATGATGCTTTTAATTTGTTACCGATAACTAATGGTGGATGTTTGGTGGTTGGAACAAGAACAGATACAGCCAGTCAAAAATCATCTATCAGTAAATTTGCAGCAGGCGGCGCTTTGCAGTGGACGCTCAGTTATAGTTTTTTTAACCATTCCAGAGAAGAAGTAAGTGCAATTGCTGCTACTTCTGATGGATATATTCTTTCCGGAGATGTTTCTGGCAACAAATTAGTTTTTAAGATTGACACACTCGGAAATGTAATCTGGGCAAATAGTTACAATATCTTTGGTGACTATGTAAAATCCATTATAAATGATGCTAATGGAAATATCATTCTTCCCGGGTCGTTTTATGATACATCACAATTAAAGGGCTATATTCTTAAATTAAATTCCTCCGGTAATATTATTCTTGCAAAAAAATATAACTTTTATCCACGATTAAATGATATAGCATTGGCTGCTGATGGATATTACGCTGTTGGCAGTTTGGATTCAATAGCTGGTAAGCCTAAGGATATTTATATATTAAAAACTGACTTTTCAGGAAATGTTGGTGGTAACTGCGCACCATCAGCAATATCTGTCACGAAAAAATCTTATGACTTTATAAATGTAACTGAACCTGGCTTAAGAATAACTATTGACAATTTTACAAGCAGTAATTTATATCTCACTACCCGCACCCTTCATAACTTTAAAGAAAATTGGTGCGGTTCCAGCTTCGCTGAACTTAGTAAAATAAACAGCCAAACTTTTAATTCAACTTTAAGCAAAGAAAAATTCAAAGCCTATTTAAATTATACAGCAGGCGAAGTAAATGTGCTTTATAATATTGACAATTCTTCTGTAAATGCCCGGTATGAAGTTGTGCTTTATAATTCCAGTGGAATGGCAACAGATAAAAAGTTATTGCAACCAAATTTGCCTGTAACTATTTCAATGACGAACAAATTGCCGGGGCTTTATTTGGTTGTACTTGAAAAAGACGGAAGAATTATTGAAAGGCAAAATGTTGTTTGGACAAGATAAAAGGGCACAACCCTGATTTATAGAATAATTAAGAGTCACTTTCAAAAGCCGTTAGCGGTCACATTCTTCACCGAATTGTGCCCTTAGCCTAAAGTATGCTCATAAGCTTTTAACTCTTGTTTGATTATCACCTAAAATAAACTTCAATTTTTATGAAAAAGAATTTCACGTTTATCATTCCGCTTTTACTTACCTTTCCCTTTACTTCAAATATTGTCGAAGACTTTTCAGGGAAATTTATTGTTGAAAAACCTTCAGGGAAATTACCATCGATATCCTCAGCAAAAGTTTCAGCAACACAAAACGAAGATTTCAGTCCCGCTGGGTTCTCCTTTTTAGCCTCGTGCCAGGCAGGGAACCCGGCGCATTCTATGTTACTGCAGCTCCATATAATGAACCGGTGTAAAATGTTTTACTTTGTTAAGCTCGTAAAATGAAGCACTGCTGTGCTCATATTCCCGCCAGTCAGTAACAAGATTCCACTTACCCCGAACAGGATTTAGATGAATGTATTGCAACTTTTGATAAAAGAATTTTTCAGTCTCTATTGATTTGGCGTCAAAACTATCTTCAAACACCTTATGAAGCTGCCCTTTTTTCTATCTTTTTCCGGAACTGCTCGTGCCAATAGGTTTAGTATCTCTATCTTCTTTTGCTGTTGTAGCCGTTCAACTATTTCATAAGCCATAAACCGTTTTCCGTTACCAACGATAGCATTTAATGAAAATCCTTTCTCAGGAAAGAATAATATACAATGTAAATGATTAGGCATTATAACGTAAGCAGTTGTAAGCATTTTCTTTTTATCTTTAAGATAATTAAACCACTTATATACAAGCTCATAACTATTTGTTATTTGAAATAAGTGCAGCCAGCTATAACAAGTAAAGGTGATGAAATATAAACTGCATTGGTCACTATGAGTAAACCGAACAGGCATGAATAAAGGTAGTGCTATCAGATATATATGTTGAATTCGCCGGGTTCCACGCCATTCACAAAGCCATGCGGTGAGAACCCTGCCGGACAAAAAAATTGCGGAATAGTGCAAAATTTTGCGTACTTTCCGTATTGTTTCTTTAAATATCGGGGTATACCTTTGCCGCTTTTACTGAAGAAACTAACTGACGATTGCTTTTATACTTGAATAAACAATTTTAATCTATTAAGGTAAAAATTATCTATATTAAAATAAGAAAGTTTAAGGCAAGTGTATAAATATTAATCCTTGCTTAACGAAAACTAAAATATACGACCATGAAAAAAATTACATTTTGCTTTTTAGCACTTCTTACCCTGTGCACATTAAATTTATCTGCACAAGCTTTCCAAAACATAATTGGTACGCCCGAAAAGGATGAAAGAGGTTACAGTATTACCCGGGATGTTGAGGGTAATATCCTTGCTGCGGGGACTTTCAAAAAGTCTAATAACTTCAATTATCCCTTTCTTTTATGGCTTAATGCTGATGGCACTATTAAAAAGGCAGCAACTATTGACTCTCTTCGTGATTATAGTAGTTACCCCGTTAATGTAGTTGCTGTGCGCACAGCTACTAATAAGCCTAATGGCTATATAGCTACAGTAAATTACAAGAATGATGTTATTGTTTTAAGACTTAAAAGTTATGGTGAAATACTATGGTGCAAAAAATTAGAAGCTGTTAAGTATGATCAGGCTCAGAGAATTTTGCCTGTTTACTCTCCTGTTACAAACTACCTTGCCGGTTTTTATTTACTAACAAACCGTTTTACTTCTCATACACTTATAAAACTCACTGCTGGCGGAGATATTGTTTGGCAAAAAAAAATTGAGCATCCTGAAAACAGTAATAATTACCATGCTTATAATATATTGCCTGTAAATGACGGCGGATGTTTAGTGGTTGGAACAAGAACAGACACTATCAGCCAAAAATCATCTATCAGCAAATTTGCAGCGGGAGGAGCTCTACAATGGACCCGCAGTTATAATTTTTTTAGAGGTTCTAAAGAAGAGATAAGCGCAATTGCTGCCACACCAGAAGGATACATTCTTTCCGGAGATATCTCAGGCTACAAATTAGTTTTTAAGATTGACACACTGGGAAACGTAATTTGGGCAAATAGTTACAATATCTTCGGTGCCTACGCACAATCAATTATAAATGATGCTAATGGAAATATTATTCTTCCCGGGTCGTTTTACGATACAACAAACTTAAAAGGTTATATTCTTAAATTAAATTCCTCCGGTAATGTTATTCTTGCAAAAAAATATAATTTATATCCACGATTAAATGATATAGTATTAGCTGCCGACGGTTATTATGCTATTGGCAGTTTGGATTCAATCGTGTATAAGCCCAAGGATGTTTACATTTTAAAAACAGATTTTAATGGAAATGTTGGGGGAAACTGTGCAGCATCAGCAATATCTGTTACAAAAACCCCTCATGACTTTATAAATGTAACCGAACCCGGCTTAAGAATAACTATTGACACTTTTACAAGCA
>JBBRYE010000172.1:0-4382 GCA_038237895.1 Sphingobacteriales bacterium | reverse complement strand
TAACTAAATTAAAATAAAATAATTTCCCAAAACACTTTAAACAAAAAAGCCTTCAATTTTTATTAAATTGAAAGCTTCTAAAAAGATTTTGAAATTCTACAAAACTAAAACTCCTTTAGCTTCATACTTAATTTCATTTTTTGGTTGAGTGATCTTAGCGATTTCTTCTTTTGATTTCCCAGCATCTTCTAAATAATGTTTTTGTTCACCAACAGAAGTAACCACTTTTTTAGAAACACCATCCAGAGCTACTTTTTTGCCAATAATATTTTTTGGCATAAAAAAACCGTAATCTTTAAAAGTGACCATAGTTTTAGTACCATCACCATTATCCAATTTCATCCAACAACCTTTTGCAGTACAAACATCGGTAACAGTTCCGGTGATTTTTGTGTTCAGGATTTCTGAATTTTCCATTTTAGCACTTAATTCATTTACAGGAATTAAGTTTTTAGCATTAATTTTTTCGCCATAAGTAACGCCTTTTGCTGCACTTGTTGGCTCTTGTGCGAAAGCAGTAAATGCCATAAAGCAAACTACTGCAAATGTTTGAAGGAATTTTATCATGTTATTTAGTTTTTTAGTTTTTTCGATTGTTAGTTGGTTCGGTTTAAAGATTGATAAACTAAAATTGTAATCTTTAGCCCTTTTTCTTTATTCCTTATATTTTGCTTTTACTATTTTGCTTCTAAATGTTTTCAATTGCGTTAGGGATAGGAGTGATATCCTTTTTTTTTTCACAAAAAAGATAAAACGGATAGCCCGCCCGAACGCCCAAATTATTATTATTTTAATTTTTATTTATTCTTCGACTCCGTTCAGAATGACAAAATTAAAAATAAATGCCTCCTAAACCAATTCTCCGTATAAATCTGCTCTTTGTTGTTTTATTGTATCGCTGCTGATGTATTCATCATAATCCATCATTTTATCTAAAACACCTTTTGGCGTAATTTCTATAACTCTTGTTGCAACGGTTTCTGTTAATTCATGGTCACGAGAGGTAAACAAAATCACTCCTTTAAAATCTTTCATTCCGTTGTTTAACGCAGTGATAGATTCTAAATCTAAATGATTTGTAGGTTCATCAAACAACAAAAGATTTGGTGCTTCCAACATCATTTTAGAGAACATACAACGCATTTTTTCTCCTCCAGAAAGTACGCTAGATTTCTTAAAAACTTCCTCGCCAGAAAATAACATTCTGCCTAAAAAGCTTCTGATAAAGGTTTCATCTTTTTCTGCAATAGAATATTCTCTTAACCAATCCACCAAATTATCGTCTTTGCCTTCAAAATAAGTGTGATTATCAATTGGTAAACTAGCAGGGATTACGGTAACCCCCCATTTAAATTCGCCTTTATAATCTGTATCTCTTCCGGCTAAAATATCATGCAATGCACTTGTAGCCAAAGAATTTTGCGACATTAAAGCTACTTTATCGCCTTTGGCAATGGTAAAACTGATGTTCTTAAATAAGGTTTCTCCGTTAGAAACTTTAGTCAAATTCTCTACCTGTAAAACTTGGTCGCCAATTTCCCTTCCCATTTGATTGAACATAATTGCAGGATATTTTCTGCTAGATGCTTTTATTTCATCGACATTTATTTTATCCAAAGCCTTTTTACGAGAAGTTGCCTGCTTAGATTTTGATGCATTCGCGGAAAAACGACGAATAAATTCTTGTAGTTCTTTAATCTTATCCTCTGCTTTTTTATTCTGATCAGAACGTTGTCTTAAAGCCAATTGTGAAGATTCATACCAAAAACTATAGTTACCAGAATAGATATTCATTTTGCTAAAATCTATATCAACAATATGTGTACAAACGGTATCCAAAAAGTGTCTATCGTGAGAAACAACTAAAACAATGTTTTGATAATCTGCTAAAAAATTCTCTAACCAACCAATGGTTTCAATATCTAAATCGTTAGTTGGCTCATCTAAAATTAAAATATCAGGGTTACCAAAAAGCGCTTGAGCCAGTAAAGCCCTTACTTTTTCGTTACCATCTAATTCTTTAATCAATTTATAATGCTTGTCTTCAGAAATTCCAAGGTTGCTCAATAAGGTTGCAGCATCATTTTCTGCATTCCAACCATCCATTTCTGCAAAAATATTTTCCAATTCCCCCGCTCTAAGGCCATCAGCTTCAGAAAAATCTTCTTTCATATAAATAGCATCTTTTTCTTTCATAATGCTATACAATTCTTTCCAACCCATCATTACCGTTTCTAAAACCGTGTTATCATCAAAAGCATAATGATTTTGGTTTAAAACAGCCATACGTTCGCCAGGGGTAAAACTAACATTACCGCCAGTAGGGTCCATTTCACCAGCTAAAATTTTCATAAACGTAGATTTCCCTGCACCATTTGCTCCGATAACACCGTAGCAATTTCCTTGTGTAAATTTGAGGTTAACGTCCTCAAAAAGTGTACGTTTTCCAAAACGTAATGATAAATTTGAAACTGTAATCATAATTCTGGCAAAGGTAAGGTTTATCTCCCAAAATATATATGTATTGATTGTAAAACAGATGATAAAATAAGCTGTTAACAATCAAATAATAATGTTCATTTGGTATGTTTTTCGGTTTTTAAAAAAGATTAATTGCATTTTGCATCTGATATATATTGTGAAAATTAAATTAAATCAAACAATTTTGATTTTCAATTATTTCTTTGGTTAATGGGGTATAAAAGTTTAAGAGATTGCGTTAACGACCTAGAAAAACATGGTCATTTAATTAGGATTAAAGAAGAAGTTGACCCTTATTTAGAAATGTCATCTATTCATTTGCGGGTTTATGAAAATAAAGGACCAGCACTTTACTTCGAAAATATTAAGGGTAGTAAATTTCCTGCAGTTTCTAATTTATTTGGAACCTTAGAGCGAAGTAAATTTATGTTTAGGGATAGCCTGGATAAAATAAAAACTTTAGTCGAGCTTAAAAACGACCCAATTAAAGCGATTAAAAATCCATTAAAATATGCTTCTATTTCCATGACGGCTTTATCGGCTTTGCCAATGAAAGTTGGTAGGAGAGGAGCAGGAATTAGTTTTGGAAAATGTAAGATTAGCGATATCCCGCAAATTATAAATTGGCCAATGGATGGCGGTCCGTTTGTAACTATGCCTCAGGTTTATACAGAAGATATTGATAATAAAGGAATTATGAATGCTAATTTAGGGATGTATCGTATACAATTAGCAGGAAATGATTATATTTTAAATGAGGAGATTGGACTTCATTATCAATTACATAGAGGAATTGGCGTTCATCAAACTAAGGCAAATGCTAAAAATCAACCTTTAAAAGTGAGTATTTTTGTGGGCGGACCGCCATCACATCCTTTAGCAGCTGTGATGCCTTTGCCAGAAGGTTTATCAGAAATGACTTTTGCAGGTGCTTTGGGAAACAGAAGATTTAGATATTTTTATGATGAAGAAGGCTTTTGTATTTCTGCAGATGCAGATTTTGTGATTACTGGAACTGTGGAACCAATGGCAAATAAACCAGAAGGTCCTTTTGGCGATCATTTAGGATATTACAGTTTAAAACATCCATTTCCTCTTTTAAAAGTCCATAACGTTTATCATAAAAAAGACCCAATTTGGAGTTTTACGGTTGTGGGTCGTCCGCCACAAGAAGATACCAGCTTTGGAGAATTGATTCATGATATTACAGGTGCAGCTATCCCAAAAGAAATTCCCGGATTACATGCTGTAAATGCCGTTGATGCTGCTGGTGTTCATCCTTTATTATTTGCAATTGGCAGCGAAAGATATACTCCTTATTTAAAAGGAAGAAAACCACAAGAAATCATCACGATTGCAAACCATATTTTAGGGAAAAGTCAGTTGAGTTTAGCTAAATATCTTTTTATATGTGCTAAAGAAGATAATCCTGATTTAGATATTCATAATATTTATGAGTTTATGCAACATATTTTGCAGCGTATAGATTTAAAAAGAGATTTACATTTCCACACTAAAACTACCATTGATACTTTAGATTATAGTGGCACTGATATAAATTCTGGTTCTAAAGTGGCAATTACAGTTGCCGGTGATGTGGCTAGAGAATTGATAAAAGGGTTTCCTAAGAAATTATCTTTACCGGAAATCGTAAAGCACTTTAAAATGGTAATGCCAGGGGTTTTAGCTCTAGCACTCCCAAAATTTATTGATGAGCATCAAACAGAAAAGGAAATAGCCATTTTAAATGAGTCTTTAAAAGACAAGGATTTACAAGGTTTGCCATTGATTATTGTGTGTGATGATGCTGAATTTACAGCTGCTACCATGAATAATTTTGTTTGGGTAACTTTCACCAGAAGCAATCCATCACATGATATCTACGGCATCAATAGTTTTAC
>JBBRYE010000171.1:0-4398 GCA_038237895.1 Sphingobacteriales bacterium | reverse complement strand
TCTTGCAAATTTTTAATGCTTATTTTGTCATAAGGTTTAATCTTATACTCGCTATAAGTATTTTGGTTATTAAAAACAGCAACAGTTTTTAAGGTATCTGTATTAAAACTTTTGGGATAGGTTAAAATACGTGAGGCATCTTTTGAGCTGCATGAGCTTAAAAATAAATAACCAATAAAAACAAAAGGAATATATCTTTTAAATAGGAGAAAATCAATTTTCATCATTCTAACTTAATCAACCTCTTAATTTAAGGCTTCATTTTTCATTTTAAATATGAGCAAAGTAAAGTAAATAATTTTAATTTATTTCTTTAATAATACCTTATAAAATTTAAGATTTGAGTTTTTAACTGTAAAAAGTATTATCCATAATCATAAAATAAAACACTACTAATTTAGGAACGTATCATTAACGTAGGATAACTATACGACAACTAGTAGAGAACTATAGGAGAGACCCACAATTTTATCCACCTTTTATCTATAATTTACTTCTAAATTATTGTATTTTTTTTTAACATTGGGCAATGTTAATTTCTATTATAACCGCAACGTTTAACTCAGAGAATTTCTTACAAGCTGCGATAGATTCTTATAATAAACAAAATCATTTTGATAAAGAATTAATCATTATTGATGGGAAGAGTACTGACAGTACTTTAGAAATTATTAGTGATAATAAGCCTTTTATTTCTCAACTTGTATCAGAAAAAGATAAGGGAATTTATGATGCCTTAAATAAAGGTATTCATTTAGCCAAAGGCGATGTGATTGGCATTCTTCATTCTGATGATTTTTTTGCAGATGAATTTATATTATCTCAGATTAACAATTTATTTGAAAATGACCCATCTATTGAGGCTGTTTATGGCGATTTACAGTATGTAAACAGAGATAATCCAACCCAGATCATTAGAAATTGGATTTCTGGCACCTATAATCGAGATAAGTTTAAATATGGATGGATGCCTCCTCATCCCACATTATTTATCAAGAAAGCCTGCTTTGTAAAGTATGGAGCTTATGACTTAAATTATCATTCGGCTGCAGATTACGATTTAATATTAAGATTCATATTTAAGCATAAAATCAAAACCGCTTATTTACCAAAAGTAATCACCAAGATGAGGGTGGGCGGTTTAAGTAACCACTCCTTTCAACATCGGCTTAAAGCCAATAAAGAAGACCGGATAGCTATGTATAAAAACGGTATAAAGTTTCCTCTGATGATCTCACTTTTAAAGCCATTAAGGAAATTAGGGCAGTATTGGAATAAAAATTCTTAAATTTAAACCGTGAATTTCGATCTGTCTTTCTTAAATATTGAGTGGTTATATTATCTGGTAGTAATTGCGGTTTCTGCCTTTGTTTCTTTTATTGCAATTCCTTCTATACTGTTTGTAGCAAGAGAAAGGCACTTATATGACGATTTACAAAGCCACAGAAAAGAGCATGACCATGGTATTCCTCGTTTAGGTGGAGTAGCTATATTCTGTAGTTTCACTATAGTTTCACTCTTATTTGCAAAATATGATTCGGTTTTACCAACCAACATCTTATTAACTTCTTGTATTATTTTATTTGCAGTGGGGCTAAAGGATGATTTAGCCGGAGCAGGCCCAGGCACTAAATTTATGATGCAATTTTTAGTGGGTATTATATTAGTTCTACTAGGAGATGTGCGATTAACAAGTTTATACGGTGTATTTAATGTGCAAAGTATTCCTGATTATGTGAGTTTGCCAGTTTCTGTAATCATCATCATGTTTATTGTAAATGCATTTAACTTAATTGATGGAATAGATGGTTTAGCCGGGACAATTGGTTTAATCGTTAATTTAACCTTTGCATTGCTATTCATCCATATGGGGCAAATGGAATTGGCAGCTTTGGCCTTCAGTATGGTTGGTGCTATAGTTGGTTTTCTATATTACAATTACTCCCCAGCAAAAATTTTCATGGGGGATACCGGAAGTTTATTAATAGGTTTGGTTTCTGTAGTGTTGGCTATTAAGTTTATAGAATTAAATAAATTTACGGATACCAATTATAACCCAATTTTTATTTCGGCTCCGGCAACGGCAGTAGCAGTCATCATTATTCCTTTATTTGATACTTTTAGAGTATTTTTTTTAAGGGTGATTAAAAAACAATCTCCATTTAAAGCAGATAGAAACCATATCCATCATCGTATTTTGAAGTTAGGATTTACTCATTTGCAAGGAACTTTTGCATTAGCTTTAACCAATTTATTATTTATTTACATCGCCCTTACCCTTCGTTCTTGGGGTAATTTTGGATTGATATTTATGTTCTTAGGTATTTGTATCCTGATCAACTGGGGCACCAGTATTTTAATTCGCATTAAAGAAAGAAACGGATTTAAGATGAGTTACTTTTTAAAGTAATAAAAAAATTTATTAAGAGCCAAGTTGAAGGCAATATTCATCCAGAAATTGTAATCTTGTTTTGAATAGAATAACAGTTTCTAAAATCTAATTCCCATTAGAACTCATAATAGTATGTCCCATCCTATCTCTTTTAGTTTTTAGATAAAGCTTATTGTGTTCATTAGACTGAATTTCTATGGTAACATTTTCTACAACCTCTAGTCCATAACCTATAAGTCCTGCTCTTTTTGTAGGATTATTAGTCATTAAGCGCATTTTAGAGACGCCTAAACTTCTTAAGATTTGAGCACCCACACCGTAATCTCTTTCATCCATTTTAAAACCGAGGGCAAGGTTAGCATCTACGGTATCCATTCCATTTTCTTGAAGGTTGTAGGATTTAAGCTTATTTACTAATCCAATTCCTCTACCTTCTTGATTCATATAAAGCACCATTCCTTTTCCTTCTTTTTCAATCATTTCCATTGCTTTATGAAGTTGTGGCCCACAATCACATCGGCATGAGCCAAAAATATCTCCAGTAATGCATGAGCTATGTACCCTCACCAATATCGGTTCATCTTCTTCCCAACTTCCTTTAATTAATGCAATATGGTTTTCTTGAGTATTGAGCTGTGTATAAGCAACCATTTCAAAATCGCCCCATTCAGTAGGTAATTTTACAGATACTTCTTTCTTAATTAATGATTCTGTTCTTAAACGATAGGCAATTAAATCTTCGATAGAAATAATCTTCATATCAAGTTTTTCTGCCAGTTTTAATAAATCTGGCAATCTGGCCATTTCTCCATCCTCGTTCATGATTTCACAAATCACGCCTGCAGGTTCAAAACCAGCCATAACCGCCAAATCAATAGCGGCTTCGGTATGTCCTGATCTTCTTAAAACGCCTCCATTTTTAGCAATTAGCGGAAAAATATGTCCAGGACGACCTAAATCATCAGCTTTTATAGCTGGGTCAATTAGTGAAAGTATAGTTCTAGAACGATCTGAAGCAGATATACCAGTAGTACATCCATGTCCATTTAAATCGACCGATACGGTAAAATTTGTTTCGAATGTTGCAGTATTTCTTCCAACCATAAGGTCGAGGTCTAGTTCCTTACAACGGTCTAATGTTAGTGGTGCACATATTAAACCTTTGCCGTGTGTGGCCATAAAATTGATCACTTCTGGCGTGGCATTTCTTGCTGCTGTTAAAAAATCACCCTCATTTTCACGGTCTTCATCATCAACAACAATGATCATCTTACCATTTTTTATAGCTTCAATACCTTCTTCTATTGTATTTAACATTTTATTTTACCCTTTGTGTAATATCCCAATAACCAACTTTTACTCCCTTTATATATTGACAAAACCCAGCTAATAAAGAAAAGTTCATCATTAAAAAATAATGAGCAAATTTAATTATTTTATGAAGTGGTTTTATGGCTTTGGTTAGCTGGTAAGTCAGCGGGGTGCAATAAAAGAAAAACTGAAATGTTAGCATCATCTTATAAATAGCGGCTTTATCCAGTAAATAAATGTTTGTAATCAATACAAATATCAACAGAAAAGGAGTAAACCATCTTATGCCTTTATGAGACCAAAAGCAGAAGCCAACCGGCTCAAAAACATTTAAAAAAAGGCTAAAAAAATAATTCAGATTTTGGAAATTCCCTGTAGATATTCTTTTTCTTCGGTTTATCTCAGCAGTTAATGAGCCATTTAGATCTTCAAAACAAATAGATGTTTTTTCTAATATGCAATTAAATTTCTTTTTTAATACGGTAGTGGCAATAAAGAAATCGTCTACTAAAAAATTTTTAGGAATAGGGTTAAACAGTTCTTTTCTAAAAGATAAGCAAGCACCAAAAGGTGCAATTGTACAACCCCAGATTAGTCCTTCGTAATATTTGATTTCGTTTTCCCAGGTAATATATTCTTGTTCTTGGATAATATGATTGTTAATGGTTTTAGGAGGATTAATTACATAACTTCCT
>JBBRYE010000170.1:0-4448 GCA_038237895.1 Sphingobacteriales bacterium | reverse complement strand
GTTAAAAAAAAACCCGGCTGTTTGGCCGGGTTTTATGTTTTTATATTTTTTAACATATTATGCCCGGCTCTTATTCTTAAAATAAAAGTAAGCGTAATAATATGTTGCGTATTTTATCATTTTTTTCTTTGATGTGTCAAATCTACACAATAATCTGAAATCACAAAATAAGAATTAAATTTTTTTAAAAATTATTTTACAGAATTTAATATGGTCTCGTATTTGATTTTAACTTCAATCTGTTTAATAAATTAATTTATTAAACAGATTGATAATACTTTAAGCAATCTAAAATAAGGCTTTCCTCAATAAATGAATCAAAATTACAACTTCCCAATTTGCTAGGTAAAGAGAAACTTATTTTCCCATTAGAATTCTTCTTGTCTTGCTTCATTATATCTAAAAGAGCATTTTCGATACCTGGTCTAATTTTATATCTACCAAAAAATTTAATAAATGTATTGGTAATTTTCTCCAATTCTTCTTCAGAAAGTTCGTTTGTTTCTTTAGCTAAATAGGCTTCGCAAATCATCCCAATAGCAATAGATTCACCATGTAAAAGTGAATTTTTCTCATTAACTAAAGACCAAGATTCTATTGCATGACCTATTGTGTGTCCATAATTTAAAGTTTTACGGATGTTTTTTTCAAATGGGTCTGCTAAAACAATTTTATTTTTAATTTCTACTGAGTAATGGATATGTTTCGCTGTAATATCTTTAGCGCTATTAAGTAATGCTAATTCTCCGAAAAACTCAGCATCATCAATTATCCCATGTTTTAAAATTTCTGCTAGGCCAGAAGTCAATTCCCTATCCGATAAGGTTTTTAAAAAGTCGGTACAAATAATTACTGCTTCTGGCTGAGAAAAAGTACCGATTATATTTTTTACGTTATCCATATCAATGCCTGTTTTGCCACCAACAGAGGCATCAACCTGTGAAAGAAGGGTAGTAGGTATTTGTAAAAAATCGATACCACGCTTATAGGTTGCAGCAGCAAAACTGCCCATATCAGTTACTACACCTCCGCCCAAATTAATTAACAATGCATTTCTATCAGCCTCAAAATCTAACAAAGTTCGCCAAATACCAATACAGAAATCTATAGTTTTGTTTTCCTCGCCATTAGGCACCTCTATAATATCAAACTCTGTTAAAGAAGGAAGTTTTTCTTGCAAAACTGGCAAACAATGCTCACTAGTTTGCTCATCAACCAGGATAAAAATTTTAGAATATGTATTTTTTGTCAATAAATCGGTTAGTATAGCTAAGCTATTGTCAAAAAAAACTTGGTAATTATCATTCTGTATGGGCTTCATATTAATTTTATAGTTTGACCGTTAAATTTAATTATATCACCTTTTTTTACTTTTAGGCGTTTTCTATAATCTTTTTCTCCGTTATAACTCACAAGTCCATTGGTTACAACCATTTGAGCCTCACCGCCCGAACTTACCAAATTTGTGATTTTAAGTAATTGGATGAGGGGAATAAATTCTCCTTTTAAGGTAAATTCTAACATAATTGCAAACTTACAAAAATAGCCATTGTTGTATAGAGATAATATTCAATGATTTTATAATTTTGCTATTTATATCTTTCTTATAATGATTACAAATCCTACTGAACCGAAAACTTTATCGTTTAATGATACTGCTGTTGCCTTTAAACATCAATCAGATAAAGAATTAAAAGAATCCTTTTGGTTGTTTAAAGCCATTAGCAATAATATTTTGGTAAACATTGGGCCTTTAATGACCAAGTTTGCTATGGCTATTAAGTTACCAATTAAAAGAATTATTAAAAGGACCATTTTTAAACAGTTTTGTGGAGGTGAAACCATTACTGAATGTACTTCAACTATATATAAACTAGAAAAAGCAGGTGTAGGAACTATTTTAGATTATTCTATTGAAGGAGAGGAGGAGGAAAAAGTATTTGATCATACCGCAAAGGAGGTGATAGATACCATTAAAAAAGCGGTAGAAATGCCAAAAGCTATTCCTTTTTGCGTTTTTAAACTTACAGGAATTGCCAGATTTGAATTGATTCAAAAAATTGCTAATAATCAAGAATTAAATAAACTAGAGATATTTGAGTGGCAAAAAGCATTAGCAAGGTTAGATAATATTGCAAAAACGGCTTTTGATTTAAAAAAACCTTTAATGATTGATGCAGAGGAAAGTTGGATTCAAAATGCTATTGATAATTTAGCTTTAACATTAATGCGTAAATACAATAAAGAAAAAGCTACAATTTTTAATACTTATCAATTATACAGGCATGATAAATTAGCATCTTTAATTACTGATTTAACTATAGGACAGGCTGAAGGATTTATTTTGGGAGCAAAATTGGTGCGAGGTGCATATATGGAAAAAGAAAGAAAAAGAGCATTTGAAAAAGGTTATGATTCACCAATCCAAAAAGATAAAGAGAGTACAGATCGAGATTATAACCTTGCTATCTCTTTTTGTTTGGATAATTTAGATAATGTGAATTTTGTTGCAGGAACGCATAATCAGCATAGTTGTGAAATTTTAATAGAGAAAATGGAGTTTAAATCTATTGAGAACAATCATTCAAATATTTATTTCTCACAGCTTTTAGGGATGAGTGATAACCTAAGCTTTAACCTATCGAATGCTAACTACAATGTAGCGAAATATGTTCCATATGGACCTGTGAAAGCGGTTTTGCCTTATTTATTTAGAAGAGCCGAAGAGAACACTGCTATTGCGGGACAAATGGGAAGAGAGTTAAAATTAATATCTTCTGAAATAAAGCGTAGAAGAATTTAGCTGCTTAATTTTAAGCAGCTAGTTCTGCTTGATTATTAAATCCTTTTTTATCATAAGCTTTTAAATCTTTTTTTAATAATTTTCTAGCTACGTGAATTCTTGTTTTAACTGTTCCAATAGGAATTTCTAAATGGTCAGCAATTTCGTGGTATTTATAACCTTCGAAATACATGGTAAAAGGAACGTAATATTCGTCTTGGAGAGAACTTAATGCTTTTTTGATATCATCCATGATAAATTTTTGTTCGCCACCATTGCTCATTGCGCTGTATGATAATTGAGAAGAAGATATCTCGTCAGTTTTTGTTACCATAGAACTGATTTTAACAAAACGTCTATAGTTATTGATAAAAGTATTTTTCATGATGGTATACAACCATCCTTTTAAATTTGTTCCTTCTTTAAACTTATTATAATAGGTAATTGCTTTTAGCAATGTATCTTGAACTAAGTCATTAGCATCATCAGAATCATGGGTAAAATGAAGTGCATAAACCTTTAATGATGTAGCTTGACGCATTACTAAGGTATTAAATTCTATTTTAGTCATTTTGTTTAACTTTTATGATTGATTACTTAAACAAACCTAAGAATAAGGAATGGATTCTACAAATTTTGTTTAACCTTTTTTGCTAAATAGTTAAACAAAATGTTTAAGCTTTTAATTAATACCCAAAAAACGGTCCACAATCATTCTTAACTGCTTTGTAACAATTAAGTTAATATTTGACTAAAATAAAATAACTGAAAAATTTTCTTGAGTGGATTTTAAACTTAGAATGGATACCTAAAATTCTAGAAAATTAATAGGAGTAAATTGAGTTTAACTTAAACCAAAAAGGTTAAATAATATTAACTTCTCTTTCTAAATTGACATCAAATTTTATTTTGACAGAATTGATAATTGATTCTGATAAATCATAAATTTCATTTCCAGTGGCATTACCATGATTTACTAAAACTAAAGCTTGATTTTCCCATGTTCCTGTATTACCAACAATTTTTCCTTTCCATCCACATTGTTCAATTAACCAACCTGCCGCTAGCTTTATTCCACTATCAGTAATGTAATGTGCAATACCTGGGAATTTCTGATTTAACAAATCGAATTCATTTTTTTGCAGAACAGGGTTTTTAAAAAATGAACCAGCGTTTCCAATTGTAGTAGGATCTGGCAGTTTAGAAACTCTAATTGCTGAAACAATTTTAGAAATATCTTTAATATTTGGTTGATGAATTTCTCTTTTTTTAAGTTCTTCTTCTATTGCGCCGTAAGAAATATTAAGATTAGATTGGGTAGAGAGTTTAAATTTTACTGATGTGATGATGTATTTTCCTTTTAATTTTTGTTTAAATATGCTTTCGCGATAAGCAAAGTGACATTCATCTTTATTAAAACTTTTGAAATTTCCAGATGAAATTTCAAAAGCTTCACAGCTTTCAAAAATATCCTTTAATTCTATACCATAAGCACCGATATTTTGAACAGGTGAGGCGCCAACAGTACCTGGAATTAAACTCAAGTTTTCCATCCCTGCAAAATTCCAATCCACGCAATAATTTACCAAATTATTCCAAACTTCCCCGGCACCACTTTCAACAGTAACTTCTTCGTTATTAATTCTATGTTCTATTCCTCTTAAAT
>JBBRYE010000169.1:0-4476 GCA_038237895.1 Sphingobacteriales bacterium | reverse complement strand
CTCAAGGTGACGCGTTATTTAAACTTCTCCCATTAGCGTTTAAATTTTCTTTTTCCACAAACACATTCGTCATGTCGACGATAGGAGACATCACACAAATAGGTCTCCAATACTACAACACCTATTATTTGTGAGACCTTCCTTCCTCAAGGTGACGCGTTATTTAAACTTCTCCCATTAGCGTTTAAATTTTCTTTTTCCACAAACACATTCGTCATGTCGACGATAGGAGACATCACACAAACAGGTCTCCAGCGCCACAAAAACTTCCTATAATGAGACCTTTCATTCCTCAAGGCGAAGCGTTTATTTAAATTTTCCCATTAAAGCTTTCAACTTATCCTGCATATCTCCTTCGGTAACTTTTACTTCTTGTTTATTTTGAAAAACAGGTTTTTGAATAGGTTTCGCAATAACTTTTTCTAGTGTTTTCACTTTAACCGCAGGCTTTTGAGCAACCACTTTTTTCTCTCCAGATTTCATGGTTAAAGAAATTCTTTTTCTAGCCGCGTCTACTTCTACAACCGTAACTTGTACCCTTTGCGAAACTTTTACAACTTCGTTAGGATTGCTGATAAATTTATCGGCCATTTGGCTTAAATGCACCAAACCATCTTGGTGGACACCAATATCTATAAAAGCACCAAAGTTGGTGATGTTGGTCACTATTCCCGGCAGTTTCATCCCTGGTTTTAAATCCTCAATTTTATTTATGCCATCAGCAAAAGCAAAAGCTTCAAATTGCTCACGAGGGTCTCTTCCTGGTTTTGCCAACTCGGCAATAATATCTTTTAATGTAGGCAAACCAACTTCATCAGAAATGTATTTTTTTAAATCGATTTGCTGCCTCTTTGTTGCATCAGTAAGTAAATCACCTACACTACAATTTAAATCTTTTGCCATTTGTGCAACCAAAGCATAACGTTCTGGGTGTACAGCACTTGCATCCAAAGGATTTTCGCTATTTCTAATTCGCAAAAAAGCAGCGGCTTGTTCAAAAGCTTTATCGCCCAAACGAGCAACTTTTTTTAATGAATTTCTATTTTCAAATGCGCCATGTAGGTTACGATAGTCGATAATATTTTGAGCCAATTGCGGCCCTAATCCAGATACATAAGATAAAATTTGCTTTGATGCAGTGTTCAATTCTACACCAACGGCGTTTACGCAACTAATTACGGTATCATCTAAAGAAATTTGCAATTTATTTTGATCAACATCATGCTGATATTGACCAACACCAATAGATTTTGGGTCAATTTTAACCAACTCTGCAAGTGGATCCATCATTCTTCTGCCGATAGAAACTGCCCCTCTCACCGTAACATCATGGTCAGGGAATTCATCTCTTGCCGTTTGCGAAGCTGAATAAATTGATGCGCCGCTCTCGTTTACCATCACCACCAAAACGTTTTCTAAATGTTGCGCTTTTACAAAATCTTCTGTCTCTCTGCTTGCAGTACCGTTGCCAATAGCAATGGCTTCAATTTTATATTTCTCGCATAAATGTTTTAGAATTTGTGCAGCTTCTTTGGCAACTCCAGCTCCTGTATGAGGATAAATTGTGGTATTTTCTAACAGTTTTCCTTGCTCATCTAAACAGACTAATTTACAGCCAGTTCTAAAACCTGGGTCCAAAGCCAATACTCGTTTTTGGCCAATTGGTGCGGCCAACAAAAGCTGGCGGGCATTCTCGGCGAAAACTCTAATGGCTTCTTCATCGGCCATTTGTTTAGATTTTAAACGGGTTTCCGTTTCCATAGAAGGTTTTAACAAACGTTTATAACTATCTTCTAAAGCCTGTTTTACCTGTTGCGCCTTATTATTGTTTGATGTGATAAATTGATTTTCTAAAATTTGTAAAGCAGCTTCTTCTTCTGGCAATGCATCTAATCTCAAAATCAATTCTTTTTCTCCTCTCCGCATTGCCAAAACCCGGTGAGAAGGAGCGCTTTTAATCGGTTCGCTCCAATCAAAATAATCTTTGTATTTAATTCCTTCTGCCTCTTTTCCTTTTAATACTTCGGCTTTAAAAATCCCTTTATTGAAAAACAGCAGGCGCAGATTTGCCCTAGCATCGGCATTTTCCGCAATAATTTCAGCAACAATATCTCTTGCGCCCTGTAAAGCTTCCTCAATTGTATTTACACCTTTTTCTTTATCGATAAAAGCAGCGGCATCGTCTTCAGGGTCTTTTTGATCTTGATTAAAAAGGCTTAAGCCCAAAGGTTCTAATCCTTTTTCTTTAGCAATGGAAGCTTTGGTTTTTCGCTTTGGTTTGTATGGTAAATAAATATCTTCTAAAAACGTCATGGTTTCAGCTGCCAAAATCGCTTTCTTCAGTTCATCTGTTAATTTCCCCTGTTCTTCTATTGATTTTAAAATAGCTTCTTTTCTTTTATCTAAATCACGCAACTGCTGCGCCCTATCACGGATATTGGCAACTTGTACTTCATCTAAACTGCCCGTCATTTCTTTTCTATATCTTGATATAAACGGAACGGTTGCGCCTTCATCTAAAAGGTTTAAAGTAGCCTCTACCTGTTTGCTGCCAATATTTAATTCATTTGCAATTAAAAAAATATGTTGTTGTGCCATTTTTAAATTTTGTTGTGCGAAGATGAGAAATTGACCAGGCATTTAGAAGACCGAGTTGTACACATTTTTGGTAAATTATTTTAACAAGTTAAAAACCTTATTTTATTTAATTTTCTAACTCTAAAACTTATATTGGGAAAAAAGTAGCAGAATGTGTGGTTATGAGAATTTAATAACTTTTAATATTAACCAAACAATAAACTAAAAACCTCTTCAATTTTAGAAACAGTTTTAATTTCTATCTGGTACTTAGTAACGTCTAATCCTTTGGTGTTATACTTGGAGATAAATATCTGTTCGAAACCTAATTTTTGAGCTTCGGCAATGCGCTGTTCAATTCTATTAACTGCTCTAATTTCTCCACTTAAACCAACTTCTGCTGCAAAGCATGTTTTGTAAGAAACCGGCATATCTTCATTAGAGGATATAATTGCGGCAATTAAGCCTAAATCTATACTTGGATCTTCTACCCTAATGCCGCCTGCAATGTTTAAGAAAACATCTTTTGCACCTAATTTAAATCCGCATCTTTTTTCTAAAACGGCCAAAAGCATATTCATACGTTTGGTATCAAAACCTGTTGCAGATCTTTGTGGTGTACCATAAGGTGATGCACTTACCAAAGCTTGGGTTTCTATCAACATTGGTCTCATTCCTTCCATAGTGGCAGATATAGTTACGCCACTTAAAGGCTCATCACGCTGTGATAATAATATTTCTGAGGGATTGGAAACTTCTCTTAATCCACTACCCTGCATTTCATAAATGCCGAGTTCTGATGCTGCACCAAATCTGTTTTTAATGGCTCTTAAAATTCGGTAAACATGATGCCTGTCGCCTTCAAACTGAAGAACCGTATCTACCATATGTTCTAAAATTTTTGGACCGGCAATCATTCCATCTTTAGTGATATGCCCAATCAAGAAAACTGGGGTATTGGTTTCTTTGGCAAATCTCAAAAGTTCTGCAGTGCATTCCCGCACCTGAGAAACACTGCCTGGAGTAGATTCTATATGTGCAGAATGAAGTGTTTGAATAGAATCAATAATGACAATGCTAGGTTCTAATTGCTCTATTTGTTTAAATATGTTTTGGGTTGATGTTTCTGTTAAAATGTAGCAATCTGATGTTGATGTTTCTAAAATACGTTCGGCTCTTAACTTGATTTGTTTTTCGCTTTCTTCCCCAGAAACATAAAGCACTTTTAAATTTTTTAATGTTAAGGCTAATTGCAGCATCAAAGTTGATTTCCCAATTCCTGGTTCGCCACCAATTAAAACTAAAGAGCCACTTACAATCCCACCTCCTAAAACTCGGTTTAATTCTTTGTCAGGAGTAATTAGCCTGTGGTCTTCGGTGTATTCAATTTCCTGAACTTTAGAGGGTTTATTAACTCTGGAAACTGTATTTGAAGTTCCGCTTTTCCAATCGGGAGCTTTGCTATTTCCTTTTTCAACAATTTCTTCTACAAAAGTATTCCATTGTTGGCATGATGGGCATTTGCCCAGCCATTTTGCAGATTCAAAGCCGCAGCTTTGACAGAAGTATGAAGTCTTTATTTTTGCCAATTTGTTTATCGGTTTTATAAGGCGTTAACGATAGTAGTTTTAATTTAATTCTAAGGAGGGTAAGATATGAATTTGTTTTTTTGCGTTAAGGATTGAAGCGGCATCCTTTTTTTCTTTTTCGAAAAAAAGATATAGCGGAAAGCCTGTTAAAACGCCCAAATAATTAATTTTATTTTTATTAAGATTTTCTATTCTTTTCACCATGTCGAGGTTACGAGACATCTCATTTGCAAGCTTGCCATTGCAACGGGTAACCTATTTGTGGGATGTTTTCTCCGCTAGCTAGCGGAGAAAACATGACGGAGTTTTT
>JBBRYE010000168.1:0-4544 GCA_038237895.1 Sphingobacteriales bacterium | reverse complement strand
TAAACCAGCTGCATGATTCATATTTGCATGATCCATACCATCAACTAACTCGTTAAAAATTAAGAAAAGTTGGTATGGCTTGATAGCTCCAGTTGTTAAATCATCATCGCCATACTTAGAATCGTTAAAATGAAAACCACCAAGTTTGCCTTCCATTAATAATAAAGACACAATTTGCTCGATATTAGCATTTGGTAAATGATGACCTAAATCTACTAATGTATAAGCTTTAGGACCTAATTTAGTGGCATATAATAATGATTGACCCCAATCTGCAACTGTTGTAGAGTAAAAATTAGGTTCATTAGATTTATACTCTACAAACATCTTCCAATCTTCTGGTAATGCAGCATAAATTTCTTTTAAACTTGCTAAAGTATTTTCAAATGCCTCCCTAAAATTTAATTGACCTGGAAAACTTGATCCATCTGCCAACCAAACAGTTAATGATTTAGATCCTAATGCTTCGCCATGTTTAATTACATCGATATTATGAGCAATTGCCTGGTCTCTTACATTTTTATTTACATTTTGTAATGATCCAAATTTATAGCTATATTTTTGATTTGCCTGATCTTGAAAAGTATTAGAGTTCATCGCATCAAACTTTAAATTCAAGGATTTTGCTAAACTCATTATTTTTTCGGCATCTTCTGGAATGTCCCATGGAATGTGTAAAGATATAGCTCCACTAGATTGGTTTAATTGATGAATTAAACCAATATCCTCCATTTTCTCTTCCAAATTACTTGGTTCGCCACCACCATTAAAACGTCCGAAACGAGTACCACCTGTACCCAATGCCCAACTTGGTATAGCTATTTGAAATTCTTTTAATTTTTGAATTTTATCTTTAGCTCCTTCATTTTCTTCTAAGAAGTTTGCTAATTTCTTTTGATGTTTAGCAACTAAATTTTCATTATGCTGCTCAATAATTTTTCTATCTAATTTCATAATTGGTTATTAAGTTCCTCCAGCAAGAGGAACACAAACTTTATAATTTTCTCCCGTTCATCCTTCTCCTTTAAAGAGGTATATTAGGCATTTTACCTTGCAAATGCCATTGCTACTCCCCCATCAACATTTAACATATTACCTGTTGATTTTGACAACAAACCTCCTGTTAAAGCAAAACAAGCGTTTGCAATATCAACTGGAAGGATGATTTTGTTTAATAGCGTTCTTTTTGCATAATAAGCAGGCAACTCTGCAACGGTAATTCCGTAAGCTTTTGCTCTTCCTTCTGCCCATCCTCCAGACCATATATTACTATCGCTAATTACAGCATCAGGGTTAACAACATTTACTCTAATTCCGGCAGCGCCTAATTCAGCAGCGTTTAATCTGCTTAAATGTAATTGTGCTGCTTTTGCGCTTCCGTAACCTGCGTTATTTGGACCGCTAACTAAAGCATTTTTACTTACGATATTGATAATATCACCACCCATATCTTGTTTTTTCATTACAATTGTTGCAGCTTGAGTCACTAAAAACTGACCTTTTACTAAAACATCATATAATAAATCCCAATCTTTTTGAGCGTGATCTTCAATAGTTTTAGAGATAGATAAACCTGCATTATTAACGATGATATCAACTCCTCCAAAGGCTAAAGCAGCAACTCTCATTGCTTCTTCAATTTGAGGTTGACTAGTCACATCCATTGTTGCAGTTGCGTAAGAGTCATGACCGAAATCTTTTTTAAACTCCTCGCCTGCTACGCCTAAACGCTCTGCATTCATGTCGTTTAAAATAACACAAGCACCTTCTTCAACAAATTTACGAGCAATCGCTTTTCCAATTCCACCTGCACTACCAGTAATCATTGCAACTCTGCCAGATAAAGCTTTTGGCTTAGGCTGACGTGACAATTTAGCTTCTTCTAACAACCAATATTCGATATTAAAAGCTTCCTGACGAGGTAATGAAGTGTATTCAGAAACAGCTTCTGCACCTTTCATTACGTTGATTGCATTGGTATAAAATTCTGCAGCAACACGGGCGGTTTGTTTATCTTTTGCAAAAGAGAACATTCCAACTCCTGGGTAAATAATGATTACCGGATTTGCATCACGAATGGCAGGGCTATTATCATGTTTTGCAGTGTTGTAATAATCTGCATACATTTTGCGATAAGCTTCAAACGCTGGAGCTAGTTTAGCCTTAATAGCCTCAACATCACTTAAATCTTCATCTTTAGTTAAATCTAAAACTAACGGACTAATTTTTGTTCTTAAAAAGTGATCTGGGCAACTTGTTCCTAGCGGAGCTAATCTTTCTAAATCATTAGAATTGATGTATTCTAAAACTCTATCATCATCGGTAAAATGACCAATCATAGAACGCTCACTTGAACAAAAGCCTCTTAATATTGGCGCTAAATCAGCAGCTTTATTTAAACGATCTGCTTTTATTAAGCTTTGTATTTTTTGTCCACCAAAAATAGGACCTTTTTTACCGTAATTATCTTCAAGATATTGTGCGCATTTTTCAACTACTTCTAAAGTGTTCATGTAACTTTCATAAGCGGTATCGCCCCAAGTAAATAAACCGTGAGAACCTAACATGATACCTTTGATGTTTGGATTTTTATCCAAACATTCTTTAAGTTGTAAACCTAAATCGAAACCTGGTTTTTGCCATTGCACCCAACCTATTTCGCCTTTAAAAAGATCTTCAGTAATTTTTTCTCCATCTTTTGCAGCCGCAATTGCAATTGCAGCATCTGGATGTAAATGATCTATATGCTTAAAAGGTAAAAATCCGTGTAAAGGTGTATCTATTGATGGTGCTTTTGAAGCAAGATCATAAATGCAATGGTTAAATAAATTCACCATTTCATCTTCATGCTCAATACCTCTGTACACATTTTGTAAAGCTCTTAATCTATCAACATATAATGCTGCCAAACCACTTTTCTTTAGCGTACCAATATCTCCACCTGATCCTTTTATCCACATTACCTCTGTTTCTTCACCTGTAAGTGGATCTTTAGCCATAGCTTTACAGGAAGTATTTCCACCTCCATAATTGGTAAGCCTTAAATCAGCACCTAACAGATTGGATCTATAAATTAACAATGCTACTTCGTCGCCTGCTAGCTTTGCAGCTTCTGTTTCATCCCATAAGTAGCTTACGTGTTTGAAAGAAATTGTTTTACTTGACATATTTTTGATGGTTATGATTATTTCTATTTAATTGAATTTCCGTATCCTACAATAAGAACAGATACGATGATAATGACGATTCCAGAAATTACAGTTCCTAATGTTTTACTACGAACGCCTTTCCATTCCTTAAGTATTAAGCCCCAAAGGTTGGCTACCAGTATTATAAAGGTCATGTGTAAAATCCAAGAGCTTGCACCATTTCCTAAACGGCTTTCACCCATTCCGTAAAAGAAAAATTGAAGAAACCAAATAGTACCTGCCAAGGCAGAGAATAAGTAATTTTTTACTAATGGCGTTTTATTGTTTGAGTAATCATTAAAGCTTTTGTTGCGGAAATTCAAAATCATACACCATATAAAGTTGGTTAGTAAGCCGCCCCACATAATGATAATATAGGTAACGTTATTTTGATATAAAAACTCTCCCTGTCCAGGATTTACAGCCTTCCATGCTATATTAGCTGTATTTGCCATATCTTTACCTGCATCAATCCCAAACGCAAAACACGCACTTAAAATACCTGATACAATTGCAACGAATAAACCCAACCCAATTTTAAATTCTGTATTTGACCCATCTTTTTCTTTATTCCCTAAGTCTTTATCCTTCATGCCACCTGCTATACCACAAATGGTTATGCCGATTATACCTATAAATAGGCCTAGTAATACTAACTGACCCCAAGAAGAACCTGCAATCATGCTAATAGAATCTTTTCCTGCTTCTGGATAATATTCATAAAAGATTGAAGGAACCAAAGCACCAAAAATGGAACAAAGACCAAGAATAATTGAGCTACCTAAAGCCACTCCTAAATACCTGACTCCAAGACCATATGTTAAACCGCCAATCCCCCATAATGCACCAAATAGAAAGGTGTAGGAAATAACAGAGGAAGATGCTCCCTTTATAATATCAATAAAACCAGGAATAGTTAGATACGCTGCTAACGGGGGTACAATTAGCCATGAAAAAATTCCACCTACAATCCAATAGCTCTCCCAAGACCATCCTTTTACTTTTTTGTACGGAATATAAAAACTGCCAGAGGCAGCTCCTCCAAAGAAGTGATATATTACTCCTAATAATGCTTGCATAAATTTTTAACTGTTTAAGTTTGTTATTTGGTGTTGCTAAAATAAAAGGTATGTTTTAAAAAACTGTTATGGTCTGTCATGTATTTAGAAAAAATAGTTTATAATTTAATCTAAATGGAAAACATTAACCAAAGGTTTTGAAACTGGCGAATTATCTTCATTAGTTTCCATTATGTCTGCCATGTAAGCCCACCATTTTTTAACAATTTCTTCTCTACCAATTTGTTGAGAATTACTTTCTCCTTGTGTTTTTTGTACTGCAAAAAGTGTATCAGTT
>JBBRYE010000167.1:0-4596 GCA_038237895.1 Sphingobacteriales bacterium | reverse complement strand
GATGAATATAAGTATGATAAATGGGTTAATATGATTTATAACCCAAATTCAGACATTGGCAAAAACTTATACCTCACCGGTAAATTTGAAGAAAATGAAATAAATTTTTCTGAAACTTTATTACAGACTTACCAGCCAGGAACTGTTTTAGATATTGGTGCAAATATTGGACTTCATGTTATCAACTGGTCCAAAAAAGTAGATAAACATCATTATTTCGCCTTTGAACCTACAAGAATTGTTCATTCTGTTTTGTCGCAAAACATTAAAATAAACAATATTTCAAACAGGGTAACCACTATTGAAAAAGCAATAAGTAATCAAGTTGGATTAGCCAAATTTTATGAAACCAGCGATGATGCCTATAACTCCCTTAAAGATACAAAGAGAAAAACGGTAAAAAATGTATATGAAGTAACCATAACTACTGTAGACAAATTTGTAGATGACAATAAAATTTCTGATTTAAGATTTGTGAAAATAGATACAGAAGGATTTGAAGATGAAGTAATTGAAGGTGCTATAAATACAATTAGAAAATATAATCCAACATTTTTCATTGAAATTTACAAAGGAACTGACTCAAATATTCATCCAGAGAAGACTATAAACAAGATGATAAACTTTGGATACAATGCTTATGTATTTAAAAATAATAGATTAGATAATTTTTTAGAGCATAACGATAAATACTATAATTATTTCTTTTCATTTGCTAAATTAATCTAATTGATTTAAGCATTTCTTTAAATCTGTGAAATTACAGACCGAGCAGCGGATTGCAAATCCTTTTTAAAGTATAGTTCGACATGCGCTTTGCTAACCTATCTAACAGCAGGGTTGAATATTTCGAGCGTCATTCTGACGAAAGGAAGCATCTCACAAATAGGTTATGCGGATTACAAATCCTTTTCATTTAATAGTTCGACATGAGTTTTGCTAACATGTCGAACAGCAGGGTTTAATATTTCGAGCGTCATGCTGACGAGAGGAAGCATCTCACAAATAGGTTATGCGGATTGCAAATCCTTTTTATTATTAGCTCGACATGCGCTTCGCTAACATGTCGAACAGCAGATTAATATTTCGACATGCGCTTTCCTAATATGTCGAACAGCTGAGTTATTAGTTTTGCTAAAATGTCGAAAAGCCAGTTAATATCTTTAATTTTAATACCTCAGGAGAATATGAACAAAATAATTAAGCTAGTTAAGACATACCCTTTTTCAGTTTGCTTTGTTTTACTTTATGCTATTTTATGGATAATGCTTTTTTTAATCCCGTATAGGCATCCAGCTGGAGATATAGCAAGTGGTGAAGGACTTGTAATTTCTATATTTATAGGTTATATTATAGCAACTATAAGTTTAATAACAACCATTTCACTTGCAATTTTTAGAAGAGAGTATATCTTTTATGGTTATTTATCTTCCTTTATTTTATTACCTATACTTATAGTAATTGTTTTAACTTATTTTTAATAACCTAAAAACAACTTTCTTTAGTCTTAAGCCAGGCATAATTTATGATTTATAAAAAAATCCATCTTTAGAGTAGCGTCATGATTAAAAATAGTTTTCTCTGCCAGATATAATTCTTTTACAAAAAAAAAACAATTTAATTCCATGGTATATTTCTTTACAGACTATTATTTTATCATTCAATTTATTAAAATCTGTGAGTAAACAGGCCGAGAAGAAAAATTTATTATTTGGCTATTTCTAACTTTAAAATTTCTTTAGACTGGTCTAAACTCAAATATCTTTTATCGCATTCAGCTTTTAATGAAGAATTTCTTGATGCCAGAAATGCATTTAAATCTTCACAATTTCTAAATAAATCAAATTTTTGAGTTTCAAAATTAAATATGATTGGTTTTAATTGATAAGCCGAATTTGCAATTGCAGATCCTGCTATTCCCATATTATAACCAACTCCAGTTTTCCAGGTATTTGCAAAAACACATTCCATATATAAAAAATTACCATCCATGATAACTCTGTGGTAAGACTGAGGATTCGTTGCAGCATCAACACGGTCTCCCTTACTTGCATATTTTGTAAAATATGCCTGACGTATATAAAGGTTTCCTTGATAAGAAACAGCAAACACTTTTTTCAATTTAGAAGAATCTGGAAGTGTATAGAAAAATACCTGATCAGCCATTTCACTCTCTAAAACGGGCTTAGATGATTTTATATCAATTCTAGAAAGTGGACTTAAAGGGATAGACTTTTTAGCTATGAAATCTTCTATTGTGTTGTAAAACCCTTCCGGATACTCATTAACGGAATGTTTTTGATTTTTATCTTGAGAATAAGAAGTTAAAAAACTTAGAATAAAAACAAGAGATATAGTAATTTTAAGCATGATTTTTCATTTTTAGATGCTGTAAAGATATGGTAGAAAATGCAAATTTTGTATTTGGAGGTTGTTTTTCTCAAAAATTATTTTTTCTCATTCCTAATATTATGAAATGGATTGCAAATCCTTTTTATAGAATAGTTCGACATGCGCTTTGCTAACATGTTGAACCGCAGGTTTAATATTTTGAGCGTCATGCTGACGAGAGGAAGCATCTCACAAATAGGTTATGCGGATTACAAATCCTTTTCATTTAATAGTTCGACATGCGCTTTGCCAACATGTTGAACAACAGGTTAAAAGCAAGATAACCTCCTGAAAACCGTGGTCTGTGTTCTCACAGACTATTTTATACTACCATTCATTTCAGTCTGTGAGGACACAGACCGAGGTGAAGAGGAAATTTTCCAAACCCGATAAACCAGAATTATAACCCAACAAACCCAAGTTAAATAAACTGGATTGCAGTGGATACCGGCCTCGTGAATAATGCCTGAGCCACGCCGGTGGAGGGGCAAGCAGTATGAGCAAAAAGCCAGACTGCATTAACTTACTTGCACAACAGCACCTTTTCTAAAAAAAGCAGGTTCCTCTTTGAGAGAACCAGCTTGGACTAAAGAAGCAAATTTCTCTTTGAGAGAACCAGCTTGGACTAAATAAAAATACAGGTTCCTGGGCGATAGAACCTGATTGCACTAAATTGAGTTTTGCTAATATTTAGCAGAGCCGTTTGTAATGCTGAGCGGAGTCGAAGCATTTGTCATTATGCAAAACTCAACTTTTCACCACAATCCTTCAACTCCGCTCAGTATGACAACCTCTCAACCCTTCAACTCCGCTAAGGGTGACCACACTACAACCCTTCTACTCCGCTCAGGGTGACAACCTAATCATACAAAAAACAAGACAATCTTTTTACCTAACCCATCTGGAAATCAAACATAAAAACTGTACTTTTGCAATCGATAAAAAATAATATATGAGTTTAAATATTTTTAAACAGTCGATTGATTTAGGCGATGGCCGTATCATTGAGATCGAAACTGGAAAATTAGCAAAACAAGCTGATGGAGCAGTAGTAGTGAAACAAGGAAATACGATGCTATTGGCGACCGTTGTTAGTAACAAAGATGCAAAAGAGGGTGTCGACTTCCTTCCATTATCCGTTGATTACCAGGAGAAATATGCGGCAGCTGGTCGTATACCTGGAGGTTTCTTAAGAAGAGAAGCTAGATTATCTGATTACGAGGTTTTAATTTCGAGAATTGTGGACAGAGCTTTACGTCCGTTATTTCCAGAAGATTATCACTCTGATACGCAGGTAATGATTTCATTAATTTCTTCTGACCAAGACATTATGCCCGATGCTTTAGCAGGTTTAGCGGCTTCGGCAGCTATTGCTGTTTCTGATATTCCGTTTAACGGACCAATATCTGAAGTACGTGTGGCTAAAATTGATGGTAAATTGGTAATCAATCCACTTCGTTCTGAATTGGAAAGAGCTACTTTAGAATTTATTGTTGCTGGTTCTGCAAAAGACATTAACATGGTTGAAGGTGAAGCTGATGAGATTGCAGAAGCTGAACTGGTTGAAGCAATTCAATTTGCTCACGAAGCCATTAAAAAACAAGTTGCTGCACAAGTTGAGTTAGGTAAATTAGTTGGTAAAACCGAAAAGAGAACTTACTCTCACGAGAACAGCGATTTAGATTTAAAAGCAAAAATTACAAAAGATACTTACGATAAGGTTTATGCAGTTGCTAAATCTAATTCTGGTAAAGATGATAGAGCTTCTGCATTTAAAGCTATCCAAAAAGAAGTTTTAGAAGCTTTGCCTGAAGGTGCTACAGAAGCAGATAAGTTTTTAGCTAAAAAATATTTCCATGATGTACAATATGATGCCGTAAGAGCATTATTATTGAATGAAGGAATTAGATTAGACGGAAGAAAAACAACTGAAATTCGCCCAATTTGGAGCGAAGTTGGTTATTTACCATCTGCTCACGGTTCTGCAATTTTTACCCGTGGCGAAACGCAATCATTAACTACGGTTACATTAGGAGCAAAATCTGATGAGCAAATGATTGATGGTGCGTTTGTTAATGGTTACAATAAATTTTTATTGCACTATAATTTCCCAGCATTTTCAACTGGAGAAGCTCGACCAAATAGGGGAGTAGGTCGTAGAGAAGTTGGTCATGGTAATTTAGCCATGAGGGCGATTAAAAAAGT
>JBBRYE010000166.1:0-4610 GCA_038237895.1 Sphingobacteriales bacterium | reverse complement strand
GCGATTTAGTAACTAAACATCAGTTTGGGAAAAACATGGCGCAGTTTGAAAAATCTTATGGTTTTAAGCAACATGATCATATCATCTGTTTAGATTGCGGTAAGGTTGTAGAGTTTTGTGATCCTCGCGTTCAGCAAATACAATCCATGATGGGCGATTTATTGAAGTTTGAAATCAAGCATCACTCTTTGAACTTATATGGCAATTGTACCCAGTTAAAAGCGGGACATTGTGCATCCCAAGAAAATAAATTTAATTAAAATCTCATTTAAACTCATATCCAAATCCATAAAATATAATGGCTGTTGATGTATTATTAGGCCTTCAATGGGGCGACGAAGGAAAAGGTAAAATAGTAGACGTTTTAGCTCCACAATATGATTTAATCGCTCGCTTTCAAGGTGGCCCTAATGCGGGACACACTTTAGAATTTGATGGCAAAAAGTTTGTTTTAAATACCATTCCGTCTGGTATTTTTGAAAAACATACCATGAACTTGATTGGTAATGGTGTAGTGATTGACCCTATTATCCTTAAAAGGGAAATTGATAAATTAAAAGATGCTGGTATAGATTTGTTGGCCAAAAAGAATTTAATGATTGCCCGTAAAGCACATTTAATTTTACCAACCCACCAGCTTTTAGATGCCTCTTCTGAAAAGAAAATGGGCGATAGCAAAATTGGATCAACCTTAAAAGGAATTGGCCCAACTTACATGGATAAAACTGGCAGAAACGGTTTACGTGTGGGTGATATTTATTTGCCAGATTTTAAAGAAAAATACAATAAACTGGTGGAAAAGCATTGTTCTATTTTAGCTAACTATGGTGAGATAGAAGATTTTAGTGAAAGAGAAAAAGCATTTTTTGAAGCTATAGAATTATTAAAGCAATTCCCTCACGTAGATAGCGAACATTTAGTTGCCAAATATTTAAAAGAAGGAAAAAAAGTGTTGGCCGAAGGCGCACAAGGAACCATGCTGGATATTGATTTTGGTTCTTATCCTTTCGTTACTTCTTCTAATACCACTACCGCAGGTGCTTGTACAGGTTTAGGTATTGCTCCAAATAAAATTGGTGATGTTATCGGGATTTTTAAAGCTTATTGCACTCGTGTTGGCGGTGGCCCTTTCCCTACAGAATTAGATAACGAGGTTGGCGAAGAATTAAGAAAAATTGGTCATGAGTTTGGCGCAACAACCGGAAGGCCAAGACGTTGTGGGTGGATAGATTTACCAGCTCTAAAATATGCAATTATGCTAAACGGCGTTACACAATTGGTAATGACAAAAGCTGATGTATTAAGTGGCTTTGAAAAGATTTATGCTTGTACACATTACAAATATAACGGTGAAACGATAGATTACATGCCTTACGATATTTCTAGCATTAAACCAGAACCCATTTGGAAGGAAATTGATGGCTGGAATGAAGATTTAACAGGCATTAGAGAGATTAATGAAATTCCTGATAAACTACAAGCCTACATAGATTATTTAGAAAAAGAATTAGAAGTTCCGATTAAATACCTTTCTGTTGGCCCCGACAGGTTGCAGACTTTAGTTTTGAATTAGAATTTAATTTTATGATTTTTTAAAAGCATTGACCAATTGGTTGATGCCTTTTTTTACTTTTTATTTTACCACAGAGAATGCGGAGAAATTTTCACAGAGAAAAATGAGAAAGAATTTTATGCAATTGCGGATAATATAATAAATTTATTAATCTGTAAATTGGGTAATCCAAGCTTGAAAATCCTTAAATAAGGAAAATCAAGATTCAGACAAATTTTTAATCTGATTAATTTAGTACCTCAAAATCTCATTTAAAGTTTTTATTGCTAACTCTAAATCTGAATGATCCATTTCTCCAATTTTTTTTATCAATCTATCTTGGGAAATAGAACGAATATGAAAAATCAACACTTCTGATATTTCATTTAGCCCATTTTTATTATTAGGTTCTAAAATAGGGTTTCCTTTATAATTTTTTATTTTCGATGTTATAGGCGCAACAATTAGAATTCTGCTGTTTTCATTCAGTAAATTCCCACTTAAAATTACAATAGGACGATAGCCCGATTGTTCACTTCCTTTAACAGGATCTAAATTTGTAAACCAGATTTCTCCTTGTTTCAATCTTCAATTTGTTTAAAATAGTCTGCCAATCCTTCTTCTGCTATTTCTAAAATCTCAGTATCATTCGATAACTTTTTATAAGAGCGTAAATATTCAGCTTTATTAATTTGTTCCAAATAAATTCTGAGTGCTTTTTCAATCAATTTGTTTTTAGGTAATTTCATCATTATGGCTTTTTCTGAAAGTAAATTCATTAAGTCCTCAGGTAATGTACTAGTGAAAGTTGTCATCTTTACAAAATATGATTAATCAAATTTACATTTTATATTTATAAATCATACTTATAAAATGTAAATTATTTAGACGAATCAATAAATTAATAACTAAAAACTAACTAACTAACTAACTAACTAACTAACTAACTAACTAACAACCTACTTCGTCTTCCCACTCACAAAGCCATTCCCTTTCAAAAAAAATCGCCAAGGCATAGAAAAGTAAGGCTCTGGGCAGCCCAAACCAATCCTTGCTGTTTCAACTATATCTTTAACATCAACTTTAAAACCCTGATCTTCAATCCAAACTTTATCCTCTGTCAAAGAAATACCATCATGAATTCGCTTTAATCCTAATGCTTTAGCCAAAGAACCCGGTCCTTTTGCTAATCTTTTAAGGGGTACTTCTCCCCTTCTTAATTGCATAATTTCTATCCCTGATAAAGGTTCAATTGCTCTTATTAAAATTACTTGAGAATCACCTTCATTGCCTGTTGTTATATTCAACATATCATGAATTCCGTAGCATACATACATATAAATAACGCCACCCTGGCAATACATAGTGGCGTTTCTATTTGTTTTACGATTATTAAAAGTATGACAACTGCTATCCGTAACACCCATATAGGCTTCCGTTTCTACAATCATACCACCGGTAATTTGTCCGTCTATATTGGTATATAAAAAATTACCTATCAAGTCTTTCGCCATTTTAATGGTATCAACACTATTATAGAAAGATTGGTTAAGCTTCATTAAATTTTATTAAAAGTGCTTTAATAAAGTTAAACTTTTAATCTCGTCAATAAATAAAATGACTGTCTTAAATGTCCAAATCACCCTCAACACTATCATCCATGGTTTTTCCTGAAACTACTGAGGCAGCCATTTTAATAAATGCAACCAATTCGCCATGTTTGGTATCCCAATAATGAATGTGAGTTGGCTCTACTTTAATTAAGCTAATTTCTAAATCATCTTTACCCCCTTGAAACCAGACTTTTAAAACTGGATTCCATAATTCATCAATCTTCTCTTGATCATAAATTATTTCACTGATACCGTAGACATTTAAGAAACCAGAGTTTTTATTTTCTTGAAAGAATAGATGAGTAAATGGATCGGATTTTATTTCATTATTTTTATGACTTTGCTTATGGCTCATAAACCATAAATTTCCTTCGTCATCAACTTGTAAAACCGACATTGGTCTAACCGATAATGGTAATCCGGTTTTAATGTTGGTACAAAAAAAACAATTCTCTGCACTGGTGGCTAAATCTTTCAGCTTTTCTAATGCTTCCTTACCTTCTAATGTTTTGTGTGTATCTTCTGTTTTACTGTTGTTAGAACTGTCTCTTTGATTGTTTTCCATGATGTATGTTTTTAAAATTATAGATTTCAAAAAGCAAAGATGAGACCAATAAAATAGCCCAATAAGATAAAAAAATGTACCTATTTCAATAATTATGGGCTCAAAGTAACAGATGGGTTTATTGGAACAAATATTGATTAATAATTTTTAATAAAACCTCATCAAAATATCTCTATAATGAAGAATTCAAAACCAAAAGAAAAGAACAATCAAAATCAAAAATTTGATGATCTAGCTAAAAATACCGAAGATGGCAGCAACCAGTTCATGACTACCAATCAGTCTCTTAAAGTTAATGATGACAATAACTCGCTAAAATCTGGTGAAAGAGGATCAACCCTATTGGAAGACTTTATCCTAAGGGAAAAGATCACCCATTTTGATCATGAGCGCATACCCGAAAGGATTGTCCATGCTCGTGGTGTTGGTGCTCATGGTGTTTTTAAAGTTTATGATGATAGTATGAAAGAATTTACAAAAGCTAAATTCTTAACTGATCCATCCATTGAAACTCCGATATTTGCCCGTTTTTCTACTGTAGCAGGTTCTAGAGGTTCTGCAGATTTAGCAAGAGATGTACGCGGTTTTGCAGTTAAATTTTATACAGAAGAAGGCAATTATGATTTTGTGGGAAATAATATGCCCGTGTTTTTTATTCAGGACGCCATTAAGTTTCCAGATTTGATACACGCAGTAAAACCTGAACCTCATAATGAAATTCCTCAAGCAGCCTCAGCACATGATACTTTTTGGGATTTTATTTCTCTATCACCAGAGTCAATGCATATGATCATGTGGGCAATGTCTGATCGGGCAATTCCACGAAGTTTAAGGATGATGGAAGGCTTTAATGTTCATACCTATAGATTCATAAATGAAG